>JACOUI010000366.1 GCA_016177915.1 Planctomycetia bacterium
CACCTCCGGGGACGGCATCGGCAGGAGACACGGTGCCAATGGTCGCCCTCAGCTTACGCCCGCCGCGACGCCTTGCAACACGGGCCCCGTCCCTAAATTCCGCCTAAATGCAGCCCGATTGAGCATTTCCGCCCCGCGCTTCCTTGCAATCGACGGCAACGAGAATTACGATTTTTCTAGGGCGCGATACTGGCCCCCAGGGGACTTCATCAAGGCAGCCGCAGGGAGTGCGTATGTTCCGGAGCAGTCTGGTTTTGGGAATCGCCGTTTGCCTCGCAGCCGCCGTCAGCAGCCGGGCGGAGGAGCACGCCGCGGCGCAGGCCTACGGCATCGCCGTACACGCCTTCCACCTGGGAAACGTCCAGGAAGCGTTGGACCACCTCGACGCCCTGGTGAAAAAGAAATCCGACGACCCGCGCGTGTACTACTACCGCGGCCTCGCCAATTGGAAGCTCGGCCGGACGAAAGAAGCCGAGGCCGATTTCAAGGCCGCCGCGGCCCTGGAGGCCGGCGATACGGTCGGCTTTTACAACGTGAGCCGGGCCTTGGAACGCGTGCAGGGCAAGGAGCGCGTGGCCATCGAAGGCTATCGCCGCGCCGCAAAAAAGACCGCGACCGAGAAGCTCGAGGCCGCGCGCGAGGCGCGTCGCAAGCAACTGCACATTAACGAGCCGCAGGTGATCGAAAAGGCCCAGCCCGGCGCGCGCAATCCCGACGACCCGCTGGCCGAGCCTGTCAACCCCAAGCCGAAGAAGCCAGCGAACGCGGGGCCAGCAAACTCGGCGCCGGAAAAGTCCGGCACGTAACGATCCCGCCTGATGCAAACGACGGCCGCGCCTGACGGCGGCCGAATTGCTCGGAACCCTCGACCGTTGCCATCGTGACGAGCGACGCCGCTGAAGACGCGCGTCGCCTGAAGCGTTCTCAATCTGCCAGGAACGGACGCATGAAACGCACGCTCACTTGCCTCGGGTCGCTCCTGACCGCCGGCCTCACGTGCTTGACGGCCGCGGCCGCGCCAACGATCGGCAACGTCCCCATTCGCGGCCTGCAACTCGGCGCCACCACGACTCTCACCATCGACGGCTCGCAGCTCGACGGCAATCCGCAGGTCCTGTTTTCGTTCCCGGTCGCCAAGGCCGAGATCAAGCCCGGCGCCACGGCCAATCAGATTCAGGTCGATGTGACGCTCGACAAGCAGGCTCCGCCGGGCCTCTACCAGGTCCGGGTCGCCAGCGCGCACGGCGTTTCCAATCCGGCGGTGATCGCCGTGGACGGTCTCCCACAGGTCGCGTTCGCGGCGGAAGCCGCCGCGCTGCCGGTCGCCATGCACGGCGCGCTGGCCGGCGCGACGGTGATGTCGACCACGTTCCAGGGCGCCGCCGGACAGCGCGTGGTGATCGACTTGGAATGTCGCCGGCTGGGCGGGGCGACCGACCCCGTCTTGCTGCTCTCGAAGCCCGACGGCTCGCAGCTTGCCTACTCGCCCGCCCAGCGGATTCTGGGCGGGGACGCGCGGCTCGACGTCGCCCTCCCCGTCGACGGCAAGTACACGATCAAATTCCACGACGCCCTGTTCCGTGGCGGCTCGCCCGGCATGTTCCGCCTCAAAATCGGCCAGCTTGCCTACGCCGACCTGGTCTATCCGCTCGGGGCGACGCGCGGGCAGACGACCGCGCTGGCGTTCGCCTCCACGAACTTGCCGCGCGACGCGCGCGTGGAGACGACGTTCGCTGACCTGCTCGAAACCCAGCCGGCGAATTGGCCCGAGGACGCCCTGGTCTCCGGCGGCCGGCCCAAGGTCGCCGTCAGCGATTTGCCCGAAACGATCGAGGCCGCCGAGTCGCCCGGCACGCCACAGGAAATCGCCGTCCCCGCCGGCATCAGCGGAGTCCTGGCAAAATCGGGCGAGCAGGACCGCTACGCGCTGAAAGTGCAGCCCGGCATGAAGCTGCGGTTCGACGTGCTCTCAAACCGCCTCGGCATTCCGCTCGACGGCGTCCTCACGGTCGCGCGGGAGGACGGCGCGCAGCTCGCCGCCAACGACGACCGTCCCAACACGCTCGATCCGGGCCTGGACTTCGCCGTGCCGGGCGACGTGCAAAAGCTGATCGTCACGTTTTCCGACCGGCAGAACCGCGGCGGGGCCGACGCGCTCTACCGCATCAGTGTCACCAAGGCCGACCTACCCGACTTTCGCCTCTCGGTCCCGGCCGACGCGATCCAGGTCCCCGGCCGCGGCACGACGCTGGTGCGCGTGAAGGCCGAACGCGCCGGCTACGGCGGCGACATCAAGCTGGCGTTTGATCCGTCGCCGCCGCAGGGCGTGTCGCTGGCCGGCGACGTGATTCCCGCGGGAGCCAATGAGACCTTTCTCACGATCACGGCCGGCGACATCCCGCCATCGGCCGTGTTGACACGGCTGGTCGGCGACGCAGCGGCCGACGGCGCCGCGATTCGCCGGCTCGCCACGGCGCCCGAGAACAACGCCAGCAAGCATCAACCCTGGCTCAAGCGCGAGCTGGCGCTGGCGGTCAAGTCCGCCGAACCGCTGCAAATCGCTTGGCAGCCGGCCGAAGGTGCGGCCTTCAACCTGGGGCAGAACTTCGCCGTGCCGGTCAAGGTCACGCGCGCCGAGGGTGCCGCCGGCGATGTGCGGCTCACGCTCCTCACGACGCAGGTCGTCCCGCCCATCGCCGAAGGCAACGACAAGGGCAAGCCGAACCTGGCCAAGGCCGTCCGCCTCGACGGCACGCCGTCGATCCCCGCCACGCAGGGCGAGGGCAGCGTCAACGTCGTCGTCCCGGCCGATCTGCCCGTCATGCCCTACGACCTGGTCCTTCAGGCCGAGCTTCTGGGTCCGGACGGCAAACAGGTTCTCGCCACGGCGGTCACTGCGGCCTTGCGCGTCGTTCCCGTCAAGCCGGCCGGCTGATACCTGCAACGATTGCAAGCAACCGAAACCGTGCCAGCGCCTCAACGTGCGCTTCTTGCGCGCCAGAACTCACCCTTGCGTTGGGGGTGTGCATCCCGGTCCGCATCGGGCGCAGGCCGCACACCTGGCCCGTCGGTGTCACATTCTGTGGCTGAATCGCAACGGGGAGCACAATCCGCAAGTCCTGCCGTGGCTTGCTGTTTCGGCAGTGTCGCTCGAAGTCAACCTTGTGGCACACAAGATGCAAGTCCTTGCCCCATGCCGGACAATGGTTGTATCCGGCCATGTCGTTTGCCACACGCTTTGACAAGGAGAAAGCCATGGCGGGGATTCTGACCACGCGTGAACCGCGGTCGCCGATTCCGTGGTTCCGCCGCCCGCTGCAGTCGCTGCGGCAGGAGATGGAGGATTTCTTTCCGCGCTTCTGGGGCGACAACGACTTCGCCCTGACGATGGAGGGCCTGCCCCGGGCCGACGTCTCCGAAACGGAGACGGCGGTCGAAGTGCGGCTGGACCTGCCCGGCGTCAAGCCGGAGGAGATTGACATCCAGGTCAGCGGCAACGTGCTGACCGTGAGCGGCGAGCGGAAGGAAGAGAAGGAGGAGAAGGGGAAGACGTTTCACCGGGTCGAGCGGACCTGGGGCAGCTACTCCCGGTCCGTCATGCTGCCGTGCGGCGTCAACGACGCGGAGGCCGCCGCCCAGTACAAGGACGGCGTGCTGACGATCACCTTGCCCAAGACGGAGGAGGCCAAGACCCACAAGATCAAGATCAAGAAGTAAGAGTCCCTTGACGGCGCAGGGCGGGTCCGGCGGCGCTTGGGCGCCGCCGGAGCACCGCCCCGCGCCGCCGTCCCAACGTAGTGGAGGGCGCGTCATGAACGCCAAGAAAATCCTGTTTCCGACCGACTTTTCGCACACCGGCGACGCCGCCCTGGAGTATGCCACGTCGTTGGCCGAGAACTGGGGCGCGAAGCTCTTCATCGTCCACGTCGAGGAGCACCCCCTGGCCTACGGCGGCGGCGAAATGTACTACGGCGTCCTGGAACCGGACACCGAAGCCCTGCGCAAGATGCTCGAGGCCGTCGTCCCCAAGGGCAAGGTCGCCTACGAGCACCACCTGCTGATGGGCGAGCCGGCCCAGGCCGTCGTCGACTTCGCCCGTGAGAAGGACGTCGACCTGATCGTGCTGGGCACGCACGGCCGCAGCGGCCTGACGCGGCTCGTGATGGGGAGCGTGGCTGAGGCCGTCGTCCGCTCGGCCCACTGCCCCGTGCTGACCGTCAAGGCCTCGAAGGAGGCGCCCGTGGCCGCGAACTGAGCGCGTGGGCGAACCATGCTGTAGGGCGGCCTTTCCAGGCCGTCAGAATTCAGCAACGGCCCGGAAGGGCCGTCCTACCAACCGCGCGACGCGCCGGAGGTCAAGCATGTTCTCCTCGTTGGAACGGCTGCAAGGGCTGACGGTCCGCGACGTGATGACGCGCGAGGTTCTCACGCTGCGCGACGATCAGAACATGGCCGAGGCGGCCGCCGCGCTCGCCGAGCGCTCCGTTTCCGGCGCTCCGGTCGTGGACCGATTGGGAAAATGCGTGGGGATGCTCAGCGCGGGCGATTTCGTGCGTTACCTGGCTCGCCGGGCGGGGACCGCCGCGAAAGAGGGAGCCGCGCCCGCGCAAGCCGCCCGCAACGCGCCTCCCGGCGAACCCTGGCTGGACATGGAGCCGTTTTGCCACCGCGTGCGGGCCAGCATGAGCTGGGGCGTGCAGACGATCCCGGCCGACGCCCCGCTCGTCGAGGCCGCGCGGCGGATGTCCGCGGCCCACGTGCACCGGCTGCCGGTGCTGGACCGCGAAGGCCGCCCGGTCGGGATGATCACCTCCCTGGACGTGGCGTGCGCGCTGCTGCACGCCGTGGAGGAGGCCCAGCAAGCCGAGTGGGCTGGATAAACGTTGACGAGGCGGCGGCAGGATGAACGTCCTGTAGGACGGCCCTTCCGGGCCGTCGCGGAAATGACGGCCTTGAACGGCCGTTTTGCCCGCCGAGGGCATTTAGACGAAAGGAGACTCCGATGCGACGCCTGCTCGTCCTTGCAGTGTTTGTGGCCCTGGCGCCGCTGCCAGGCATCTCCGGCCAGGAGGACCCTTCCGGGACCGATCCTGCGCAGAAGCCGACGCCCAAGGCCAAGGCCCAGAACCCCGCCAACCTGCCCGAGTTCATGCGTCAGAAGGTGGCGGCCACGCACCGCGTGCTGGAGGGGCTGGCCACCGAGGACTTCAAGTCCATCGAGGCCAACGCCCAGCGGCTGAGCCTCCTCAGCCTGGAGTCGCAGTGGAGCGTCCTGCAAACGCCGGACTACGTCCAATACAGCGCCGAGTTCCGCCGCTCGGCCGGCGCCATCCACGACGCCGCCAAGGAAAAGAACCTCGACGCCGCCGCGCTGGCCTACGTCGACATGACGCTCAAATGCGTGGCTTGCCACAAGCACGTCCGCAAGGTCCGCATGGCACGCGTCGATTCGCCGGACAGGAAGTTCGGACAGACTACGCCGGTGCGCATCCCCCCAAGCGTCATCCCTGTTTCGGGGCCATGACGGCCCCCAAGAAAAAAGGATCGGTGGAGGCCCCGCCATGTTCGGTAACCACAACAACCCCTGTCGTTCGTTTCTGCACCACCTGCTTCGCGACCACC
>JACOUI010000367.1 GCA_016177915.1 Planctomycetia bacterium
CGAGATGAAGCAGGTACAATGCGAAGCAACAAACCGACCGCACCGCGGCCGAGCGCTCGCCGCTGCGCCCGCGCCTTCAACGAAAAACTCGCGGAACCTTCGCTTATTTGAGGATTAGCGTGAAACGGGTCTTGCTATCTTGGAGCTCTGGAAAAGACAGTGCCTGGACGCTGCACATCCTCCGGCAGCAGACGGACGTGAAGGTGCTGGGGCTGCTCACGACGTTCAATGAGGCGGCCGACCGGGTCGCGATGCACGCTGTTCGGCGCGAGCTCGTCGAAACCCAGGCCGCTTCCACGGGATTGCCGCTGTGGCCGATTCTCCTACCCTGGCCCTGCTCCAACGAGGTGTACGAGGCGCGTATGCGACTGGCGATCGACCGAGCATGTCATGAAGGCGTCACGCACATCGCCTTCGGCGACCTGTTCCTGGAAGAGATCCGGGCGTATCGGGTGCGTCAGCTCGCGGGAACCGGGATCGCCCCCTTGTTCCCGCTGTGGGGAACACCTGCGGACACCGCCGGACTCGCACGGCGCATGATCGCCAGTGGGCTGCGGGCTGTCCTCACTTGCGTGGACCCGAAGCAGATGGACGGTCGGTTCGTCGGGCGCTGGTATGACTCGGCGTTGTTGGCGGAGTTGCCGTCCAGCGCCGACCCCTGCGGCGAGCGAGGAGAGTTCCACACATTCTGCACCGCGGGGCCGATGTTCTTAGCTCCCGTGGAAGTCAATGTGGGCGACATCGTGAGCCGAGATGGCTATTGGTTCGCGGATGTGGTTCCTCGATGCTCACCAATGCAGCGATCCGCGAAGGCTTCCGCGTAGCCGATGTCGCCGCTGCCAAATCGCCTTGGACCTCACGCGCATCCGCACCGCGCTGGAATCGGAAATCCGCGCCGGCACCACGCGCTGGCGTGTTCCGCGCCAGCCTCGTCCTCCACGAGCTGGTCCTCCCCAGCGTTCGAGGTCGTCGGTCCGACGAAGCCCTCCAGACCCGCGATGCCGAGGGCTGGGACGAGGCGATCGCGGTCGGCGGCAAGTACCTGACCGTGGACGACGCCGAGGCGTGGCGGCTCGCCGAGATGGGCGTCGAGTTCGCCTACCTCTGCAATCAGGAGCTGGCGGACGGGTCGTTCATCGTCGTGACGGTGCCGGTAAAGTGAAGAACCACGTCGCCACGCTGGCACTCGACGTTCCTTACGTTCCTTGCTCCTTATGCGATGCTTGGAAGCGGCGGAGGTGATTCACGTCCGCGGGGATTCGGCTTCACTCCGAGGTGTAGGAGTCGGTTGTTCGTTGCGGTCATCATGGGGACACGGCTAGCTGGAACAACGCCATTACCCTGGCGTTAGGCAAAGCTCCTGTCGGCGAATGTCGCGAGGAGCTTTTTTCCACGCGGTTGTCGAGGGAAGGCGATGAGAAATCGCTGAGGCCGATTGTGCTCCCGAATCGCTGTGGGATAATCGTGCGCGTCGCATGCCGTGGCGGCGAGTTCGTTTGGTCTTCGTGTGGAGCCAACGACCATGTCGGACAGACCCGTTCCGTCGCACGATGTTGAGTCGCCAACACCACGAACGAGCCGATTCAGGCGGTGGATGAAGCGAGCAGTGATTGGTCTGGTTGTCGGGTTACTACTTGCGGGCGCGGCGTACGCAATCTGGTGGTATCGCGCCCGATCGCAATTCGACGACGCCGTTGCGGCGGCGCGGCAGCGCGGCGAGCCGGTCTGGTTCGTGGACTTGGAGCCGCCTCCGATTTCACCGGAACAGGATGGCGGCCCGCTCTACGTGCGCGCCGTGTCCCTTCTGCATCCGCGGACAACTCGCGACTCGCTCAGAAAGCTGCTGGAACGAGTGATCGAGAAGGCAAAGCAGGGCGGTGTGGCCGCCATTCCGGCCTCAGACATGGAGCAACTCGCCAATGAGGTGGACCGCAATCACGCGGCGTTGAAGATTGTCGACGAAGCGATCTTGAAGCCGCACTGTCGAATCCCTCGCAATTACCATTCGCCGGACCCGATGCTGGAAGACGAGACGTTAACTCTCGCGATCGCAAATATCGGAATGCTAATGTCGGCCGATTTTCTGCTGGCGCTCAGGTCGGGAGACATCGCGAGGGCCGCGGCGCGTATTGAAGATCGTTACGAGCTAGCGCACGCATTGCGCGGCGAAGTGACCGCCATTGCGTACCTGTCGCGTTTGGGGCTATGCAACACGGCGACGCGCGACTTGGCGCTGCTCGTGGGCCACGCGGATCTGACGCCGGGGCAATTCCGCAGCTTTGACCAATGGCTGGTTACATCGGCTGAAGAAACGAAGTCGAGCCGGACCATTCTTGCAGAGCGAGCGGCCGGGCTGACGTTGTGGCAGGATGTAAACCGCGAGCGCGCCCCCTTCTGGTACCGTTTCTCGTTCATGCGACCGCTGCACCTGCAGGACCGCGCGGAGTTCCTGGAACGGACGACGAAGTTGGCGGAAGGCGCCGACGCCACGGGACCCGATCGTCCGTCGGTTCAGATCGATAGCGCAATCAAGAAGGGAGCGTCCGACGCGATCATTCCCACGAGGCCGATGACATGGACCGGTTTGCCGGGGCTCATTGCGATAACCGATGTCGGGCTCTTGAATCGTCAGGTGCTCCTCAATGGCCGATTCGGCATCCGCGTGGCGCGCAGTTTCAGAGAATCGGGACGACTGCCGATGAAGCTCGAGGAAGTGCACGACGACGAATTCAAGGAGGTTCCTTTGGTCTTGCGAACAGGTCTGCCCCTTAAGCTGGAATCGGTCGAGGGCGGCTTCCGGATCTGGTCGATCAACGACGGCGCGCTTCGGGATCAATCGCGCGGCGCGTTCGAAGTGCGGTTCCTTGCAGGAAGCGGCGACCTATAAAACGCATTCGGGGCGGCCCTTTCTTCGGACGCTCCGCGCCGATGGATCGGTGCTCAATACCTACTCTTCCACCTTCATCCCAAGCTGCCGCATCTTACGGTACAGGTTCGAGCGGTGCAGCCCGAGCTTCTCGGCCGCGTCGCTCATGTTTCCCTTGCAGCGGGCGATGGCCTTCTTGATGTACTCGGACTGGAAGAGGACCGTGGCCTCGGCCAGGGGATACTCGCCGGCCACCCAGGCGGCCGATTCGTCCTGCGGGGCCATGATGATCCCCAGGTCCTGGACCTGGATCGTCTCGCCGGCGAAAAGATACGCCAGCCGCTCGACCAGGTTCCGCAACTCGCGGACGTTGCCCGGCCAGAAATGCTGCTGCAGGCGGCGCTTGGCGTCGGCCGAAAAAGTGGGCGGCTTCTTGCGTTGCCGGGCGCAGAACTCGCGCAGGAAATGCTCGGCCAGCGGCAAGATGTCTTCGGGCCGCTCGCGCAGCGGCGGCAGCTCGAGAGTGACCACGCACAAACGGAAGAACAGGTCCTGGCGGAACTTCTTTTGCCGCACGAGGTCGGCCAGGTTCTGGTTGGTGGCGGCGATGACCCGCGCGTCGGTGTGGATCGGCGTCGCCCCGCCCACGCGCACCACGACCTTCTCCTCCAGCACCCGCAGCATCTTGGCCTGGCCGGAGGGGCTCATGTCGCCGATCTCGTCGAGGAACAGCGTGCCGCCGGAGGCCAGCTCGAATTTGCCGGGCCGGCTGTCCTCGGCGCCCGTGAAGGCCCCCTTCTCGTGGCCGAAGAGCTCGCTCTCCAAAAGCGTCTCGGTGATGGCCGCGCAGTTGACCGCGATGAAGGGCTCGTCGCGGCGCGGGCCGAGATAGTGAATCGACCGGCTGACGACTTCCTTGCCGGTGCCGTTTTCGCCCAGGATGAGGACGGCCAGGTCGGTCGCGGCCACGCGGCGGATGGTGGAACGCAGCGCCTCGATCGCGGGACTCTCGCCGATCAACTGTACGCCCTGCGCCGCCTGCTCCGACATTTGACGGCGGGTTTGCACGAGCCGCGTTCGTTCCTGGGCGTTTTCCAGGGCGACGGCGGCGTGGGAGGCCAGCTCGGTGAGGGCGTCCTGATCGTCCTCGCTGAAGTTTTTGCCGGAGAGCTTGTTGATGACCTCGAACGCGCCGAAGACTTCGCCGTCAGCCCCGCACAACGGCACGCACAGCAAGGTTTCGGTGTGATAGCCGAGGCGCTTGTCCACCTGCCGGTTGATCTGCTCCTGGTTTCTCTGGCGGTCGACTCGCCGAGGCTCGCCCGTTTGCACGACCTGGCCCACGATGCCGGCGTTGTCCGGAATGCGCAGCTCGTTGTTCTCGACGCCCAGGGCCGGCCGCCCGACGAGCATTTTGTTCGCCTTGTCCCACAGAAAAATGCTGGCCCGGTCGGCCTCGAGCAGGCGCGTGCTGGCCTGGGCCATTTGTGTGAGCAGCGATTCCATCTCCAGCGTCTGGTTCCACTGGGCCGCGATCGTGAGGATCGCTTCCAATCGCCGGATGCGGGCGGCATGCGCCTGTCGCAGCCGAACGGCCGACAATCCGCGGCCCAGCACGAGCGCCAGGCCGGCCAGCGTTTGCCGCGCGTCGGACGAAAGCGGCGGCTCGCTCCAGGCCACTAGCAGTTCGGAAGACGCCACCTTTGGCGCCAGGGGCGCAGCGAACCAGTTGCCGCTGGCGGCTTCGCCCTCGCGGTCCAACGCGTCGGCCAACAGTTCCGTCGGCAGCGGCCGGGGTTTACCGGTCGCCCCGAGCGCCGACCATTCGCCGCCGCGGGCGGCCACGACTCCCAGAAATCCCGATCGCACGACGTCCTGAATTGCCGCCCAACAGCCAGTGAGGTATTCGCCGACCTGATTTGATTCAGCGGCACGCCACAAAAGCTCCGAAGCCGCCGGGCCGGCCGAATCGGGCAAGCTGTTGCCGTAGATTGCGACTTCCGAAGTCAAATCGATGGTGGTTGGGGACATTCTGTGTGCTTGGATTGACGTTGTGTTATCCGTCTGATTTCGCCGCACGAAAGGATAGTGGCGAAAACGATGTCCGTCAATCAAGAACTGATAGCACTTGACGCTTGGTGTGCAGTCGAAATGTGGTCAAAACCGAGCCAGCGCAAAAGAAAACACCCACTGAAACTCGACGGGTGTCATCCGAGTCGCGTTTGAATGCAGTCGTTGTGGGCGCTACTTACGAATCTTGACGCTGGAACGCTCGACGAGCAGCATGTCGTAGAGGTCGTCAATGTCCCGGGCGTTCAGGCGGATGCACCCTTCGACGCAGTCCCGGCCGACGGTGGTGTCGTCGTGCGTGCCGTGCAGGGCAAACTTCGGTTCTGCCATGCTGGGTCCAACTTCAATCAGGAGCTGCCCGAGGGGATTCTTCGGGTCGCCCGGCTCAAATACGGAACCATCCGCGCCCCGATACGACGGCTTCTCCATTTTGCCCGTGACCAAATAGTCGCCGGTTGCGACGGGCACTTCCTGTCCCACGCCGATCATGCACCGTCCGGCGTAGCGGTGGTCCGTCAGGTACAGTGTGATCTGCCGCTGGGCCACGTCGATTTCGGCGTGGAACGGGCCAGGCACAAGCTTCAGTTCGTTGCCTTCCTTGAGCGCGGCCGCGTCGGTGATGCCGTTGATCTTGGCGAGCAATCGCGGCGGCACGGCGCAGCGATCGGCGATCTGCTCCAGCGTTTCGTTGGCCTTCACGACGTGGGCCGACATCAGGTGATGCTCGCGCGAGTAGATGACGGTCCCGGTCAGTTCGTCGAGCAGCCCGACGAGCTGCGACCGCGATTCGTCGGACAATTCATGCCTGTGCGAATACCAGGCGGAGAGCTCCATCTGGGCCTTGGCAAACTGGCCGGACAGCAGCATCGCCCGCACCCGGGTCATCGTGTCCTGGAAGCGCCGCTCGCTCTCGGCGCGATCGGCAGGCTGGACGCCCGAGGTTTGCGCCACGTGGCCGAGAGGGTCGACCGGGATCACCCCGCTCTTCACGTCGGAAGGCAGCGGCGATTCGACGCTGGCCACGCCCTCGCGCGCGTGCAATTCGCCCGGGACGGCCGGCTTCTCGACTTCCGTAAGCTGCGCCGGCTCGCCCGTGTCCATGAGGCCGGGGCCCTGGCCGATCGTGACGGGATCGGAGCGCGACTTGTCCTGATAGGGCGGCGCCGACGAGCGCGCGGACGGGGAACGATCCGGGCGCTTCGTGAGCGTCGTGTAGACGCCGTAGGCGATCACGGCCACGACGGCGCTGAGGACCAACGTTTTGAACCACTTCACGGCCGTCCTCCTTGACGAAACCTGTGAACGATGACTTGCCGAAGTGAAAGCGGAACGCACGGGCGGCGCGCCCGGCGACTCGTGGGGTCGGTCGGACGAGACGCCGATGCGGCATTCTGCGGCCGGATCATAGGCAGCACGGTGCTCTGACGCCATGCCAAGTGCGGTCCGTCGGTGGTTTTTCGGGGTCGGCGCGCCGCCAGCACGCGCTCCCGGCTTGAGGACACCGCGCCATCTTCCTCATCGGCAAAGGCGGCAAGGTCTCTGTAGCCGCGAAGGTCGCCGGTGCGTCGCGGCGCGCAAGCAATGCTGGCGCCAGGAGCGGCGGCGCGCAGGAAGCGGAGGCGACAGGCCTGCCCGGAGTCAGGGTCCCCCTCGCTTGCGCTTCGGGTTCGTGTGTGCGCCGGCGCCGCGGGAGCCGATCCGCAGATCCGTAAACTCGCGGACGCGGTTGGCGATGGCCGGCTCGACCGGCAGGCGCTCCATGCTGCTGGCGCCGTAGAAGCCGACGATCCCCTCGGTGTGATCGAGGATAAACTGAGCGTCGGCGGGTTCGGCAATCGGACCACCGTGACACAAGACCAAGACGTCCCCCTTGACGCGCTTGGAGGCGTCGTGCATCGCCTGCACGCGCCGCGCGGACTCCTCGAGCGAAAGGGAAGTTCCGGCGCCGATCGTTCCTTTTGTGGTCAGCCCCATGTGCGGAATGAGGATGTCGGCCCCGGCCTTTGCCATGGCCGTGGCTTCGTCGGGATCAAAGCAGTAGGGCGTGGTGAGCATGCCCAGTTCGTGGGCGGTGCGGATCATGTCGACTTCCAGGCCGAAGCCCATGCCGGTCTCTTCCAGGTTCTGCCGGAAGAGTCCGTCGATCAGGCCGACGGTAGGAAAATTCTGCACGCCCGAAAACCCAGCCCGATCAACCTCCTGCAAAAAGAGCTTCATCACTCGGAAGGGGTCCGTGCCGCAGACGCCGGCCAGGACGGGCGTGGTCTTGACGACGGGGATGACCTCGCGGGCCATTTCCATGACGATGGCGTTGGCGTCGCCGTAGGGCATCATGCCGGAGAGGGACCCGCGGCCGCCCATGCGAAATCTTCCGGAGTTGTAGATGACCAACAGGTCGAGGCCGCCTTTTTCCGACATCTTGGCGCTGATGCCGGTGCCGGCCCCGCCGCCGACGATGGGTTTCCCCGCGGCGACCTTGGCCCGCAGGAGGGAGAGGATTTCGGTGCGGGAGAAGAGGGCCATGACCGTAGTTCGTAGGAGATTCCGATGGCCACGCAATACGGCAGCCTGCTCCGCTAACACAACGAACGTGCCGCGGTGGTCAATCGAAAGCCTTGATGTCGGGGCGCTTTGTTACAAGGCTTCCGTCCTGGTATTCGCCGAAACCCAAAATGCCTCCCACGCTCCCTGCGTCACCAGCGGCTGGCACGCCGCAAACGCCGCTCCAGGGCTTGCCGTCTTTCCACTCGCCTTGCGCAACGACTTCTCCGGTCTTGTTCCAGTACGTCCACGTCCCGTGCTTGACCACTGCTGCGGCGAAGACGTCCTTCAGCGCGTCCTTGCGCGGCTTGTAGCTGCCCTGCAGCCGCTTTTGGCCGTTGTCGTGCCAGGCTGTGAGCTCGACCATAAAGCCATCGTCGTTGTACACCTCCTCCCGAACGAGATTGCTCTTATCGTTCCAGAACTTCTTTGCGCCGTCGATCTTGCCATCCTTGTAATTGCACTTTGCCACCACATTGCCGTTTGCGTTCCACCACGTCCATTGCCCAAACGGCTTTCCTCCAGCAAACTGGCCCTCTTCGGACTTTTGTAGACTGCCCGTGTGCCAACGCGTGTACGTCCCATGCTGCTTTCCGTCACGGTACTCGACCTGAATCTCCTTCAAGTCCGACTTCGCCCAGTAAATGCGAGTGCCGTGAAGAACCTCCTCACCGCGCGCGCCGAGATAGAACGAATACGTCATCAGCAGTTCGCCGCTAGCGCTGCGCAACTCGCGCGTGGCGACTTTTCGCGGGATGGCGCCGTCGTCCGACGTGCATTGACCGGCCATAGATAGCCCCATGATGAGCGCTCCCAAGATGACGGCGCCGAGACAGGATAAACACACGATGCGCCACTTCATATTCTTCATCCGACTACTCCCCCGTGCGCGGCTGGTCAACGAGGGTCAGCATCTCGACGATCTGATGCAACGCGGTCGTTTCCTCAGCCGTCAATTGCAAACCCACTTTGCTGACCTGCAGCGATCCACTCTTGAGGTGCGCGACTGCATCGCGCGCGAAGTTGAATTGCCAACTCGGAAACAGCAGCGTGCTCTTGTGCTTCTCGACGATCATTCCGGCAGTCGACTTCCAGATGACCTGATTCTCTCCGCCCCAGTCAACGGCGACGGGCACAAATGCCTGGCCATCATGCGTGTCCCCCCACCTAAATGTTTGCCGCTAGCACGTGCTAGTATGGGCGGAGGAATGGACCTCCTCGGATGGTGGTGATGGCCCCGGCGGACGGTGGTCC
>JACOUI010000368.1 GCA_016177915.1 Planctomycetia bacterium
CAAGTCCAAGACGGACCTGACACGCCAGATCTTGGACTACCTGCAATACAACAACGAGCATTGGGCTCACCCGTACCGCTGGACGTACACTGGCCAACCGCTGGCCGCATAACCGACGGACTTACGAAACGCTGTACTAGTTTGAAATCGCTAGCGGCAAGTCGGACTGCCGGGGCGATTTCCGCAAGCGGTTTTCCACCCTTTAGATCGGCGCGATTCTCGCTGCCCTGCTATTGTCGCCCGTAGGGTTGCGAGCCACCAGTTTAGTAAGCCAGGAACATCGCCACGGCGCCGCAGAGGTTTCGAGCTTCTTAGACAAGGCGAGCGACAGGCGCGTGAACCGGCGCATGAAGGCAGCCGTTATCGGAGTGGATCAGGGAAAGGCTCAGCAGGGCAGCCAAACGCGAGTCCCAGCGGGACTAGCGGAGAGAAGGGGTTACGATCCGACCGCGCAGACGGTCCCCTACGGCGCGTTATAAGACCGCTGCGCCACCAAGACGCGCGCCGCTCTCCATTCTTGATAGATGTGGAGAGGCGAAGAAAGAATCGACCGTTCGCCAAAGCGATTGGTTCGCGCTCAGCTTCGGACCTTGGCGACTACTTGGCTCAATGTCGTGGGCGGTACGGTCCCGCCATACTGAAGAATCTTCGATTCGACGAGGGGGACGATCCATTTGCAATCAACTACCGTCCGCCATTTCAGCTTCGTCAGTGGATGTCGAGTGGGTGGGGGATTCGGCTGCGGCGCACCAGGCGGAGGCTTTTTGACGCCCGACGACAGAAGTTCAACGTCGATCGGCCGCGGGTGCGTCTCGTCAAATTGTGTGGAGCCGCCGGCGACGTTGAATGTGCCGTCAGCGTCGGGAGGGGTGACGATAAGGCATGGCCGCCGCTTGTATCTGCCGCGTGGACCAAGCTCTGCCCAAACAATGCGGCCCGGAACGATTCGTGCGTCCACGACGATGCCCCCCCCGCGCAGTTTAGAAAGGGCATTCGTCGTCGTCGTAGTCTAGGTATGGATGCGGAGAATCGGCAGGACGTAGCAACGGCGCGATTTCCCGATGCGTCAGAGGATTCCGCTGGAGTTCGCGGCGTGCGGCTTCTTCTTCTTCCAGGACCGTCAGGTACGAAACGCCTCGCCGCTCAGCTTCAGATCGCAGGTATGCGTGGAAGTCTGCATCGACAAGGTTGAAAAAACCTCCAGACGCATCGACATCGACCACGGGCATCCCCAATTCTTTGATTGTGCCCCTGTAGGCCCCGCCGCTTGTAATTGTGTTTGCCAGCGTACCGCTTGCCGACTCCTTTTTCGTCGGCGCGAGAAATGACAATCGCCACTCTTTAACTGCCACAGTCACTTTTCGTCCTTCACTTTTCCGGGCGCGTCACTGGCTTTCAGGATCGTTTGTAACGCACCGATGAATGCCTGCATTTGGTTCTTGGCGATAACCACGCCCGCCACGCACTTCCCGGTCACACCCTTCAGTTGTTTGATCGCTTCGATCCGCTCCGCGTCCGTGTCAGCGACAATCACCGGCGGCCGAACTTGAATGAAGGAGATGTAGATACCGTGCTCATCGTGCTGTACGACCTGATGGTTGCTAAACGGAAAGACGACATCAGCCATTTCGATTCGCACCGGGACGCGAAACGTCCCGGCCTTCTCGTCAACGACGATGTCGGTCGGCGGCGGTACGGGTTTTCCGTTGGCTGGTTTCTTCGCCATGCAGCACCGAAAATGACAGATGTGTAGCGCGTAATCCTACTCTGCACAAGGGCTTGCGTCAATTGCCTGCCTGCCTGAATTGCAGAAGTTTAGGCCGGCACGCAGTTTAGCGGCAGAACCAATATCGGCAAGAGGGGTAACGCCGATAAACCCGCTAGCAAAACGGCGCAGAGAAAGACCGGAGCGAACTCAGCGGGTTCGCGCTCAATGCAGGGTCAGATTCGTCGGCAGCGTTCCTACCGACTCATGAGGCGTACCGCTTCGGAGCCTGGGAACGAGCAGCCGTTACACGTCAAACCGCCGGCTCAGGGCCAGCCCGAACGTCTCCGCCACCGCCTTGTTCGTCACCTCGCCCCCCATGATGTTGACGGCGCGGGCGATCGGCCGCAGCTCCTTGGCGGCGTTCTCGATCCCGCGGTCGGCGATCTGCATCACCCAAGGCAGCGTGACGTTGCACAGGGCGTAGGTGCTGGTGCGGCCGACCGCGCCGGGCATGTTGGTGACGCAGTAGTGCAGCACCTGGTCGACGATGTACGTCGGCTCGCTGTGGGTGGTGGGGCGGGAAGTGGCCACGCAGCCCCCCTGGTCGATCGCCACGTCGATGACCACGCTGCCCGGCTTCATCAGCTTGAGCTCGTCGCGTTCGATCAGTCGCGGGGTCTTGGCGCCGGGGATCAGGACGGCGCCGATCACGAGGTCCGCCCGCTGAAGCTGCTCGCGGATCGTGTGGCGGTCGGAGAAGAGGGTGTTGACGTTGGGGGGCATGACGTCGTCGAGGTAGCGGAGGCGGTCCATGTTGACGTCGAGGATGCAGATGTCGGCGCCGAAGCCGGCGGCGACCTTGGCGGCGTTCGCCCCGACCACGCCCCCGCCCAGGATCGTGATAGCCGCAGGAGCGACGCCCGGCACGCCTCCCAGCAGGATGCCGCGCCCCATCTGCGGGCGCTCGAGGTATTTGGCCCCTTCCTGGATGCTCATGCGGCCGGCGACTTCGCTCATCGGCGTCAAAAGCGGCAGGCGGCCCTGGTCGTCGGCCAGCGTTTCGTAGGCGACGGCGGTGATGCCGTAGCTCAGCATCGCCTCCGTCAGCTTAAAATCGGCGGCGAAATGGAAGTAGGTGAACACGACCTGGCCCTTTTTGAGCATGGGCCATTCCTGCGGCAGCGGCTCCTTCACCTTCACCACCAAATCGGCCTGGGCGAAGATCTCGCGCGGCGAACTGACGAGCTTGGCGCCTGAGTCCTGGTAGAGGTAATCGGGAAGCCCCGAACCGAGGCCCGCCCCGTGCTCGACGAGCACCGTGTGTCCGGCGCGGGTCAGCTCCTCGACGCCCACCGGGAGCATGGCCACGCGGTATTCGTCCCGTTTGATTTCCCGCGGCACGCCGACGATCATCGCGGCTTCCCCTGGCGCTGGCTGGCGCCGAAAGAGCACTCCGTACACGCACCGGGCCGGCGGACATATTACCCGCTGCGCGGCGGCAAATGAACGGCCCTATCCGAACATGGAACCGCTGCCCGGCGAGGAGAAGGCGTCCTTGAAATGTTCGATCGTCGGCCGGCGCCGGCCGTCGGGCCAGGTGACGGCGACGACGTCGAACCGGGCGGCGTATTCCAGCAGGCCGTGGCTCCGCAGGTAGGAGAGCGCCAGGCGCGTGAGGCGGCGTTGTTTTTGCTCGCCGACGGCCTCCTCGGGGGCCTCGTCGGCCGACGCCCGGGTCTTCACTTCCACGAAGACGACGGTGCGGCCGTCGACGGCCACGATGTCGATTTCGCCCAGCCGGTTTTCCTGTTGCCGGGCGACGATCTTGTAGCCTTGGCGCTTCAGAAACCTGGCCGCGGCCGTTTCGCCGCGCTGGCCCAGGGACGGAGTGGGAAACCACCGCCGCCAAAAGCCGGTAATCGCCTGGCGCCAGCCCATGCTACGCGCTCCGCCGATGGCCGCAGGAACCGCAATCCACGGCGATGGGAGGTCCCAAAGCAACCCCAGCATAGCCGATTGTCGGGCAATCGTTGGTCGATTCCGCGGCTTTGCAAGACTTTGCTTCCCATGACCGGCCGATTCCGATCTAGGATTGAGAGGCGGCTCGTGTGAGGCCGCGACGTGGGGTTCTGTCGCGGCCGGCTTGTCATTAGAATCCATTTCCAATTCGGCACTTACCATCGCTTGGGTGGACACGGATGAGCGGGCCGCGGCGCGTCGTCATCACCGGCATGGGCGTGATCTCCCCCTTGGGCAGCACGCTTGAGGCCCTGTGGAGCGCGCTCGTTGCGGGGCAAAGCGGCGTTCGGCCGCTGACGGCCTTCGACGCGCATAACCTGCCCGTTTCCTACGGCGGAGAGGCATTGTCGTTCAAAGGGGAAATCGGCGACTTTGGTCCCCTTGAGGGCGAGCTGAAAAAATCTATCCGCAAAGGACTTAAGACCATCTGCCGTGAGGCGCAGATGGGGATCGCCGCGGCGCAGTTGGCCATGCAGGACGCGGGACTGGCCAAGGGCGTCTACGATCCGGACCGGACGGGCGCCGTCTTTGGCTCCGACTACATGGTGACGATCCCGGACGACTTCATCGATTCGTGCCGGAAATGCCTGGGACCGGACGGCAAGTTCGATTTCAAGCTCTGGGCGCTGGCCGGGCTGCCGGCGCTGAACCCGCTCTGGCTGCTGAAGTATCTGCCGAATATGCCGGCGGCGCATCTGTCGATGTACAACGACCTGCGGGGACCGAACAACTCGCTCACCGAGCGGGAGGCGTCGTCGGGGTTGGCCGTGGGGGAGGCGGCGCGGATCATCGCCCGCGGACACGCCGATGCGATGATCGCCGGCGCGACCGGGACGTGGATCCATCCCACCAAGACGGTGCACGCCGCGATGCAGTTCGAGCTGGCGAACGGGGCCTGCGACCCGGCGGCGGCCTGCCGGCCCTTCGACCTGCACCGGACGGGGACCGTCGTCGGCGAGGGGGCGGGCGCGATGGTGCTGGAGGACCTGGAGACGGCCCGCAAGCGGTCGGCGCGCATTTACGCCGAGATCGCGGGGAGCGGGTCGAGCCAGGCCACCACGCGCGACTTCGTCGCCCTCCGCGACGTGGCCCTGCGGTCGGCCATGTCGGCGGCGATGCGCGACGCGGGCATGAAGCCGGAAGCGATCGGGCACGTCCACGCGCACGGCCTGGCCACGCGGACGGGCGACGTCGCCGAGGCGTCGGCCATCGTGCAGGTCTTCGGCGGTCCGGCGCCGCGCGTTCCGGTCACGGCGGCCAAGAGCTATTTTGGAAACCTGGGCGCCGGGAGCGGCCTGGTGGAGCTGGTGGCGAGCGTTTTGGCGCTTAAACACAACGCACTCTTTCCCGTCCTCAACTTCCACACGCCCGATCCGGAGTGCCCGGTGCGGGTCGTCACGTCGGCGGCCGATCCGGGCGACAGTTTTTTGAAGCCGAACGTCACGCTCCAGGGGCAGGCGAGCTGCGTCGTCGTACGGCGATACCGCGATTGAGTCGGGACGGGCGGCAGGCAAACCGCTAAACAATCCCTTCTGGACAAAGCCGCGTTTGGCGCTTGGGTCTTGCCTCGCGGCCCCGTAGAATGCGGGGGAGCGGCCCATCAGGCAGCGCCTCGCCTTTGTGAGCAGTTATGTCGCGCCAACCATCGCTGCAGGCATTTCCGGAGAGTGACCGTCGGGCGGAGCCGGGCGGGCTACAGTCGCTCTTTAGCCCGCGGATCGGGACCGCGGACTTGGCGCGCTTTTGCCGCCGGGTGGGCACGTCGCTCGCGGCCGGTATCGACATCCGCAAAGTGTTCGATCGCGAGGCCCACGGCCACGGGTCGTTCACGCTGCGCTCGCAAATGCGGCGGTCCAGCGACCAGGTGGCGCGCGGGGAGACGCTCGGGGCGGCGCTGGCGGCGACGGGGAGTTACTTTCCGCCCCTGGTCCGCGAGCTGGCGGCCGTCGGCGAGCACACCGGCAAGACGGCCGAAGTGTTCGTCAACCTGGCGGACCATTACGACCACCAGCTCAGCATGCGGCGGGCGTTTTTCCTGGCGACGCTCTGGCCCCGGATCGAGTTCTTCGCCGCGGTGTTCATTGTGGGCCTTTTGATCTGGGTGCAGGGCCTGCTGCCCATGCGCGAAGGCAAGCCGATCGACGTCCTCGGGTGGGGACTCGTCGGCAACCAGGGGCTTTTGATCTACCTCCTGATTTTCGCCCTCTTAACGGCGGGCTACTGGGCGCTCAAGTTCGCCATGCGCCGCGGGATGCTTTGGACGCGACCGCTGCAGAAGCTGCTGCTGCGAATTCCGGGCGTGGGGCGGTTCCTCGAGCTGTTGGCCCTTTCGCGGCTGGCCTGGACCATGCATTTGACGTTCAACACCTCGCTGCCGCTCAAGCAGGCGATCCCCCTCTGCCTGCAATCGACCCAAAACGCGCGCTACACCGATCAATCCGACGCGATCGTGAGCGCGGCGACCAGCGGCCGGGAGCTGGACGACGCCTTTGCCTCCACGCGCGTCTTTCCCACCGATTTCCTGGATACGCTGGAAGTCGGCGTGCGCACGGGACAACTGCCCGAGACGATGGGCCACCTGGCCGACCAATACCGCGGCGAGGCCCAGCGGCGGATGGCGATCATGGGCATGATCGGCGGCTTCGGCGTGCTGCTGTTGGTCATGGGGCTGATCGTGGCGACGATCTTCAGCATCTTGGCACAGACCTTGTTCCCATACTACCAACTCCTCAACGACCTCTCCGACCCCAACAACCTGGGCCGCTGACGGGGCAGGAAGGCCTGGCGAAGTCGTTGCGGCCTCTGAACTTCCGGCGGCGCCGCCGCGTAATGCCATCGGCGGGGCGGCGCGTAACGGCCTATAATCGGGACCGCTGAAGCGGGTCACAACGTGACAATTGGCAATGCCTTATGAAGACTTGGCTGCTGGCGGTCGTGTGCCTGGTGCTGGGGATTGTCTGCGGGATTTCGGCCGCGGCCTGGCGCGCGGGCGTTCCCACGTCGTCCGATCCGCTGGAGGCGATGGCCGCCGTGCGGCAGGCCCACCAGTCGGCGACCGAGCGGCCGCGATTTGGCGTTGACGCCGAGTCGTTCGACTTTGGGAGAGTCTCCGGACTCGACCAGCCTCAACACTCGTTCCAAGTGACGAACACCGGCACGTTGCCGCTGCGCGTGCAATTGAACACGGCGGAAATGGCGACCTGCAAGTGCCAGGTGAATTCGGTCCCCAATGACCCGATCGAGCCGGGCGCGACGGCCGAAGTGACGATTGGATTGCGGTCTCCCGGCCAGCCGGGGCGGTTTCGTCACGTGGTGCCGCTGTTGACGAACGACCCGGACCGTCCCCGCGTCGAGCTGGCGCTGACGGGCGACTACGTTCTGCCTTTGCAGGTGCAGCCGGAGATGCTGGCGCTGGCGCGGATCGTGCCGGACGCGAGCCAGGCGTACCAGGTCATGGTCTTCTCCGACGACCCGACCGTCGAGGTCACGAAAATCGAGCTGCTGGACGAGGAGACGGCGAAGTTCTTCGACGTGACTTCTGCGCCGTGCCCGCCGCAGAAGCTCGATCCGCGCATGCGCAGCGGCGTGGTGCTGGACGTGAAGATCAAGCCGGGAATTCCGTCGGGCCCGTTCCGGCAGACCCTTCGCGTGACGACGACGGCTGGCGGCGGCAAGCCGGTGGAGATTCCCGTGGCGGGCGAGGCGGTCGGCGACATCGTGGTGAGCAGCCGGTATTGGATCAACGCGTACGAGGCCGTCACGTTGGGCCGCGTCCAGCAGGAGAAAGGGGCGGAAGCGGACCTGGACCTGATTGTGCGCGGGGAGCGGCACAACCGCGTGAAGGTGCGGTACCTCCGGTCCGAGCCGAGCTACTTGAAGGTTGAACTGGGCGAGCCGATCGAGAACGCCGCCAAGACGGCGGTGCGCTGGCCCGGCAAGTTGTCGATCGCCCCCGGCTCGCCGCTGGAGGCATACCTGGGCACCGAGGGGAGCAAGGCGGCCGAGATCATCCTCGAAACCGATCACCCGGACTTCAAGGAAATCCGCGTGAAAGTGACCTTCTATATCGCCAAATGAGCGGCGGACCCAAAGCCGGCGCCGCGGCGGACGGCCGCAAAGGGCGCATCCCCCATTCGACGGATCGAATGAACATGAGCATCGCAAAACGAGCCGGCCGGAATATCTGCGTGCTGGCCTTCGCTCTCATTTGGGCCGCCTGCGGGTGTCAGGAGGAACGCCAAAGCGAGGGACCGGCGGCTACGACGTCCGCCCCGACGACGTCTGCCCCAGCGACGCCCGGTTCGCCCGCGACAGCCACGTCTCCGTCGCCGAACGTGGGCGCGGGCGGACAGGCGGCTTCCGTGTCGAAAGCTCCGCTGTCGCCGATGTCCGCCAAGCAACTCGCGGACGAGCGTGGCGTCGACGAACCGATCGAGGCCCCGCCTGTGACCGAAGCGCCGGAGAAGGAATTCGCCCCTCGCCCGGTCGCCCCTCCGGTTGCCCCGGGGCCGGTCGCCCCCGCCCCGGTCACCGCCGCCCCGGCCGTCGGCAACTATGCGGGCGACGAACCTGGCAAAAAGAAGATCGACCCCGTCAAGGAGAACGGCGAAATCTTCAAGAATTGGCCCAAGCCGGCGCTGGCCATCCTCGCCACCGGCGAGCAGCACGGCTACCTGGAGCCGTGCGGTTGCGCGGGCCTGGAGAACATGAAGGGGGGACTCGGCCGGCGGCACACGCTGCTCAAAAAGCTTCGCGGCGACGGCTGGCCCGTCGTGGCCGTCGACCTGGGGGGCCAGGTTCGCCGTTTCGGGCGGCAGGCGGAAATCCAGTTTCACCGCACCGCCGACGCGCTGCGGACGATGCAGTACGACGCGGTCGGCCTGGGCGCCGACGACCTGCGCCTGCCCGTCGACGACGTGCTGGCCGACCTGGCCGATCCGAAGAACGGCTTCGTTTCCGCGAACGTGGCCGTGTACGAGGGAATTCCGCCGCGCTACCTGGTCGTCGAGCGCGGCGGGCGGAAGATCGGCATCACTTCCATCCTGGGAAAGGGGCCGGACTACCGCGACAAGGTCAAAACGCGGGACATCGCCATCCAGGACGCCAGCGCAGCCCTGCGCGAGGTGCTGCCCGAGCTGGACAAAAAATGCGAGTTGATCGTGCTGCTTTCGCACGCCTCGCTGGAGGAATCGAAGGCGCTGGCGGCGGCTTATCCGGCGATCGACGTGGTCGTCTCGGCCGGCGGCCAGACGCCGCCGCCCGGCGAGCCGACCGCGCTCAACGAAGGCAAGACGTGGCTGGTCGAGGCCGGCCACAAGGGCATGTACGCGGCGGTGACGGCTTGGTTCGACGACGAGAAAGAACCGCGGCGATTGCAGCGCGTGCCCATCGATTCGCGCTTTGCAGACTCGCCGGAAATCCACCGTCTGCGGACGGCGATGCAGGACCAGCTTCGCGAGGCCGGCTGGGAGGGGCTGGGGCTCAAGCCCGCCGCGCCCAAGCGCGACGCGCATTTCGTGGGCAGCGAGAAGTGCGGCGAGTGCCACACAAAGGCCTACGCCGTCTGGGAAAAGACGCCGCACGCCCACGCCACGCAATCGATCGTGGAGCTCGACCCGCCGCGGCAGTTCGATCCCGAGTGCGTAAGCTGCCACGTCACCGGCTGGGAGCCGCAGCGGTTCTCGCCGCTCAAGGGCGGGTTCCTCAGCCTGGATAAAACGCCGAAACTCTTGGGCAACGGCTGCGAGAACTGCCACGGGCCCGGCTCCAAGCACGCCGCCGTCGAGGCCGGCGAAATGCAGGCCACGCCGCAGCAGCAAATGTCGCTGCGCCTGGAGATGCGCCTCAGCAAGGAGCAGGCCAAGAAACAGCCGGACGAAGTGGGCCGGACGACGTGCATCTCGTGCCACGACCTGGACAACAGCCCGGACTACATCCAGCACGGGTTTGAGGCCTACTGGCCGAGGGTGGAGCACAAGGGGAAGGATTGAGCGTCTTGGGACGTGCAAGCGGCAACAATAAATCAGAATGACCCCTTTTCTTCCCCCTTTTCTTCCCCCCTGGATGAGCGCAATGGGCTCGACGATGCAGGTGGTCTGAGCGGCGGCTCGAAGAAACGGCGGCGCCGCAATCGGACCAACCACAGCGGCAAGGGCGCTCTGATTAAAGGCATGTCACGCCGTCTGCCCGCCGAGATCCTAGAGAATCGCGTGTTCACGGATCGGCTTCAGGAGATCATGCGCGGTTTCGCCGGGATTTACGCCCTGTATCGGCACGACGAACTCTATTACGTCGGACTGACGCGCAATTTGCTCGGTCGGATTCGATGGCACTTGAGAGATCGACACAAGAACAAATGGGACCACTTCATCATCTTCAAGATTCAGAAGGTGCGCTATCTCAAGGACGTTGAGACATTGATCCACCACTTGGTCGAAGCGCGCGGCAACCGCGTGAAGGGGAAGATCCCTCGAGATGGGGACTTGAACCGTGTTTTGCGCGAGGTGTTGCGTGAGCACGAGCGCGCGATCCGCGGGATTAAGCACGCGCTACGATGAGCCACAGTGGAGCGGACGAGCGAGCGAAGTAGATGGTGTTAGCTGTGACTACCAATGCAGTACGACCACATCGCCAGTACGAGTACGAACAAAGCCCGGACGGACACGACGGTCACCGCCCCCGGTTCAGCAAGCTCCGCTGGTTCAGGTAATCGACGAACAGGCTCCCCATGTCCGCGCTCGTGTCCACCGGCACCCGCTCGATCCGGTTCCGCTGGCAGATTTCGTCGAAGTGCGACTGATACCGCGCGAGGGCCGACAGGTAGTCGCGGCGGATGTCGTCGGGCTGCGTCAGGTGTTCCTCGGGCAGTTCCAGACCCTGGAACTTGATCATGCCGTCGAAGCGGAACGCCAGTTCGTCGTGGTGCAGGACGTGGAACAGCACCACCTCGTGCCGCTGGTAACGCAGCCGTTGCAAGGCCGGCTCGAGCTGATCGAGGTCTGTAAAGAAATCGCTGAAGATCATCACGATCTCGCGGCGGTGCATCCGGCCGCAGAGTTCCGTGAGGCAGCCGGGCAGGTCGGTCTTGGCCACCGGCGCGATCTCATCCAGGTGCGAGGTCATCTTCACGACCTGCGCCATCGAATTGCTGGGCGGCACGAAGCCCTGCACTCGCTCGTCGAACGTGGCCAGCGAGACCTTGTCGCTCTGGCGGATGATGGCGTAGCCCAGCATCGAGGCCATCCGCGCGGCATACAGCAGCTTTTGCTGGTCGCCGTCGCCGTAGCGCATCGAGGCGCTCACGTCCAGCTCCAGATGGCAGACGAAGTTCGTCTCCATCTCGTATTGCTTGATGAAGTAGCGGTCGCGCGTGAAAAAAAGCCGCCAGTCGACGTGCTTGGGGTCGTCGCCCCAGACGTACTCGCGGTGCCCGGCGAACTCGACCGCAAAGCCCGACAGCGGCGACTTGTGCGCCCCGGCCAGGTTGCCCAGGACGAGCCCGCGCGGTTCGACCTGCCGGTTGGCGAGCTTGCCCAGCACCTCGGGGTCGAGGTAACGGGCGAGGATGCTCTGCGTGGCGGGGGCGCGGGCGCGGGGCATGGAGGAGTGCGGAGTGCGGAACGGGGAGTGCGGAGTTCGGAGTGTGGAGTGGGTGATCGTTCAGGGTTTACTATATCAGGCGACGGGGCGAGTCGCACGTTTCGTCATTCGTCCTTCGAGTGTCCTTGCTACTCACTGACTCCTGCCACCTGTTTCCTGTTCCTTGCCTCCTGCTCCTGTTTTCCGCTGGTTTCCTCGCCGCCTATCGCCATGCTAGGATGCAGTATCTCCCCGGAAAGTTACGCGCACGCGCCACCGGCGCGATCGTCTTCACGTGAACCGCGAATCCCACTCTCCGGCCCCGGCCCCCGCCCCCGCCGCGGCCGCCGCCGAACCCGACCGGCAGCAGACCACGCCGGCCTGGCTCATGGCCCACGTCTTGGCGTTCACCGCCAAGCTGATGTCGGGCTTCACGACGCGCTGGATCGACTGCCAGCCCGACACGTGCCAGCGCATTTATTTCGCCAACCACACGAGCCACCTGGACGCGGTCGTGCTGTGGGCGGCGCTGCCGCCGGACGTGCGGGCCGTGACGCGGCCGGTGGCGGCCAAAGACTACTGGCTCAAGGGACCCGTGCGGCGGTACCTGGCCAACAACGTCTTCAAGGCATTGCTCATCGACCGGCTCAACATTAAGGTCCACCAGAGCCCCGTCGACGAGTTGCTCCGCGCCATCGCCGACAAGTATTCGCTGATCGTTTTTCCCGAAGGCGGCCGCAGCTCCGGCGAGGAAGTGGGGGAGTTCAAGAGCGGCCTGTATTACCTTTCCAAGAAGCGGCCGGACCTGGAGCTGGTGCCGGTACACATGGACAACCTGAACCGGGTGCTGCCGCGCGGCGAGGTGTTGCCGGTGCCGCTCTTGAGCTGCATCACGTTCGGCCCGCCCATCTGGCTGCAGCGCGACGAGCCAAAGACAGCGTTCCTGCGCCGCGCCCGTGAAGCCGTCGTCCGGCTGAAGGAAATCGAGTGAACCTGCCCGAGACGGAAACGATCTTCCTTGTCGCGCCGGTAATTGTGGCGTTGGCCGCCGCGACGGGCGGAGCGCAGCTCCTCAAGCGCCGGCACGACACCGGGTTCAACCCCGCGGTCATCGCCCAGTTTCACCTGCGCGTGCGGGCGTGGTGGTTGATTGTCTCGGTCCTGGTGTTGGCGTTCATCGTGGGACCGATTACGGCGGTGGTGCTGTTCGGCGGGATTTCGTTCTGGGCGCTGCGGGAGTTCATCACGCTCACCCCCACGCGGCGCGGCGATCACCGCGCGCTGTTCTGGGTGTTTTTTATTTTCACGCCGCTGCAATACCTGCTGGTGGGTTTCGACCTGCACGACTATTACAGCATCCTGATCCCGGTGTGCGGGTTTCTGTGGGTCACGTCGCGGGTGGCGTTTGCCGGGGACTTCAAGCGGTTCCTGGAGCGGACGGCGAAGATCCAGGTGGGCCTGATGATCAGCGTCTATTGCCTGAGCTATGCTCCCGCGCTTTTGACTCACAAAGCGTTCAAGAATCCTCCGCTGCCGGCGGGAGCGATTTCGCCGGCGGCGGGAGGGGGCAGCGCGGCCGCCAGCGCGACCAACGGCGGCGCGCCGGCGTCATCAGCCGGCGTCTTTCCCACGAGCACGCCGAATGACGACGTCGAGCTTGTGGCGCAAGCAAGTTCGCAGCCCGTCACCGACGACGTCGCGCCGCGGGAAGACCCGCTGGCGGGCACGGCGCAGGAAAACGGTGCGTCGCCTACGGCGCCAGCGACCAGCGGCGCCGCGCCGACGACGCCGCGCAATCCCGCGGTCGGCGCACCGGCGCAGGCGATCCAGCCGGCCATCGGCCAGCCCGGCGGGCCGCTCTCGCTGCCGCAGCGCGCCAGGCTCCTCTTTTACTTTGTGGTCGTCATCCAAATCGGCGACATCATGCAGTACGTCTGGGGCAAGCTGCTGGGAAAGACGGTCATCGCCCCGGACATCAATCCCGAACGCACCTGGGAGGGCTTTGCGGGCGCGGTTCTCAGCGGCACGGTCCTGGGCACGCTGCTCGGTCTGGCGACGCCGTTTGCCGCCTGGGAGGCCGCCCTGCTTTCGGCCGTCATCTGCGCGATCGGCTTCGCGGGCGGGATGACGATGTCGGCCATCAAGCGCGACCGGGGCGTGCGGGATTACGGCACGCTGGTCGTCGGCCACGGGGGCGTCTTGGACCGCATCGACTCGATCTGCTTCGCCGCGCCGGTGTTCTTCTACCTCACGCGAATTCTGCTGGGCCCTTACGAGGGGGTGTAGGTGGGGTTGCGCGGGCCGAGCGGCGCGGGCGTGCGCGTGGACGTCAAAAAATCCCAACCTCTCCGTGTGCCGTCCGCTGCTGCGCCAGCAGCGGCAGCGCGACGGCGCCTATTTCGTTGCTTGGCTGTTTGCAACCTGCGAACCACCTGGCGTTCCCGTCGGTGGCGACGGCATCGTGGCGGCGTCGCCAGGGACGAGCAGCGTGTGCAGCCTTGGAGACTTTGCGACGGAACCCCATCCCGTGTGTGGCAGGAAGGAAATGCTGCCGTCCGCCGACGACGCGACAATGCCCGGCGGCGGCACGCCCAGGAAGGCGCCGGGGGAGACGAAGCAAACGGACGACACGTTCGCGGACGGCGCTGAACTCATCCATTTGACGCCGGGGGCCGCATCCCAGAGCGTCACGCCATCCCCTCCGCCACTGGCAAGCCATTTCCCGTCTGCCGAAAACGCCACCGTGAATACCCAGTCCTTATGGCCCGCCAGCCTGCGGGTGCATTTTCCCGTTTGCACGTCCCACAGCCGGACCGTCTCGTCGTAGCTGGTCGTGGCCAGGAGCGTGCCGTCGGGGCTGAAGGCCACGCCGTGGCAGTCGCCCTCGTGCCCCTTCAGCTCGTGCACCAGTGAGCCGTCGGCGACGTTCCAGATGCGCACGGTGCAGTCGCGGCTGGCAGAGGCGACGATCCGGCCGTCCGGGCTGACCGAAATCGATGGAATTGGCGCGGTGTGGCCTTCCAAGCGCTGGATTTCGCGGCGGGCGTCGACGTCCCACACGCGCACCGTCATATCGTCGCCCGCAGACAGGAGCCGGCCGCCCGTGCGGTCGAACGCCACCGCATGAACGTCCTCCGTGTGGCCATTCAGCTCCGCGACGAGCCGCATCGTCGTCCGGTCCCAGAGGCGCACGGCGTTGTCGCCCCCGCCCGTGGCCAGGAGCGTGCCGTCCGGGCTGACGGCCAGGCCGAAGGCCCAGTTGTCGTGCGCCTGGAGGACGTAGAGCCGCTTTCCCGTCGCCAGGTCCCAGGCGTGGACGGTGCCGTCGCCGCAGCCGGCATACAGGGTCGCGCCGTCGGGCGAAACGATCATCCGCGCGATCGCGTGCCGGTAGATCGGCCGCATGGCCAGCGCCGTCGCCACCGGCTCGGGCTGACTGCTTTTGATCTGGGTGTTCGGCAGGGCCTGAGCTAGCTTCTGGCGTCCTTCGGCGGTCGTGCGGTTCTGGTAGACGTAAAGCTCCTTCAACAGACCCAGGCGGTGCAGGTGGGCTAGGCCCTCATCGGTGACGTGCGTTTCGACGAGGTCCAATTCGCGGAGCGTGGGCAGGTTTTGCAGGTGCGAGACGAGGGCGGCGAGCACGGCGTCGTTAAATTTGTCGCCGGCCAGATAGACCCGCACGACCTTGCCGTTTTCGTCGCGGACGAGGACCGCGCCGGCCTTTTCGAGTTCCTTCTCGGCTTGCTGTTCAAGGTGCCCGATGTACCACTGCCGGCCGAAGTGGCCGAGGATCGCGGTCAGGACGGACACGACGACGAGCAGCGTCAGCAAGCGGAAACGAAAGAGGTGGCGGAAACGGAAGCGGCGCGGGCGTGGCCTTGCAGGCTCGGTTGGTTCCACGCGCTCCGCAGGCACGTCGGCCATGGCTGTGCTCCTTTCGCGCGCTTTCACGTCGCGTTCGCCCGTCGTCCTTTGATCGTCGCATATCCGCGCGGCTATTCCAACTACGCCGCCCACGAGCGGCGGGTTTTCCGCCGCTTGTTTTGCGCGCGGCGGAAAATCCACCAACTCGTGGGGCAGGCGCCCCGCCTGCCACTTATCACGCGTGGCATGCGCGCGGGTACAGGCAGGCGAGACGCCTACCCCACGAACCTCGCTGGACAAACGC
Organism: Planctomycetia bacterium; assembly: GCA_016177915.1. Taxonomy (GTDB): domain Bacteria; phylum Planctomycetota; class Planctomycetia; order Pirellulales; family S012-138; genus JACOUI01. The sequence goes on from JACOUI010000368.1 coordinate 15,474, forward strand.
CGTCAATTGACGATGATCGACGCTCCCATGTTCCACGCTCCGTTGTCCTTTTCGATCCGCAACTGCCGGCCGCCCGCATGAACGAATCGTCCGCCACGCCTGGCGATGCTGCCGCGCCGGCGGAGAATGCGCCCACATCCCCGTCGCCTCTCGTCGGCCGGCTCTGTGTCCTGGCGGCGGCCGTCATGTGGAGCACGAGCGGGCTTTTCGCCAAGACAACGATTTTCGACAACTGGCCGGCTTCGCAGAAAGGGCTTTTGTTGGCTTTCTGGCGAGCGCTATTCGCCGGGCTGCTGCTGTTGCCCTTTGTCCGCCGGCCGAGGTGGAACAAAAAGCTCGTGCCGATGGCCCTCTGCTTCACGGCCATGAACGCGACGTATCTATCCGCGGTCACGCTGACCACGGCCGCCAACGCCATCTGGCTGCAGAGCACGGCGCCTTTGTGGGTGCTCGCCTGGAGCGTAGTTGTTCTCAAACGACCCGCGGCGCGGCGCGACCTTGTGCCGCTTTGCTTTTGCGCCGCCGGGATCGCCACGATCCTGGCGTTCGAGCTTTCGCAAGGCTCGACGCTGGCGGCCCCGTCGCAATGGCCGGGGTTGGGAATTCTCCTGGGCGTGCTCGCCGGGATAGGTTACGCGGGGGTCGTGCTTTTGCTCCACAGCCTGCGCGGCGAGAACCCGGTGTTCGTCGTGGCGGTGAATCATCTGGCGGCGGCCTGCGTCATCGGGCCGATTGTGCTTTGGCTGGGACCCTGGCCGACGGGCAAACAATTCCTCGTGCTGGCGGCGTTCGGGTTGTTTCAGATGGGGCTGCCGTATCTTTTGTTCTTTCGCGGCCTGCGGAGCATCGCCAGCCAGGAGGCGTCGCTGATCGCGCTGTTGGAGCCGGTGCTGGTGCCGGTGTGGGTGTGGCTCGTGCTGCAAAACTACGAGACGCGGTGGTGGACGCTGGTGGGCGGAGGCATGATTTTGGTGGGGCTGGCGCTGAGGTACGCACGAACGACGCCAGGGCGCGGAACGCAGCGGGAGGCGTCACCGTCTGGGGGACAACGAGTCAAGGGGACGGGGGAAAAAAGAGAAAGGCAGGATTAGGTCCGGCGGAGGATTTGCAGCCGGAACTGGCCGATGGGCAGGTCCGGCTGGCCGTCCTTCAGGGGCAGAAGCACAAATTCGCGGTCGCGGATTTCCACGTCGTAGCCCCGTGCCTTGGCCTTGGCGAAGAAGCCCGGCGCGTACTGACGGCCGGGGTCGCCGATCCAACAAACTCCGCCCGGTGCGAGCATTCGCTCCAGCACGCCCAGCACCAGGTCGTGCAGCCCCGCCTCGTAAATGACTTCGCAGCCCAGCACGACGGGGAACTTCTGCCGCGGCGGATCGCGCCAGTCGAAGAGCAGGCTCTCCGCGCCCGGCAGATTGTTCTGCGCGGCGTTGTGCAAGGCCAGTTTCAGCGACTGTGCGTCGTAGTCGCTGAACGTCACCTTCAGTCCCGCCGCCAGGCCGGCCAGGCCCACGAGTCCGATCCCCGTGCCAATCTCCAGCGCCCGCGTGCCCGGTGTCCAGCCGGCCTGAAGCACGAGCCGCGCCATGGGCCTCGCCCCCGGCCAAAGATACTACCAGTAGGGCATGTAGCCGGACTCAAGGTTCTTCTCGTGGACTTGGGGATCATCGAGGAAGGCGTCGGGGTCGGCCGGGCGCGTGAGGTGGAACGTGCGGCCGGCGACGTCGACGACGTCGGCCGTCCAGCCGCCGGGAACGGGAGGGAGATCGGCGAGTCTTGTCATCGTGTGCGGTCCCTGGTGTCGGATTGTGCATGGTACGATGGATTGGGTGTGTCGCAACACGCATCGTGTAGGAACTGCGAGCGCAGCCGCAGAATCGATAAAGTTGCAGTGCTCCGCTCCTCCGATACGATAGGTGGGCAGCCACCGCGGAATGTTTCATGGCGGAATCGCAACTGAAGGCCGATGTCACGCCACAGGTCCTGAAGTGGGCCCGTGAGAGCCTGCAGCTATCCGTCGAAGAGGTTGCGAAACGAGTTCGCCGACCAACCGAGGCTGTCCGCCGATGGGAGTCCGGCGAGGAGTCGCCAACATTCGCAACTGCGGAGAAGCTTGCCGCATTGTACAAGCGTCCCATCGCGGTGTTCTTCCTTCCCAGAGCGCCCGAAGAGCCGGCGCCCCCCACGGACTTCCGGCGCCTGACGGGCGCCGCTGAATCGAGGCTTTCGCTCAGGTTTCGTTTGGTGCTTCGTACTGCGCGCTGGCTTCAAAACGTCGCGCTGGGCTTGGCTGCCGACTTGAACGAACCATCGGCACGAATTGGCCGCGCCAAACCGAGCGAAGACCCATGCAACGTGGCGCAGCGTGAGCGAGACCGGCTTGGCATCAGCGTAGCTGAGCAACTAAGTTGGGAGAGACCCGGCGCAGCGTTTCGCCGCTGGCGCGAATCGCTTGAGCAGCAGGGAATCGTCGTCCTGCAATTCTCCTTTCCAATGGACGACGCTCGCGGATTCTCTCTGAACGGTGCGGATCGACCTGTGATTGTTGTGAATGCGGCCGACGCGCTAACGGCAAGGTGCTTCACTTTGTTTCACGAGTTCGCGCATCTGCTTTTGAGGCAGCCCGGGGTGTGCACACCGGAGCCCGGTGCCTTGCGTGGCAAATCCGGCCCCCTAGCGCACGTCGAACAATTCTGCAATCAGTTCGCCAGCGAGTTTCTTGTCCCGGCGGCCGAGTTCGCGAAACGAGTTGGCAGCCGCGACAAGTGGGACGACAAGGACCTTGAACCAGTCGCGAAGGAATGGAAGGTCAGTCGGCAGGTCATCTGGCACCGACTGCATGCGCTCCAGTACGTTTCCGCGGGCGAATACCGTTTGCGGCTCGAGAAATGGCAAGGACGCCCTCCGCCTGCCAAGCCGCCTCGCAAGTACTTTGCGATGGCCGCGCCGAAGCGCGCCGTCCGGGAGCGTGGCCGGTTCTTCGCGCAGCTTGTGTTAACCGCACGGCAGCGCGGACTCATTACGGCGAGCGACGAGTCGGACTTTCTGGGAATCAAGGTCCGCGATCTGCCACGGATGGCGAAACTGCTGCAAAGCACCGGCGAACCGTAACTCATGAGTGCGTCCTCAACACCTATCGGCTACTGCTTTGATACCAGCGCCTTCATCGACCTACGCGCCTACTACCCGCGCGACGTCTTCGTTGGAGTATGGAATCGGATCAGCGACTTGGCGAAGGAGCGACGCATCATCGCGCCCTCGGACGTGCATCGTCGAACTTAAGGTGAAGGCCGACGAGGTGCTGCAGTGGGCGAAAATGCGAAAGGGCGTTTTTCACAGGCCCGACGCCGTGCAACAGAGCACGGTCAAGGCGATTCTGGCGCGGTTCCCTGACCTCGTCGATGCTTCCCGACTCTCTCCCGAGGCCGATCCATTCGTGGTCGCGCTGGCCATAGCGCGAAACGATGAACAAAAGAGCGTGATGTTTCCCACGAAATGGGTTGTCGTAACTCAGGAACGGTTCAGCCAGGGGCGCCCCAAAATCCCGAACGTTTGCGCAGCCTTGGGCGTCGAGTGTGTGGACATCCTTGAAGTTTTCCGCCGGGAGAAATGGACGTTTGAGGCGACGTGAGGCTTGGCGTCTTAGGGCGTGGCGGCACCGTTGGGATTCCCTCTGGAAAGCCACCCATAGGAGGCGGCGTTGATGCGGTACTCGTCTGCACTTCTTGGCAGTCTGGCACTCATCCCGTTGATCGCGCATGCGCAGTCGGGCGACGGCGCGCTGGAGCTGTGGGTCAGCCAGTGCGAGCGGCTCGTGCCGCGGCAGACGGCCGATTGCTCGTCGCAGCGTGCCGCGGAAATCTCCAAGGCCGCCGACGCCATCGAGCAATGGGCGGCCGAGACGGCGCGATTCCGCACGGCGACGCGCCCCGAACACGCGGTCCTGGAAACCGACCGGCTCGCCGGCGCGGCCGAAAATGTCGACCAGGTCCTGCGCGACGCCCTGGCGCTGCGGACGCAGTTTTGCGACGCGCCCGGCCAGGAACTCTCCGAAACGCGCCGCGCCGAGGTCCTCGCCTATTTGAAAATCGCCGCGCTGCTGACGGACCTCTCGGGCCGGATGCGCTACCAGATGCGCGACGCAGTCGACGCGGCGGCCTATCGCGCCGCCGGCCGGAACGACCTCCGCGAGCGGCTGATCGACGTTCTCGCCCGCCACAACAGCACCATCGGAGCCGAGGTGATGGGTCCGGCCCTGTTCGATCCTGCGCCGGAAGCCCGCAACCAGGCTGTGCCCGCCACGCGGCAGTGCAAGCGGAAGCTGCTTCAGTTCATTGGTCGGGCCGGCTCGATCGCGCAGGTGTACGAGCTGGCGGACTTTCTGCGCGAGCCGGGCGTTGCACCGGAATTGACGGTCCTGGCGGCCGAGTCCATTCGCCAAATCGGCCTGCCGCAGGACCCGCGGCCCGGCGACGCCGAAGACCTGCCAAAACCCGCTCTCACCGCGGCCGAACTGCACGGCATCCTGAATCGGGTCGTCGCGGCGGAGCTGCCGGCCGAGATGCGCGAGCGCCGGCAGTCGCTCCTGGCGTGGCTGGCAGAGCGGATGAAGCACGGGCTCGATTCGGACAGATTCCGCCTGGGCGGCTTCGAGGTCCGGCCCGGCGACTGGCTCCTCATGCGGAACCCGTCGCCCTACAACCTGTTCACGGACCTTTCGCCGGGCCTGTTTACGCACGTCGGCGTGGTGGCCGTCGAGCAGGGCAGCGACGGCAAGCAGCGGATGGTGATCGTCGACCTGCCGGAGCGCGGCACGCGCATCCCGGCCACGAACGTCGAAATCTACGTGCAGCGGTCGCTGCACTACCTCTTCCTGCGGCACCGCGATCCGGACCAGGCCGCGAAAATGGCCGCGGCCGCGGCCGCCATCATCGGCAACGAGTCGGTGTTCGACCTCAACTTCCGCACCGACCGCGTGCTGCCATTCAGGGGCAAGCCGCTGGCGGGGCAGAAGATCCACACGTTTTGCACCGGACTCTTGCTGCTCTGTGCCCAGGAGACGACGACGCCGCGCGAGGTCTTGTTTCCCGTGCCCGAGAAGGTCGCTCCCGGCCGGATGGCGGCGAACATGGCCACGCTCGGCGTGTCGCTGGGCGACGATTTCATCTCGCCTACTTCGGCGCTGTTTTCCAAAGAGTTGGAAATCGCCGGCCGCGTCTCGCCGTATTACGACCCCGGCCGGCAGATCGAGGAGGGGATCTTCGATCATTTCACATTGCAATGCCAAAAGCGCGAGCTAGCGCCGTCGCTCGACACCTTCAAGTCGCTGCGTCTGAAAGTCGCCGAGGCGGCCAAGACCAACCCGGCGCTGGCCAAGGCGATCGCCGGTGCGGCCAACGTTTCGGCCGAGATGGACCTGGTGGCCGCGGCGCGGACCGGGGGCGTCGTCGAGACGCTCGACGAGATCGCCTTTGGGCAGAGCCGGCAGTTCCGCGAGACATGGTCCGCGCTGACCTCCGGTCCGCTGGAGGACCTGTCCGCCGAAGGCTATTCGCGGGAGGAGATCGCCCGCTACCGGCAGTTGCGGCAACGGGACGCGGAGCTCTTACGACGCTTCGACGCCGGGCAGCTTGCGCCGCGTCAGCTTCGGATCGTGCTGGTCGATCGCTTCCTGGCCGCCGGCCGCGCGGAGATCGACAAGCGATTCTTCAGCGGCCCCCCGCAGCCCAAGTAGCCGTCTCGCTCCGCGCGACGAAGCCAGATTACCTTACGTCGCGCGCGGTATGACGGCTACCATGAGGTCATTCTCCGCGGATCCAGTCGTGTTTTTTGGGAGTGACGCAACATGGACAACGAACTCCGTCTCGATCGCCTCGGGCAACTCTCGATCAAACGTCAAGATGCTGGACCGCGCGGTCGCTTTCTATCGCGACGTGCTGGGGCTGCGGCTCTTGTTCGTCGTGCCGCCCAAGATGGCATTCTTCGATTGCGGCGGCGTGCGGTTCATGCTCTCGCTGCCGGAAACGGCGGAGTTCGACCACCCCTCGTCGGTGCTGTACTTCAAGGTCGACGACATCCAGCAGGCGCACGACGTTTTGAAGTCGCGCGGGGCGGAGTTCGTCGACGCGCCGCACGTGGTCGCCAAGATGTCGGCCTTCGAGCTGTGGATGTGCTTCTTCCGCGACACCGAGTCCAACCTCCTGGCGCTGATGTGCGAGCGCAAGCCGGCCTAGCCTTTCCGTCGGCACCTGGCTGATCTCCCGATGGCGCATTGCTCCGATCGTGCGGCTTTGCCCAAATTCTACGCCCCTGGGCTCCCGATCTAACTCAAGTCGCGCATTCCGAACGGTTTGCCGTCAGTTTCCGGCAAAGTTCTGACGATTCATTGACAATCTTCCTAATTGACGCAGGCTGTTCATTCTACTTACAATGTTTATTCGTTCTAATCTGTCCATAACTCGCACTCCTTTGCCATCGGCTCCGTAAGCCCTGATCCATCCACAATGAATCAGCTTCAACTTGCGGTTCAGTCACGGATGGCCCAGCTTGCTCAGGACTTCGACATCCGCCACGCCCGGCGGTTGCTGAAGCACGAGTTCGTCCGCCGGCCGGCGGTCTACTGGGCCGACATGCTGATCACGACCGCCATCGGCTACGGCTGCGCCGCCGTTTACCTTTCGGCGCCGTGGTCGCCGCTCAAGGTCGCCTGCTTCATCGTGGCCGGCCTGGCGCTGTTTCGCGTCGGCTCGTTCATTCACGAGATCGCCCACATGGGCAAGGGCGTGATGACGGGCTTCAAAATCGTCTGGAACATTTGCTGCGGCATCCCGTTGCTGATGCCCAGTTATCTCTACGACTGCCACATCGACCACCACGCGATTCCGTCTTACGGCACGAAGCACGACGGCGAATACCTGCCGTTGGGCCGCGGGCCGCTGTTCCGAATTCTGTGGTACCTGGGCGAGGTGCTCGTCATTCCGCTCCTGGCCGTGGTGCGGTTCCTGGTGCTGACGCCGATCTCGTTCTGCCATCCCAAGCTGCGGACGTTCGTCCTGCAGCGCTGCTCGTCCTACGTGATGAATCCCTGGTACCGGCGCGAGCTGCCGGTCAAAGAGCAGCGCTTCGTCTGGGCGCTCTTGGATTGGGCCTGCTTTGTCCGCGTCGTGCCGATGGTGACGGTCGTCTTGATCGGCACGCAGCCCTGGACGCACTGGCTGAACCTGTACCTCCTGGCAGTTTATGTGATCGGGCTCAACTGGACGCGGAACCTCGTGGCCCACACGTATCGCAATGAGGGCGAGCCGATGAGCCATGGGGAACAGCTTGCCGACTCGATCAACATTCGCGGCGTGCCGGTCATGACGGAGCTTTTGTTCCCGCTGGGCCTGCGGTATCACGCCCTGCACCATCTCTTTGCCGGCCTGCCGTACCATTCGCTGGGCCGGGCGCATCGCAAGCTAATGGCGAAGCTCCCGGAGGGCTCCGTGTATCACCGCACGGTCCGCCCGGGCTTCTTCAGCGCGCTGGCGGAGCTGTGGCGGAACGCGACCGGCAAATCTCCCGCCGGCGAGCGGGGGGTGTCAGCCCCCCGGTATTCGTAGCTCCGGCCGGCAAGCGCCTGTTGTCGCGGTTCGCGCGAAATCTGCTCGCAACTTCGCGCCTTGAAAAACAGACCTTGGCGCAATCGGCCGCTTTGTGTTTCAATCTTCCGGCCTGCCGCGGAACCGGAATTGCCGCGGCGAAATCATCCGCCCGCACCGACGGAGCGACTCCCGTGGCCCAGGACCCCCGCAAGCGTCAACGCAAGCTCGAGCGCCGCAAGGCCAAACAGAAGGCCGAGAAGAAAGCCCTTGCCCGGCGGCAGTCGCACGGCGCCATCGAACGCCTGGAGCGGGCGGCGACCGCCCCCGTGCTGCACTGCTGCGCGCATCGCGCCATCTTCGAGCAGGGGATGGGGCAGGTGCTTGTGAGCCGGCAGCTCGATTCGGGCAACGTGGCGTTCGCCCTGTTCCTGGTCGACCTGTACTGCCTGGGCGTGAAAGACGCCATGTCGGGGGTCCTTCCGCGCGGCGCGTACGAATTCCGCATCTACGACAAGCTGCTGGAGAGCGGCCCGGTCCTGAAGCTTAAGGCCCAGTGCGCCAGGAAGCTCGTCGAGGGTTCCGTGGCCTACGCCGACGATTTGGGCTTTGCGCCGCACGCCGACCACCAAGTGGCCCGGTTGATCTTGGGCGACATCGACGCGTCGGCCTGCGCGCAGGAGTTTACCTATGGCAAGGACGGCAAGCCGCTGTTCATCGCCGGCCCGTACGACGACCCGGACCGCTGCCGGTACATCGTGAACGTGCTGGCCGACCGCATGGGCGAGGGCGGCTACCATTACGTCGTGCCCGCCAAGCCGAGCGAGGTGTTACACATCATGGCCGCAGGGGATGAGGGTGTCGAACTCGAGTTGCTCGACGACGGGGACGAGGCGGGCGACGACGAGGGCCTTCCGGCGCGGGTCGAGGAGGAGAAGCCGGTCAGGCCGCCGGGGGTGGACTGGGTGTGGTAGGGCGGCGACTGGCGTTGGCACGCGCCCGAGCGATATCTCAGCGCCGTGCTACGAACGTAGCGCCGGTGCGGCCGGGGCCGCTGTGCTCACGATCGCGCTTCGCATTGTCGGCAGCCAGAGTTCGCCGATCCAGTCCAAATCGCCGTAGGGCGCGATGCGAAAGGTCTTCCAGCCGGCGTCGGCCAGCACCTGTTCCATGCCGATCGCCGCCGTTCCGTTCGTCGTGTGGATGACAACCGGGCAGCACGGCGGCTGCGCCGCCAGGTAATCCGCTACGTCGCGCCCCGTGCCCGGATCGAACAGGCGACCAGCGGCGCCGGGCACCAATTCCAGGTCATGATCGAGATCGACGACGAGCGTCTCGGCCAGGTGCAGCGCGAGAAACCGGATCGTCTCGGCCGCGGTGGCAAACAGCGCGACCGGGTATTGCGGGAACCGGTCGCGGATGCAATCGAGCATCGCCGCCCGGCGGTCTTCGTTGTCTTCGAGGATGACGATGTGCATCGGCATGGCAAACATCTCGCTCAGATCATTTGAACGTATTTCCAGGGGATCGAGGGGATACTTCACAATCGCATCGCCTCAATCCAGATAAACAAACTCGTTCAAATTGAGCACCACCAGGCAGTAATACGCGAGCGCCTTCTCCCCGCTCACGCCGTGCTTCTTCTCAAGCGACTGCATCAAGGCCAGCCCGCGCTGGACTGCCGCGGGCGACGGCTCGCGGCTTGTCGCCAGCTTCAGTGCCCACGTCACTTGCGCCGCCGGCTCGTCGCCCGCTTCCTTCCGCAGCCGCTCGGCCAGGAAGCGCGATTGCTCCTCGATGAACTTGCTGTTGAGCATCGAAAAGGCCTGCGCCGGCTGCGTCGTGGCAAAGCGGGCGGCGCAGCTCGCGTCGGTCTCTGGAAAATCGAACGTCGACAAGAGCGGCACGATCAGCGACCGCTTGACGTGAATGTACACGCTCCGCCGCGCCTGCTCCTCCGGCGGCGAATGGCCCCAGCCGCTGCCGGGCATCGACTGGCCCTCCAGCACCTCGCGCGTGATCTCGGGATACACGCCCGGCCCGTACATCTTCGGGTTCAGCTTGCCGCTTACGGCCAGCACCGAATCGCGGATTTCCTCGGCCGACAATCGGCGCATGTCGTACCGCCAGAAGAGGTCATTGCCCGGGTCGGCCTTCAATCCCGCTTCGCTCGCCCGCGACGACATCTGATACGCGGCCGAGAGCATGATCTGGCGGTGCAGCCGCTTGAGCTGCCAGCCGCTGTCGACGAAATCGCAAGCCAGCCAGTCGAGAAGCTCCGGGTGGGTGGGCGGGTCGCCAAGCTGCCCGAAATTGTTGGGCGAGCGGACGATGCCGCGGCCAAAATGGAACTGCCAGACGCGGTTGACGATGACGCGGGCGGTAAGCTGGTTTTCGGCCGAGGCGATCCAGCGGGCCAGCGCGAGCCGCCGGCCGGAGCTACCAACCCCCCCGTGCCCCCCCTTAGAAAGGGGGGGAGATTCGACCCCCGGTGGAGCCTTTTCGACCCCCCCTCTCCCCCCCTTCGGAAGGGG
>JACOUI010000369.1 GCA_016177915.1 Planctomycetia bacterium
AGCCGCCGTACCCACCGTAGCCGCCGTACCCACCGTAGCCGCCGTACCCACCGTAGCCGCCGTACCCACCGTAGCCGCCGTAGCCGCCGTACCCACCATAGCCGGGGGAGCAGCCCCAATCGTGGGCCTTGGCCGACGAGCCGCCGACCAGCGCGAGGGCTGCCAGGAGCACGGCCGGCAAGGCCGCCCACTTCAAGAGACGGATCATTCGATTCCCCTCCAATCAAGAAAGCGCGGCGGGGCAACTCGTGCTCCAAGCACGAGCGCCTCCCTTGGCCGCCTTACCCAAGATGGCAAATCCCCGCTAGTGAAGACGGGGAATTGAACACGAAGGCAAGATTCGTTGTTGTGTTAGCCCGGGTTTCATCTCTCCTTGGTTGTTTTTCTTGTCCAGGGCTGGCCGCATCTCCTCGCGCCCGACGTCGCGCTTACCAATTGATGTTGAACGCGCCGAAGCGGCCGTGGATCACGATCCCGCCGTGAACGTGGCCGTGATGAACGTCAAATTGAGGGTGCACGTGCACGCGGCCGCCACGGCCATAGCCGTGATCGGCGCCGTAGTGCGCCCCGCCAACGTCGTAGACGCGATGGCTCGGGAAGTCGTCGTAGCCGTAATGGCCGCCGTAGCCGTAGCCGGGGCAGCCCGGCTCATGGGCTTTGGCCGAGTTGGCGGACAGCAGACCCAGGCCGAGGACCAGAACGGCTGGAACAATGGCCAGCTTCAAAGCGCGGAACATGGTTCACCCCTGCTGTTTTGTTGGACGGCGATGGCCGATGGGGCGCTGGAGGGTTGGCGCCAAAAGGCCGATCGCTTTTGTTTCCGGCCAATACAAGGGGCAAGAGACGTGCCAATGCGCAGCATCGATCTGCAAACCATCATCCTGAATGGCTTTATGGCCATCGAACCCTGGATTGCGGACCGCCGGACGGCCCGGAAATGTAATCCGGGCTGCGACAGTTGTTATCAATGTGGTGGCGCGCGGGCCGGCCATTCTTGGCTGCGGCCGCCTACGATTAAAGCGTGAAAACTCTGCGGCTGTTACACTCAAGTAGACCGGCGGCTTGGCCATCCAAACGCCGGGTTGTTTGGGCAGCGGGGCGGGCCTACGATGTAAACGGATGCGCTCGGCGCCCAGCATGCTGGCGCTGGGCGAAGCCCCTTTTGTTAATTCGGGACCGGCCGACGGGCCGCGCCCCTCTTGGTTGAACCCAGGATTCGGTTCATGGAAAACCAGAAACCGCGTGACCGCAGCGAGACGCGCAAGTCCCCTGAGAAGCGCCTCCCCCCCATGGGGAGCAACCTCGTCTGGTATTTGATCGCCATCGCGCTTCTGGTCCTGATCGTCGTCATGCTGTTCAAGCAGGAGGCCGCCGACGAAATCTCGTACAGCAAGCTGGAAGAGCTGGTCAAGCTCGGCCCGGAGCCCAATCAGGCCAAGTCGGTCGAGATCGTGCGCACCAGCGGCAAGGAGGAGAAGCGATACAAGTACTGGGGGCTGCACGAAGTCAAGGTCGGCCAGTTCGAGGTCACCGGGAAGGTCCACCGCAAGACCCTGGGAGCCGACGCCAACGCCAAGCCCGACGTCGTCCGCTTCCGCACCTCGACGTTTGCCGTCCAGGAGGAAGGGGCGATCGGCAAGCTGCTCTCCGCCAACCGGTTCGACTTCGCGGCGGAGGATCCCCCCAGCGTTTGGAAGAGCTACAGCGTGCTGATCCTCCTCACGGTGGCGCTGATCGTTTTCTTCCTCTTCGTGCTGCGGCGGATCGGCGGCGCCGGCTCGCCGATGGCCTTCGGACGCAGCCGCGGAAAGCTCTATGCCCAGGAAGACATCGGCGTCACGTTCGAGGACGTGGCGGGCGTCGATGAGGCCGTCGACGAATTGAAGGAAGTCGTCGAGTTCCTCCGCACCCCGGAGCGCTACCAGGTCGTGGGCGGGCGGATTCCCAAAGGGATTCTGCTCGTCGGCCCGCCGGGCACCGGCAAGACGCTCCTGGCCAAGGCCGTGGCGGGCGAGGCCGGCGTGCCCTTCTTCAGCCTCTCCGGTTCCGATTTCGTCGAGATGTTCGTGGGCGTCGGGGCGGCGCGGGTGCGCGACATGTTCCAGCAGGCCGAGGCCCGCAGCCCGTGCATCATTTTCATCGACGAGCTGGACGCCCTCGGCAAGACGCGCGGGACGAGCATCGTGGGCGGCCACGACGAGCGCGAGCAGACCCTCAACGCCCTGCTCGTCGAAATGGACGGCTTCGACTCCAACGCCGGCATCATCGTCCTGTCGGCCACGAACCGGCCCGAAACGCTCGACCCGGCGCTGTTGCGTCCGGGCCGCTTCGACCGCCAGGTGCTGGTCGACCGGCCGGATGTCCGCGGCCGCGAGGCGATCCTCAAGGTCCACGCGAAAAACGTGAAGCTCGACGAGTCCGTCACGCTGCACGAGATCGCGCAAATGACGCCCGGCTTCGTCGGCGCCGACCTGGCGAACCTGGTGAACGAGGCGGCGCTCCTGGCGGGCCGCAAGCGCAAGTCCTCCGTCGGCATGGAGGAGTTCAACGAGGGGGTCGAACGCGTGATGGCGGGCCTCGAGAAAAAACAGCGCGTCATGCATCCCGAGGAAAAGCAGCGCGTGGCGCACCACGAGAGCGGTCACGCGCTCGTGGCCTTCAGCCTGCCCAACACGCCGCCGGTGCGAAAAGTTTCGATCATCCCCCGCGGCGTGGCGGCGCTGGGCTACACGCTCCAGCGGCCCGAGGAGGACCGCTACCTGATGACCAAGGGCGAGCTGGACAGCCACATCGCGGTGCTGCTGGCCGGCACGATCTCCGAGGAGATCATTTACGACGAGATCAGCACCGGCGCGCAGAACGACCTGGAGCGGGCGACCGACATCGCCCGGCGGATGGTGATGGAGTTCGGCATGAGCCGCCTGGGGCGGGTGAACTACCGCGAGAGCCAGCGGCCGCTCTTCATCCCTTCCACGCCGCAGGACCTGGGCGCCGGCCGGCTCTACAGCGAAGAGACGATGCGCGAGATCGACCAGGAAGTGAAGCGCGTCATCGACGAGGGGCTGGAGCGGGCGCGGGCGATCTTAAGCGCGCGGCGCCCCGCCCTGGAGGCGCTCTCCAAGCGGCTCATGGAAAAGGAAGTGATCGACGCAGACGAGCTGCGGGAGATCGTCGAGACGCACTCGCCCGGCCCGTGGGTCGTGCCGGGGACATCCGAGCGGCGGCGTGCCGTGGAGACCAAGTCCGAGGAAAAGACGCCCATCGACGTGGTGGAAAGCTCGGGGCCGTAGTGGGCCCGCGAAAGGTTTTTTCGACGAGCGGCTATCTTGCCCCTCCACGGCGACCGTCTTGCCTCCGCCCCACCGACCCCGCGTCGGTGGACGGCTGACTGGCAGCTACCCCCGCGCCCCAACCGATCGGGCTTTCCGCGCGCGCCGCCCCGCCCCGCCCCTCCCCGCGCCTTGAGGCCCCCTCCACCCGCGCATTACCATACAAGGGCCATGCCCCCGCCCCCGGAACTGCTGGACCTGGTCGCGCGCTTCGACCGCAACGCCTGCGCCTACCGCTCCGGCGCCTACAACGAAACCCAGCTCCGCCAGGAATTCCTGAACCCCTTCTTCGAGTGCCTGGGCTGGGACGTCCACAACCGCCGCGGCGGGGCCGAGGCCTACAAGGATGTGATCCACGAAGACGCCATCAAAATCGGCGGCGCGACCAAGGCCCCGGACTACTGCTTCCGCATCGGCGGCGCGCGAAAGTTCTTCGTCGAGGCCAAGAAACCCGCCGTCAACATCAAAGACGACGTGGACCCGGCCTACCAGCTTCGCCGCTACGCCTGGTCGTCGAACCTGCCGCTGTCGATCCTCACCGACTTCGAGGAGTTCGCCGCCTACGACTGCCGCATCAAGCCCGCCCCCGACGACAAGCCCTCCGTCGGCCGCATCCTGCTCTTAAACTACCGCGACTATCCCGAGCGCTGGGACGAGATCGCCTCGATCTTCTCGCAGCAGGCGGTTTTCCAAGGCTCGTTCGACAAGTTCGCCGACTCGACCAAGGCCAAGCGCGGCACCGCGCCGGTCGACGTGGCCTTCCTGGCCGACATCGAAAAGTGGCGCGAGCAGCTTGCCAAGAACCTCGCCTTGCGCAACTTGAACCTCTCCACGCGCGAACTCAATTTCGCCGTTCAGCGGACCATCGACCGCCTGATCTTCCTGCGGATCGCCGAAGACCGCGGCATCGAGGACTACGGCCGCCTGCAAGGGATCATCAACGGCACGGCCTGTTACAAGCGATTGTTCGAGCTCTTCGAGCGCGCCGACGAACGCTACAACAGCGGCCTATTTCACTTTCAGATCGAGCGGCAACGCACCG
>JACOUI010000382.1 GCA_016177915.1 Planctomycetia bacterium
CGGCGCCTTGCGCCGCAGCTCGGCGAGCACGGCCGCCAGCTCGCGGCGGGTGAGAATCTTCGTGGGGTCCGCGAACCGGGGACGGGAGGCGTACATGGGAATTCCGAGGTTGGTTTGTCCGAAAGCCCTTGGCGCAGGCGGCGCCGCGCCCAGCGGGACAGTCAGTTACCTCGGGTGCCGCATGAAGGCAAGCGGGATCGGACCCAGTTCGCGCATCCTGGGTCCGAGTTGGTAGCTACGGCGATTTAGGGCGGCCGAAAGGGGGCGTCGCCCACGTTGGCCACGGGCGCGAGGTTCCGCCCGCTGGCGTCGCAGGCCCAACGGGCCCGAAGGCCGCGACACGGCGCGAACGGGGGCGTTTTGTGGGCGAGTGCATCAGAGGTATGGGTTCGGAAGCCACAATCCCTTTCGGTTGAACCTGTACTCCCTAAGCCATTCGTTGACGTGCGACCCATCGCGCAATTCGATGCCGAGCAGGGTCAACTCGCTCGGCGTGTATTTCTTCATTTCCGAATAGCCGGCCAACGAAACGATCATGCCGAGGTGGTAACCGTGCTTGTGCTTTTCTCCAAGGATCGCGCCCAAAACGCGATCAATCACTTGCACACCAACCCGATTTCGCCAGCGCTTGACCTCGATGAAGTACCGCACCTTGACGCCGGCGCTGTCGGGCTTTCGCATTGCAACAATGTCTGCGCCCGTCCTCGGATTGCGCCCAACGATGCGAACCCCTTCGTAGCCCCAGCTGGAAAAGAACTCGGCGATAAGGTGTTCGAAGACTGCCCAGGGGAGAT
The DNA here is from genome assembly GCA_016177915.1 of Planctomycetia bacterium. Lineage (GTDB taxonomy): Bacteria > Planctomycetota > Planctomycetia > Pirellulales > S012-138 > JACOUI01. The sequence continues at coordinate 795 of JACOUI010000382.1, forward strand.
TCCGGAGGTCGGACGGACGGTCTTTCAGATGGGAAATCAGGTACGGCGTCAGTTGTGCGGCATCTTCGATTACGCTTGTGACTTGAACGGTTTCAAGGCGCTCGACGTTGGCCTTGGAGTCCGCCGCCAGGAGTTTCTCAATGGTCTGGCACAGCCATTTCACTGCCCTGTCATAGACCGTCTGGGCTTGGCGGCGGCTCAATTTGAAAATGTGCCCAACCTCTTCGAGCGTGTACCAGTATCCATCGCCCAGGCCTGTCACGAGCTTGAAAATCTCGCGCTCGCGATAGGGGAGCGATTGCAACGCCGTGACGAGCTTCTGTCGAACGGCTTTCGGTATTTCGCTCATTTGGCAGCCGTGGAGTGCATGCGATCGGTTACACGTCTACCACGCAGCTTAACGCGAGCAGTTTTGCGCGAACAGGTGGGCCGCGACGTCGTCGCGAGCGAGATTCTGCAAATGGCACGCCGCGACACCTTTCCGGTAAACATCTCGCCCGGCCTGCGCGTCGGATTCGTCGGGCGCCCGAAGGCCGCGACACGGCGCAAACGGGGGCGTCGGAACGGCGTCAACCGGCGATCACGCGATCGAATTCCGGTGGGTCGGCTGCCGGCCGCAGCAAGTGCGCCGCGAGGCGGATAGCCATTTCTAGCGCGTCATTCCCGTCGTCGTGCGCTCCCGTCGGGAAGTCGCGCAACTGCTCGACAAGCAGCCGTGCTCCGGCAGAGCGCGCCCGAAAGCGAACAGCGCGGCGGGCCAGCCAGGGCGTCAGCCGACGGATGCGCAGCGCCTTGCTGGCCGATGGCCCGTTGTTGAGACCAAACACAGGCATGTGAACAGCGCGCCGCGTCCCCGCCTCCCAAATCTGGTCCGCCAGCAATTCCTGGAACTGGTTGATCTCCACCCCGAAGCCGTCGGCCTGGAACGCGCGCTGGTGCTCGATCGCCGACTCGACGATCGTGGCCGTGTCGATGCGCCGCAGGTCGGCGTCCACCCACAGGTTCCCCTCCAGGTCGACCACCAGCATGACGAACGCCGAGAAGTCGCCGTGCTTGGCGTCCTTTCCCTTGGACGGGTCGAGGGCGATCACTCGGACCCGCCACGAACCGGGCCACTCGTCGAACCAGAGCTGCGGGTCGCGGAACCATTCGTCGGGCCATTCCGTGCCCCCTTCGGCCTGCGGGTCCTGCTGGTACAGCGCCCGCCAGTAGTAGGTCGACTTCGTGGCCCGCACCCGCTCCAGGTGCTCGGCTGAAAAGACCTCGGGCCACAGCGCCTCGCCCGGACTGCGCCCCAGCGGATCGTCGGCCTCAGCCAGGGCCGGCAACCGCACGACCCGCCAGCGGTGCGACTGGCCGGACCGCTTGGCCTGCTCCAGAATCCGGCCGGACAGGTCGTCGCGATGCCAGCGGGTCTGGACGACCACGGCCAGCCCGCCCGGGCGCAGGCGCGTGCTGGCGACCGATTGCCACCACTCCCATTGGTTCTCACGGAACGTGGGGCTGCGGGCCTCGTCGTCGTTCTTGACCGGGTCATCCACGATCAAGAGGTGCGCGCCGCGCCCCGTGATCGGGCCCCCCACGCCCGCGGCGCTCATGCCCCCTTGCCGCCCGGCCAGGTCCCAGCGGTGCGCGGCCGACGACTCCTTCGACACGCGGACGCCGAACAGGTCGCCGTGCTGTTCCAGGAGGTCGCGGGCCTTCCGGCTCCAGGTGGATGCGAAGTCGGCCTCGTAGCTCGTGAGGACCACCCGGCGGTCGGGATACGTTCCCAGATACCACGCCGGCAGGAGCTTGCTGCACAGTTCGCTCTTGCCGTGCTGGGGAGGCATCGAGACGAGCAGGCCGTCGAGCTTGCGGGCCGCAGCCTCGTCGATGGCGTCAAGGAGCGCCTGGTCCAGGCAGGCCAGGTGCCGCGCCATTTGCCAACGCCCCTGGCTCGTCGCCAGCGCGAACGAGGCCGGGCTGTTCCGCGCCAAGGAGACCTGCAATTGGCGCAGTTCCGGCCCGGTCGCGTAGGGTAGCAACGAGGGCAACGACGCTAGCTCGCTGGATTTCCAGATTCCCATCGTCGGCATCCGTAGACTGGGGCGCCGCGTCCAGTCCCAACAGCGCCTTGCGGTTCATGATGCACTGGTTGATCTGCGCCAAGAAGCGCGGATCGCCGTACTGGTTCTTGACGCGCTTGCGCGTGGGCGTGGCGGCGCCGTCGGACAGCTCGGCCGACTGCGCCGGCTTCTGCGACCGCTCCCAAGCCGCCCAGGCTTCGCGCTCGATGCGATCGAGCTTACGAAGCTCGACCTCCCGCGTCAGGTCGAAATCGCGGATCATCGACGCGCGCCATTCGCCCTGGATCACCTGGAGGTCGTTGCAGACCGTGGGCTGGCCCACGCCCACCTTCCCGGCGATTTCCGTCTGCGTCCAGCCCTGGATGTACAGGTCGGCGACCTGCTGGCGGCGGCGCGCGATGGCGAGTTTCTTGCTTCTCGAAACGGGCATCTTATCGGCCCTCCCTAACTATCGGTCCGTCAGTGCTTTGGGCCGCCGGTACGTCACCGCCTCGGCCTGCCACGACTTGGCCAACCCCTCCGCCGCTTGCAGCGTCCGCCGCTACTCCATCGAAAAAATGAACTCCCTTTTCTTCACGATCTTGGCGAAACACCCGCTGAGCGAGTCGCACTGGTCGTCATTGGCCCCGAACGGGAAGACTTCAAGCTCCCGCAGCAGCGGCTCGTTCCACGGACCCACGAGCAACTTGATGTTCCCCGCCTCCGCCTGCGCAGCGACCGGCTCGGCGCGCGTGATCTTGTCGCCCGTCACGCGGTCGCCGTACACGGCGTACCCCGCCAGGTACTTGATCGTGTCGTCGATGGAGTCCTTCCCGGCGCTGCCCGGTTCCTGCTCGACGTAGACGCGGTATTCGGGGAACCGTAGCCCGTCCTCGGCGGCCGTGCGGCCCTGCTTCTCCCGCCGCGCTCCTGTGGACCACTGCCCCCGCACCACGTCCACGACGAAGTACACGCCCTTGTGCTCCGTCATGAGCACGCCCACGGTGTAGTCGCCGCTCCCGTCGGTGGAACCGTTGTCCCAGTAGCGCACGGCCTTCCGGCACTCCGGCGGCAGGTGGGTCACGACCTGAAACCACTCCCTGCGGAACATCCCGCCGCCCTTGGGCGCAGGGCGCTGTTGGAGCTGACCGGCGGCGCCGTAGGTGCCCAGGCGGCGCTTGAGTTCCTCCACCTCGGCCTGACCGAAGCGCTTCTGGCAGAGCAAGTCGCCTTCCGCCGTCCGCGGGTCCTGCCAACCGAGGGATGTGACGCACCTGCGCTCGCTCTCGAACTCCATCGGCAGGCACAAGTGCTCGTAGCCGCCCTGCGCCAGGAGGTGTCCCGATAGGTCGCGCTCGTGAAGCCTCTGCATTACCACAACATGGCAGACCGTCTTCGGGTCGTTGCCGCGGGTGCTCATCGACTGGTCCCACCAGTGGAGCACCGCCTCCCGTTCGGCGTCGCTCTCGCTGTCGACCACGTTGTGCGGGTCGTCGGCCACGATGAAGTCCCCGCCTTCGCCGGTGCCCACGCCGCCCGTTGAACTGGCAAGACGGAACCCCGTGCGGTCGTTGTCGAACCGGGTCTTCTGGTTCTGGTCCTCGCGGAGCTTGAACAGCCTTCCCCAGTTCTTCTGATACCACGAGGAC
>JACOUI010000383.1 GCA_016177915.1 Planctomycetia bacterium
GCCGGTGGGGGCGCCGGGCTTGAGGTCCCAGATGTCGATGGTGCTGGGCCCGCCGCCCATCCAGAGCAGGATGGCGGCCTTGTGGTTTTTCTTGAGCTGGGCGGCCTGGGCGAAGAGCGACTGGGTGAAGCACAGGGCGGGGGCGACCATCGCGCCGGAGGCGGCCAGGTGCGTCATAAAGTGCCGCCGGCTCATGCCGCGGGGGGTGGGGAACGTCATGAAACTCTCCTCCGGGTTCAAACTTGGCCCTTCCGGGCGACGCGCCAACACCCAGCGCGACTTGGGTTTGGATCTCAAAAAAAGCGCTTGCAAAAATTCTCGATTCAGGGGATAACTTGTGATACAATGCCGGTGGCAAACGGTCCTCCGCTTGCCACTCTCAATTGGACTCTGCTCCGGGTTCCGCGGGGTCGTCATCGGATGACGCCCCGCGGACCCTCTTTTTTTCTTGCTCCGGGTTCCGCGGGGCGTCGTCGGTCGTTAAATGGTGGGCGATGCCCACCCTACATGCTCCGGGTTCCGCGAACTTCGTACTCTGCTTCGGGCTCCGCAATCGCTCGTAGCGACCCGATTCATCAGGTCCGTGTCATCGGTCCGTGGGGAGAGTTCGGTTAGTGGTTGAGGATGAATTCGCTGGAGTTCAGCAGGGCCCACCAGATGTCCTGCAGCGCCGCCGTGGTGTTTCCCTTGCGGCGGCGCCAGATTTCGTCCGCCATCTTCAGCTCGGTCATCGTGGGCAGCCGGCCCAGGGCGGCCGTAAAGAGCCGCTGGACCTTTTGCACGCCCTTGGAGTCGCTTTGGGCGACTTCGTGCAGGAACGTGCCCTTGTCGCCGGCGGTCGCCTTGGCCACGAGCGTCCCGTTCCACATGTCGAGCGTCTGCGTGATGGAGCCGTTGAACGCCGTCAGTTCCATCTTCTCGTCGTTCTGCAAGTTGAACGTGAACTGCTGCATCCAATCCGACTTGGCGACCTCGCGCTGGTGGTAGGCCGTTTCGTCGTAGCGGTCCGTCTCGGCGTGCGTGGCCAGCAGGACGGACTCATAAAGCTCCTCGGCCCGCATCTGGCGGACGTAGAACCGGCTGAACAGCGGCGCCTCGCCCAGCATCGGGTCGTCGTTCTGGTTCGTCAGGCCGGGGCGGCTGGAGAGGCCGTAGGGCTTGGAAAGCGTAATCCAGCGGATGACCTGCCGCACGTCGTAGCCGTGGCCGCGGAACTCCGCCGCCAGCCGCTCGAGCAACTCCGGATGCGACGGCGCATTGTGCGGGCCAAGGTCGTCGATGGGGCGCGTGAATCCGGCCCCAAGGAAGTGCGCCCACATCCGGTTAACCAGAGCCAAGTTAAGGTTCGGCGAATCGACGACCAGCTTCGCCAGCTCCTGCCGGCGGTTGACCTGATTAACAAGACCCGAAGGCGGAATCTGCCGCCCGTCGATGAAGACCGGATACGCGACCTTCAAGAGGCCGTTGCGCTGTTCGTAGTAGACTTCCGCTTCGTCGGGCGTCTGGCCGCCTTCGCCGCGGAAATCGACGTCGACGAGCCGCCTGGCCACGACCTTGTCGCCTTCGCGGACCTCCTGGGCCTGCATCTGACGCAGGAAGCTGTTGAGCTCCCAAAATTGGTTCTGCGTGGCCGTGTTGAAGGGGTGGTTGTGGCACTGCGTACACTGCACCTGCACGCCCAAGAATGTCTGCGCGATCCGCGACGTGGCCGGCGTGGCCTTTTCCTGCGTATGCGCGAGTAGGAAGTTCACCGCCCCGTTGTGGTCCGGGTCGCCGGGGCGGTTCGTGCCTGTGGCCGAGATCAGCTCCGAAACGAGCCTGTCGTAGGGCTTGTTCTTGAGCAGCGAGCGGCGCAGATACTGCCGCAGCCCCTCGCGGTTGACCGTGCCGGCGTCGTCCGAACGGCCGACGAGCAGGTTCATCCAGATGGAGGTCCAGTTGCGGGCGAAATCCTCGGCGTAGTCGTCGGAGGTCAGGAGGCGATCGACAAGGTCCTGTCGCTTGGTCGGCGAGCGGTCGCCCAGGAACTCGTAGACCTCTTCGGACGTGGGGATGCGGCCGATGATGTCTAAAAAGACCCGGCGGCACCACTGGCCGTCGTCGGCCATGTCGGAAGGCTTGATGCCCGCGGCCAGCCAGCCCTTGCGGATTTGCTCGTCGATGGCGGCGACGACTTCGGCGTCGGAACTGGATGCCGAAGCGAGCTTCGGCCGCACGTGCGACGCGGCCACGGAGGCTGGAGTTTGCGGGCTTGTGTTTTGCGGCGACTGCGACGGCTGCGTGTTCTGGCTCGAAGCGACGTTGCTGCCGGGCGATGTTCCCCGATCGGGCGTCTCGGCGTTGGCGCCGTTCTTGGGCGGCGTCGTTTGCTGATTGCCGGTGTTGGCGGCGACCGTGCCAGACTGAGCATTGGAGTCGCCCGACGTCGCGGCTTTTCCATCTGGCCGAGCGACGTCTGGCCGGTCGGTATTGAACGCCACGACCAGCGCGATCGTCGTGGCGATGAGCATTACCGACAAGGCCACAATGGCGACTCGCAGAGCCCGGTCTTTTCGACGCCCCAGTCGCACCGGCTGTGGGGCCTCTGCGGCAACGACCTCGGCGCCGTTCCCATTGACGGCCGGAACCGGCGGGGCGATCGCGACGGTAAGGGGCGCCGCATCGGCGGCCGAACGCGACGCAACCGCCGCCAGCCGCTCCAAAATCCGCTCCGACAAATCCGGCGGCGACTTCCCCCCCAGCGCCTCCGACAAGAAAATCTCCAGCACCGGATCGGCCCGATCCGGCGGAAGGTCGCGGTCGTGAAGTTCGCGGGGTTCCATGGTTTACTGCGTTTTCAATTGCCGCTCGATGCACTCGCGAAGCTGTTGCTTGGCCCGTTGCATCAGGTTCTTCGTCCCGTCGGGGCTAAGCTGAAGCGCGGCGGCGATTTCCTCGCGGGATTGTTCTTTCGCGTAGCGAAGTTCCAAAGCGGCCCGTGCCCGGTCGGTCAGTTTCTTCAAGCAGTCTTGCAACGCCGACAGCAGCGATTCTCCCTCATCCCGGCCCGCCCAGCGCTCCCAGACCGCGTCGATCTCCTCGATGGCCGTCAGTTCCACCTGCCGGTTCCGCTTTCGCTGCTCGGCCAGGAACAGGTTGCGGGCGACCTTTCGCAGGTAGGCCGACGTTGCCGCCGGGTGGATGTCGTGAAACGGCCGTTGGAGCACCGCCAGGAATGTCTCTTGCGTCAGGTCATCCGCCAGCGGCACATCGCAGCCCAAAACCCGCAAGTAACGCCACACTCCCGCCTGGTGGTCGCGAATCACCTGGCCGATCTCGCGCCCTTTGCGCGTGGCGGGGGTGTCCATATACAACAAAGGGGGTTGGGGCGGGAATGTACTCAGCCAATCGCCGTTTTTCTTGGAAAACGGCAGCCTGGCTCAAAAGCACTGTCCGCCGTCACGAAACGCGTAGTTGCCGCACGCACCGCAATGTCCGGAGGCGGCAAAGGTTACGCTTCGACCGTCGGCCGACGCCACCGGAGCTGACAAACGCCATTATGATCCCGACCGCGCAAGAAATCACGGTCGAAGAGTTGGAGATGGGATGTGGCTGGGGTCAGTACCCGGCGTGACGTGGCTGGGGTCGGTACTCCGCCCCCAGCTACTTTCGTCGCGGGAGGGCCGGGGGCGGACCCGGCGTACAGGGTGCCCCACCCGACCCCAGCCACGACAATCAGCGGTACTCCAACAAATCACTTCTTCGCCGGCAGACCAAAATCGCCCGCGATGTTCCGCCACACCGAATGAATGTGGTTGGCCGGGTTGCCGGCGCCGTCGGGCTGGACGTTCACGAACTCGACAAGGAACGTGGGGCCCTGGATCCGGTAGTAGTGCCCGACGCCCGGCTTGTCGGCCCCCGCCCAGGCGAAGTGGATCTTGTCGATGCCGGCCTTTTCGATTTCGGCCAGCCGGGCCGAGGCGGTTTCCTCGGGCATGTTCTGCGCGTAGACCTCGATGATCGTCTTGAGCGTCGACTTTTGATCGTCGGTCATGCGGCTGGCGGGAAGGCCCTCCGGAGAGCCGGCGGGAGGCTGCGCGTCGGCGGGCCCGCGGATATCGGCCGGCGCCTTCTCGGCAATGAGCGCGCTCTTGCGCTGGTCGGCATTCAGCGATTTCAGGAGGTCGAACGCCAGCAATTCTTCCTTGGCCAGCGCGCGGGTGTCCTTCTTGGGACCGACGCCGTAGTTGTCCATGACGAGGGCGGGGTTCGCGCCGAAGAAGGCCGGCGTGTGTGCCACGACGCGGCCGCCGTCGACCACGAAATTCAGCGACAGGTGATGCCCCTCAATGCTCAAGGCCCAGCGCGAGTCGGGCCTGGGGTCGCCGAAGATCGTGAAGTAGTAGCGCAGGTAGTCGCGCTTGAAGCGGGCCTTCTCGCCCTCCAGCTTCTCCAGGATCTTTTCCAGGTCGGTGATCGTGCCGGCCTTCTCGAAGCCCGCCTTGCTCAGCGACGCGGCCAGCAGGTCGCGCGCCAGGGTGCGTTGCTGTTCGGTCATCTCGCGAAGCTGCAGGCCCTTGCGCTCGCTCTTGGGGATGAAGTGCCAGCCGAGGCGCTTGGGGTCGTCCTGCGACAGGACGGCCACGGCCTTCTGCTGCGCCGTGAGCGCGGCGATGAACTTCTGCGCGGCCTGCGTCATCGACTCGCCGGGCGAAGGTTCTTTCAGCAAAGCGCCGGCGGCAACCGCCAGAACGAAAACGGCCAGGGCGAAAAAGGGCTTGCGGGAAGACATAGATTCCTCCGCGGGCTATCGGGAATGCTGGCATCCTGGAACGGGCGATTCAATTCTGCTATAGCAGAATACCCGCAGCGGACGGCAATTGCCAGCAGCGGCAGCGCATCGACGAGCGAGAGATGAAGCCCCCGCCCGCCCGGCGGATCAGACGACTTGCTTTTTCACGCCCTCGATGCCCTCCCGCAACGCGTTTTGATAGAGCCACAGATCGCCGCCGTAGGCCAGGCAGCGGAAGCCCTGGGCCAAGCGGGCCTTGGCGTCGGGGACGTTGGCGGCCATCATGCCCGCCGCCTTGCCGTGCTTCTTGGCGGCGGCGAGCAGCTTTTCCACGGCCGCCAGGAACGTTGGGTGCGTAAACTGGCCGGGGATGCCCTGTGAGTTGGTGAGGTCGAAGTGCCCGAGCCAGAGGACGTCGATCCCGTCGACGGCGGCGATGGCGTCGACGTTTTCGATCCCCTGCACGCTCTCGATCAAGGCGATGATCATCGTCTCGTCGTTGGCCGTGCGCATCTTGGCGACGATGTCGCCTCCCGTGTAATCGTCGTGGGCCACGCCGAACGCCGCCCCGCGCTGGCCCGCCGGCGGGTACTGCGTGTATTGTACGATCCGTCGGGCTTGCTCCGGCGTTTCCACCATGGGCACCATGAGTCCCAGCGCGCCGGCGTCGAGGGCGCGGGCGACAAAGTGATACTCGGTCGCCGGCACGCGCACGAGCGGCACAAGGTTCGTGCAGCGCGTCGTCGCCATCAGCATGCGGATCGTCTCGACGCTCCAGCCCGTGTGCTCCATGTCGTACAGGATGAACTCGGCCCCGGCGGCGGCGGCGATGCGGGCGATGCCGGGCGTGGCGAACTCGAAGACCATCGTGCCCACGGCGACACGCCCCTCCCGCAACGCCCGCTTCACGTGATTCTGGCGAGTGCTGTCCATTGCCTTCCTTTCGGCTTCAACGGCAGGGCTGGCGAGTTCGCGCCGACCGGGCGGTGGGCGTCGCAAGCCGCCTTTTGCGGATTCGAAATCCTCGCTCCGAGCGCGACCCAAACGGCAGGCGAAGGCCGGCCGCAAATTCGGCTTGCTCCACCCACCCTACAACTTGCGGCTGTCCGGCGTATGATCTTACCCGCCGGCGGGCCGCGCGGGCATATCGCCGCGGCCTTCCGCGCTTGGAACCTCTTTTGCTGCGGAGGGCGCCGATGGGCTTTTTCAAGGAATTCCGGGAGTTCGCCATCAAGGGGAACGTGGTGGACATGGCGGTGGGGATCATCATCGGCGGGGCATTCGGCAAGATCGTCACGTCGCTCGTCAGCGACGTGGTCATGCCGCCGATCGGCTTCTTGCTGGAGAAGCTGAAGGTCACCGACGTCGCGACGCTGTCCTACGTCCTCAAGCAGGGAGCCGACAAGACCGACACCGTGGCCATCAAATACGGCGCGTTCATCAACAACTTGCTGGACTTTCTCATCATGGCCTTCGTGATCTTCGTCGTCATCCAGCAGATGAACCGCGTGCGGCGGATGGTGGACAAGCAGCCGCCTGACCCCAAGAACAAGCAATGTCCCAAGTGTCTGATGACCATCCCGGCCAAGGCGACGCGGTGCGGGCATTGCACGTCGGATTTGCAGTGACGAGCGAGGAGCGAGGGATCGGGCGAGGGGGAGGCGAATGTTCGCGGCGGACCAATACGAGCTGCTGGACTTTGGCGCGGGGCGGAAGCTGGAGCGGTTTGGCGCGCTGGTGCTGGATCGGCCCAGCCCCGGCGCGGAGGGTCCCGCGAACAAATGGGCGTTCGACGGGCGGTTTGAGCGGCGCGACGACAATACGGCTGCGTGGCAACTTCGCGCCGGTTTTCCGGCGGCCTGGACGATTCGTCACGGCGCGGCCGCGCTGGAGCTGCGGGCGACGCCCTTTGGCCACGTGGGCGTGTTTCCGGAACAGGCCGAGAATTGGGACTGGATTGGCCGCCAAGTGGCCGCGGCCGGCGGGTCGATCAACGTGCTCAACCTGTTCGCGTACACCGGCGGCTCGACTCTCGCGGCGGCCGCCGCGGGCGCGGCGGTGACGCACGTCGACGCGGCCGCAAACACGGTCGCCCGGGCGCGGCGCAATGCGGAGCTCAGCGGACTGGCCGACGCACCCATCCGCTGGATCGTGGACGACGCGCGGAAATTCACGGCCCGCGAACTCCGCCGCGGCCGGCGGTATGACGCCGTGATCCTCGACCCGCCCGGCTACGGACACGGGCGAAGGGGCGAAGCCTGGCAAATCGACCGGGACCTGCCGGAGCTACTGCGTCTGTGCTGCGAGGCGACGGGCGGCCGGCCGCAGTTCGTGCTTTTGAGCTGCCACGCGCCGAACCTGGGCGAAACGGATCTGCGGGGGTTCCTGGCGGGCGCATTCCCGGACGCGGGCGACGGCATCGAGACGGGGACAATGGTGCTACGGACGACGGATGGGCGAGGGTTGGCAAGCGGGACGTCTGCGCGATTCGAGGGTTTGGGTGGCACGCCCTGAGGTCGCACGGACGCGACCGAAGGGCGCGGCGGGGTGGATTACGGGGCGCCACGCCCTTCGGCACCGTCCTGCCGCCTCATGGCGTGCCACCCTGCCACGTGCCACCCGAAAACTAGCGCAGTTGATGCCGGAAGAATTCGACGGCGGTCTGCGCGATCTGGCCGCGCAGGTCGAAATACATCGCCACGTGGCCCGTGTCGGGCACCAGGATCAATTCACTGTGGTCGGGCGCGGCGGCGTGAATCCGTTGCGAATGCTCCGGCGGCACGAGCCAGTCGCTCGCCCCGTGCAAGAGCAGGATCGAGGCCCGCGTGCTTTGGACGGCGGCCGCGGCGTTGGCGTCGTCGGGGTCAAAGCCGCCGCGGCGGCCGGCTTCGTCGATCGCCTCTTGCAGCGTCTCGTCGGAGATCGTGCGGCCGACGCCCGGCAGGATGGTGCGGGCATATTGCGGCAGCACGGAGCGGAGGTTGGCGAAGGGCGAGACGGCCACCACGGCATGCACGCGCGGATCGCGCCCCGCGAATTGCAGCACCGTGGAGGCCCCGTAGGAGATTCCGTAGGCCCCGACCGGATGCGCCAAGAGGCCGCGGGCATCGAGCTCATCGAGCACCTGCGACAGGTCGCGCGATTCATGGACGCCGAACGACATCCAATCGCCGGTGGAGCGGCCGTGCCCGCGCAGGTCGACGAGCACCGCCCGGTAGCCCTCGGCCGAGAGCCGCCGTGCGATCCCCTGCATCCAGTAGCTGCGGTAGCCGATGCCGTGGGCCACGACGATCGTGCCGCGCGGCCGGCCGCCTTCGATCGCGGCCGAGGGTTCCGGCTCGACGATTGACACGGCGAGCGAGGCGGCGGGCGGACCGACCGGAACGCGCAATGTGCGGTCGGCCAGGGCCAGCGACTCCACGGAAGGGAGCGGGTTGTCGGGCGGGAGGATCGAGCCGCCATTGGGGGCGGCCGCGATGGCCCCCGCCAGCACCGGAGCGCAGCCCGATGCGAGGGGCCAGAGCGCCAGCGACGCCAGCAGCAACAACCTTGACACGCGGCATCTCCCGCGATGAATTCTGTTTCAATCGGGGCGGCGTTCATACGCGGCTGCCAGCAGCCGGTCAATACGTCTGGCGCTGGCGGCGCCGCCGTTGGATTGGTTCGTCGCCGCTGCGGCCGCGACTCCAGCCGGAACGTCGACAAATGCCGCAGGCTCGCGTCAGTCCGACGTCCGCTCCGCCGCTTGCACGAAGGCCAGCAAATCGCGCCATAGCGTCGTCAATTCGGCGTCGGTCAGCCGCGGCACCGTCGTCGACATACCGCCGTGCTTGAGCAGCAGGTCGATAACGCTCCAGGCCTGGATGCGCAGCGCCTCAGGCCACGTCGGCTCCTCGCACATGGCGCTCCAGAAGTGGCCTCCCGCCATCAAGAGCGCGACTCGGGAGACGGGGCGGTTGCAAAGCACGTCGCCGGCCCGACGGATATCGCCGATGCCACTGAGCATGGAAGCACTCCCTGCCAACACCGTTGGGAGTGCCTTCCCCGGTCTTAGAAATGGCAACAGCATCCTAGACCCGCTCGATCTGCAACGCAATGGCACGCTTGCCGAATTCGCGATTCCGCCGCGTCTTAGTTTTTGCTCGACACGTTCCTATCAAAGTTCTACAATGCGTCTTGCTTTCAAGGGGGTCTTTCGCACCCAGAACGCGGGAGCGGCACGATGCTCAACCGGCGCGACGCCATGCTGCGCCTGGGCCAGGTCGGCCTTGGGGCGCTGACGCTGCCGAATCTCCTCCGCATGCAGCAGGCCGCCGCCGCCCCGCTGCGCCGCGGAGCGCCGCTTGTCGGCAGCGGCAAGGCGAAGTCGGCGATCCTCGTCTACCTGTGGGGCGGGCCGCCGCAACAGGACATGTGGGACCTCAAGCCCCAGGCCCCCGAGGGAATCAAGAGCCAGTTCCTGCCGATCGACACGGCGGTCCCCGGCATTCAAATCTGCGACCAGATGCCGCGCATCGCCCGGCACACCGACAAGATGTGCATCGTCCGGTCGATGACGCACCCCAGCAACACGCACGAGGTGGGCGTCTATCACACGTTGGCCGGCAAGGTGAACAACACGCTGGCCGTGCCGCGAAATCGCCGCAGCCGCAGCGATTTTCCCAACGCCGCCGGGGTCGTGTCGTATTTCAGCCCTGAGACCGGCATGCCGGCCAGCGTGACCATTCCGCGGCCGATCGGGCACGACGGCGTCGTGTATACCGGCACGCACGCGGGTTTCCTCGGGCCGCGATTCGATCCCGTTGAATTGCAGCCGCCCGCCGAGGTGAACGAGCAGGCGCCGCACAGTTTCGATTTGCCGGCGGGAATTACCGACGCCCGCATGCGTGCCCGCGTGGGCCTGATGCGGCTCATCGAGGAGCACGACGCGGCGATGCAATCGGGCGCGGCCAGCCAGGGCGTGGACGCCGCCCGCGAGATGGCCTTCCGCATGCTCTCGTCGCCGGAGGCCAAACGGGCCTTCAAGCTCGATCTGGAAGACCCGCGCATCCGCGACCGCTACGGCCGCAACGAGTACGGCGAAGGCTTCCTGCTGGCCCGGCGGCTGGTCGAGGCGGGCGTGAAGCTGGTCACGATTATCTGGTACTACGTCTGTCCGGACGGCAACGTGGCCAACGTGTGGGACAACCACGGCGGGACCGGCTCGCTGGGAGGCATCAGCGGGTTTGCGATGCTCAAAGAGAAATACTGCATCCCGCCGCTGGACCTGGGTTTTTCCGCGCTGCTGGAGGACCTCTGCGAGCGCGGTTTGCTCGATGAGACGCTGATCGCCATGTTCGGCGAATTCGGGCGGACGCCGAAGATCAACGCCGCCGCCGGTCGGGACCATTGGGGACCGTGCCAGTCGGCGGTCTTCGCGGGCGGCGGCATTCGCGGCGGGCAGGTGTATGGCTCCAGCGACGCCCACGCGGCCTATCCCAAATCGAAGCCGGTCGCGCCGGAAGACATTTTGGCGACGATGTACCACGGCCTCGGGATTCCGCCGGAGGCGGAGGTCCACGATCCGACGGGCAGGCCGCACCGGATTACGGACGGGCAGCCGATTCTGGAGCTGTTCTAGCTTGTTGGAGAACCGCCTTCAGGCGGTGCTTTCGGCCTTACGCCGCCGGCGTTCTATCCAACGCCTTCGGCGTACCTGTACACGAGCGGCGTTCGCAGCGGCCGTCGTGAGGAAACGGGACAAACCACCGGCCAGCTTGCGCTGGCCGCTCACCAGTTCATTCACTCGGGAATTGCTGGCGTTCCCGGCGCCCTTTTGCTTAAACTTGTCCTGCATGATAGGAGCAGACGCACGACCGGAGATAGCGCGATGAACCGATTCGTTGTCCGGTCCTTTCCTTGGCAATTGGCGCTCGCCGTCACCTCGGCTTTGATTGCCGCTGTGCCGCTCCGCGCGGAAGACCTCGCCGGCGAGCCGGGCAAGCACCCGATCAGCGTCGACATCAAGCACGTCTCCACGGACAAGTCCGTCCGCTACGACTACGACATCGTCTACGTCCGCGCCCTTCGGGCCGGCGACAAGGTCCACAAGCGATTCTACACCGATTTCTCGCAGCCGGTCACGATGGAGCCGGGCGCCGACCTGATGCTGCTGCACCCCGACGGCAGCGAAGAGCTGCTCGTCGCCGGCGGCGAAGGCTCGATCACCGACCCGTTCGTGTCGCTGGACGGCCAATGGGTCTACTACGTTCACCTCTACAACCTGAAGAACCACAACCAGTGGTCGCCGCCGGCCCAAGGCTCCGACATCTTCAAGATCAACCTCCAGTCGCGGAAGATCGTCCGGCTCACCAACCAGGTCTTCACGCCCAACACCGGCGCCGGCCGCTTTACCGACGACTGCCGCCAGCCCACGGGCGACGAGCGCCACACCGACCAGAAAAACTGGTACTCCTACGGCGTCTTCAACATGGGTCCCTGCCCGTTGCCCGGCGGCCGAATCGCCTTCACCAGCAACCGCGAGGGGTATCGGCCGTCGAAGGGCTATCCCGTCGTCGCCTTGCAGCTCTTCGTGATGGACGACCGCGACGAGGACGTCGATCCGGCCGAGGCATACCCGGCGAACATCGAAAAAATCGGGCACATCAACGTGGCCGGGGCCTTGCACCCGGTCGCGCTCATGGACGGGCGGATCATGTTCAGCAGTTTGGAGTCGCAGGGGTTGCGGAGCGATATTTTGTGGGGCGTGTGGACGATCCATCCCGACGGCACGGCCTGGGCGCCTTTGATCAGCGCCTTCGATCCGGGCGGCGCGCCGAACGGCTTTCACTTTCAGACGCAGCTTTCGGACGGGTCGATCGTGGTCGAGGAGTATTACAACCAGAACAATAGCGGCTTTGGGGCCTTTGTGAAGCTGCCCCCCTCGCCACCGGAGGGCTATCCGGCGTTCGGCCCGGCCCACATGGGCGACCCGCGGAACAGGCCCTGGCGCTTCGGCCGGTTCGACAACGGCCGCGGCAAGTGGTACCACATGCCGTTCATGCCGACGGGCTCAGTTTCGCTAACGCCCTTCAGCCACGGATTGGAAGGCCCGGCCGACCGGGCCGATCCCGGCGACAAGAACTCGCCGGCGGTGGGCAAGTTCACGCACCCCTCCGGCACCCCAGACAATCACCTCCTCACGATCTACTCGCCTGGGCCGGTCAATCATCAGTATACGTTCCTGCCGCAGCTTGACGGCGGAATCTATCTGCTCAAAGGGGGCGAGGTCGTCGAAGAGCCGGCGCAGTTGCTCTTAATCAAGAACGACCCAAACTACAACGAGTGCTGGCCGCGGGCGGTTGTGCCCTACCAGCGCATCTACGGCATCGACGAGCCGAAGAAGCTCGCTCGGCTGGCCAACGACGGCAGCCGCTCGCCGCATTTGCCGGAGGGGACGCCGTTTGGACTCGTGGGCACGGCGAGCCTTTACAAGCGCGAGAGCTATCCCGGCGGGTCCGTGCCGCCGGACAGCGTAACGGCGACCTACGCGGGCAAGAACGATCCCTGGCGCGGGATCGATCCCTTCACGACCCACGGCAACGGCATGCCGCTCAACTGGCACAACCAGGGGGCGGACGCGGGTCTTTACTCCAACGACGACATCCACGCCATCCGGATTCTCGCCCAGGAGCCGACGACTGACCGCAACCGCGGCTTCAAGCAGGGTCGGCGATTCTGGAACCATGCCACGGAGCGGATGCGGATTCTCGGCGAGATTCCCGTGCGGAAGTTCCAGGGCGACAGCCAGCCGGCCGATCCCGACGGCAACCCTGATACGAGTTTTCTGGCCCGTATCCCGGCCGACACGCCGTTCACGTTTCAGACGCTCGACAAGGACGGAATGGTTCTGAACATGGCGCAGACCTGGCACCAGCTTCGGCCGGGCGAAATCCGCAACGACTGCGGCGGCTGCCACGCCCACAGCCAGGCGCCGACGGATTTCTCGCTCACGGCCGCGGCCAGGCCGGATTACAAAGTGTGGGACCTCGTGAACCAGACGCCGCTCATCACGACGAAGGACCGCGATCAGTCGGGCAAAAAGTGGGACGCGGAGGGGACGAGCGGTTTGCGGATCGCCGAAAAGGGCCCGAAGAACGTCGAGTATTTCCGCGACATTCAGCCGATCTTGGCGCGAAGCTGCGTCGCCTGCCACACGAAGACATCGACGCAGCCGGCGGGGGATTCTTCGCGCCCGGCGGGGAATCTCGTCCTCGACGCCGACGACGAGCAGATTCAGCACGAGCATCATGGGAAATTCCCTGGCACGTACTATCGCCTGGCGCTCGATGGGGCGGCGAAGTTCGGCCACAAGCCGGTCGGCTGGGACAGCTTTGGCTCGATGCAGGCCTCGCGCTACGTCCGCAAACTGCAGTCGCGGCGGAGCCTCTTGGTGTGGAAAATCTTCGGCCGGCGGCTCGATGGCTTTACGAACGACGATCATCCGTCGGAATCCGAGCCGGGCAAGCGCGACCTCGTGTTCCAGGGCAAACCCGTCGAAGTCGAAAAGCACCGCCACCGGGCGGACTTGGATTACGTTGGCAGCTCGATGCCGCCGCCGGAGGCGATCGCGGGAACGTACACGGGTCCCGACGGCAAGAAGATCAAGGTCGAGCCGCTCTCGGACGAGGACCGGCGGACGATCGTCCGCTGGATCGACCTGGGCTGCCCGATCGATTTGGACTACGACTCCGCGAAGCCTGCCGAGCGCGGCTACGGCTGGATGCTCGACGACCAGCGTCCGACGCTAACCGTCGAGTTCCCGCAACCGGGCGCCAATGCCGCGCTGACGCGGTTGCTCGTGGGCATGCACGACTACGGCACGGGCCTCGACCTGGCGAGCTTCCGCGTGACGGCGGACTTTGCGATCGACGGCACCGCGGCCGGCGAGAACTTGGCCGGGCGCTTCGCCAAGAAGTCGCAGGGCGTGTGGGAGCTGAAACTCGCCAAGCCGATCACG
Organism: Planctomycetia bacterium; assembly: GCA_016177915.1. Lineage (GTDB taxonomy): Bacteria > Planctomycetota > Planctomycetia > Pirellulales > S012-138 > JACOUI01. Next base: position 13,770 of record JACOUI010000383.1, read on the forward strand.
GACCTGCCGGCCGGAAAGCTGACGGTATCGGCGAAGGACGGGCAGGGGAACGAGACGCGGGTGGTGAGGGAGTTTTCGGTGGCGTCGGGGGGCGTAGGCAAATGAGCGACGAATGGCCGCGTCCTGACGACGTGCTCAACCCTGAAGTCGATCTGCCCCGGCTTCGCAAGGAGCTTCTCGAGCGCATCGACATTGCGCGGCGGCAACTCGACTCTGGGGAGTACACCGACTACGACGACGCCTCATTGCGCCGGCTGTTTGAAGAACTCACGCACCGCGCAACATCGCGCCGCCGATGAGCCGAGCTACGTCCGTGTCCGGTCGCCAGCGTCGGGCTTGATTTCCAGCGGCGGAACGGCGGGCTTGCCTGCAGCCAGCGGCGCGCCGTTCGTGTATCGCGCGGCGGTCGCCTCGACCTTCGCGATCAGGTCGTCGATGTCTTTTGTGAGCTGCTCGTTTTCGAGCTGGTCGTCCCAATCGCCGCGGAACACGGTAATGACGAAGCTCCCCTTGGGATCCCAGCTTGGATGCCACCCGACAGCGATGAAAACATTGCCGGGGAGTTCGACCTCCATGAGGTCTTCCGTCAGATAGTCGGGGTGCTTGGTTCGATAGACGGCGCCGCGGACCTTGGCACCCTCAGGGAGCTTGAAAGAGATAGGGCTCGCCGGGCCCGAATTCTCGTGCGAAGACGGGGTAGCCATAGTTGCCTCCGAATGCATTCTACGCGAACCGGGCGCTTGGCGCTCGAAAGCGTTGCCGTATTGCTGCCTGGGGCGTAAGCTGGCAGGAAGTCTGAAGTGCCTCGCGCCGAACGAGTGCGAGGCGGAAGATTCTCCCCTGGGCCGTGGCAATGTCGAGGCTTGTCTCGCCGTTCGTTGTCCTGCTCGTCGCGGCCGTGCTCCCAACCGCGCTCGCCGCCGACCCGCCGCGCGACGAGCCAGCAGCGAAAGCCGCCCTCGCCTTCAACCGCGACGTCCTCCCCATCCTGGCCGACAACTGCTTCAAGTGTCACGGGCCGGACAAGAACGCGCGGAAGTCGGAACTCAGGCTCGATCGGCAGGAAAGCGCGCTGGCCCTGCGCGAGGGCGTCGCGGCCGTCGTGCCCGGCAAGCCGGAAAAGAGCGAGCTGGTCCGGCGGATCACGGCCGACGACGAAGAGCGGATGCCACCCGCAGAAGCCGCCAAGCGGCTGGCGCCGGAGCAGATCGAAATCCTGCGCCGCTGGATCGCGGAAGGGGCCAGGTGGGAAAAGCACTGGGCGTTCATCCCGCCCCAGCGCCCGCCGCTGCCGAAGGTGAAAAACCGTGACTGGGCCGCGAGCGAGCTCGATTTGCACGTCTTGGCGAAGCTCGAGAAGCTCGGTCTCGCGCCCTCGCCCGAGGCCGAAAAGACCACGCTGATCCGCCGCGTCACGCTGGACCTGACCGGCCTGCCGCCCACGCCCGAAGAGGTCGATGCCTTCCTCGCCGACCCTTCGCCCGACGCCTACGAAAAGCTCGTCGAGCGGCTCCTGGCCTCGCCGCGGTTCGGCGAGCGGGTGGCCGCCCGCTGGCTCGACGCCGCCCGCTACGCCGACACCAACGGCTACCAGACCGACGGCGAGCGCAGCATGTGGCGGTGGCGTGATTGGGTGATCGAGTCCTTCAATGCGAACATGCCCTTCGACCAGTTCACGGTCGAGCAGCTTGCCGGCGACCTTTTGCCCAATCCCACGCTCGACCAGATCATCGCCACCGGCTTCAACCGCAACCACC
>JACOUI010000384.1 GCA_016177915.1 Planctomycetia bacterium
CGGCCGAGGGCATCCCTCGGTAATAGGCCCGGAACTTATCGCCGTCCTTGAGGATCGTCACGTAGGCGCAGAACAGGCCTTCCCAGGGCCGGTCGAACTTGAAGGCGAGGCCTTCGTCGCGCGGCGTGTGCAGCCGCAGCGAGGCGCCTTGCAGACGTTCGATGAGGAAGTGATCGACAAACAGCTCGCGGCGGGCTCCAAGGTCGATAGGTTCAGCCGCGGGTGCACGATCGACGACGGCCGCCATCCAAATGAGAATGGCAATGCCCAGGAGGTTCTGTAACAGCTTCATGCAAACGCTCCGCAAGCGGTCAGACAGGCCTTGAATTGCATCCACTCGACGCGGGTGCATCACAGGTCCATCACAATTCTGAGCGAGCGGTCGACGCGCGCCAGACTTCGCCGCGTCGCGGAATGGGGAACGTCGCCATGGCCGAGGTTCCTGGCTACTCGTCCTGAATTCCATCCCATTGTTGACGATCGACGTCTTCCCACTCGCGATTGAGGCCGCGCGATTCATCGCGCCGGGCAAGGATGGCGGCCTTAAGTTTCTCAGCGTCGAGTTCCTCCTCGTCTCGCACGGCCAGAACGCGTGCGACGGGCCGCCCGCCCAACTCAAGCACCGAACCGTCGTCGTCGAGCGGCAACGAGAGCACGAATTGCTTGACGTTCTCGTGTTGTGTGTCAAGGCTCACGTGTTTCACGGACTATCTCCCAATCGAGGTTCGGCGGCTGCGCTTGGATTCTACCACGGCGGAGGCGTCAGGGCTTGGCGAATTTTGCCGCCATTCGATCCGGCGACGCTCCGAGTGAGCGAAGCGTCAATTCTGAGAGTCGGCCTTGAGATTCTCTTCCCGTGATCGAGAGCCAGTCGCTGCGGCTCGAATCGAAAGGGCTTGCACCACGCACGCGCACCAACCGCCCAGGTAAGCGATCATCCACAGCCAGATCGCCTGGCCTATGCTCGTGAACGCGGGGTAGGGCGGCTCGCTGGCGGCCGGCGGGTTGGCGCTGGCGAGCCCAAGCGCCTGAAGCGCGGAAGCCGTGTTGCTCGTGTCGGCGGGCGCCGTAGCGCTTTTTTTCAGATACAGGTAGCCCCTGGCCGCCAGGCGATTCTGATAGGCGAGCCATTCCAGCTCCCGCTGGGAGGCCGGCGGGACGTTTCGCTGCGCAAGGGGCCGCTGCACCTTGCCGTACAGCCAATCGACCGACCAGGTCGTCAGCAGCTTGGGCCGCAGGTCGGAAAACCACGGCGCATACAAAAGCAGCAGATAAACCCAGCCGAAGACGGCAAAGCCAACGGCGAACGGCCGCCGAAATACCGCCGCCACGACGCTCGCCGAAAGCGCGATCAGCGTGGCCGTTAGCACGAGGCACTCCCAGGTGCTCGAAGCGCGGGTCAGCGCCGCGGCGGCCACGCCGGCCAGGAGCAGGACCGTGAGCAGGTGCAACAGGCTGTATTTCAGCATGGGGGGACCTCTGCCTTGCTTTGCGATTGGCGGCGGGCGAGCCAGCCGTCGATGCGGCGGATGGACCAGGCTGCGCCGCCGCCGACCAGCCCCAGCACGATCGTCCACAGCGCCTGGCCGATGACAACGAGCGGCGCCGCCCGCTCGCCGCCGGGCGCGAGTCTCAGCCGGGCGCCGGTGGCAACCAGCTTGCCGTCGGGGCTGAAGGCGAGCGCGCGGGGGCGGCGCACGCTGGAATCGAGCAGCAAGGTCAGCCTCGCGCTGACGTATTGCGCGCTCGCCAACGTGCGGTCCCTTACCGAAAGGACCAACTCGGCGTCACCGTTTTCCGGTTTGGCGGCGGTCCCCTGCAGCGCAACCACGGCCCGCGTCGTCGGCAGGCTCGGCTGGCCCTCGCTCAGCGACGACGTGGCCACCAGCAGCAAATAGAGCCAGGCGAAGACGGCAAAGCCGATGCAAAACGTACGGCGCTGCACGGCCCCGAGCGTTGTCAGAGTGAGAATCGCGATCGTTGCCGTCAGGGCGATTCCCGCCCAAAGCTGTGACGCCCAAGCAAGCGCCGCCGCGCTGAGCGCAGCGGCGACGGGCACGGCGACGAGCACGACGATCAGCTTTGTGCGCATGGCGTCACCCCGTTTTCGCAGCCGCCGGCTCGGCCGAGTCGCTCGCCTTCACGCCCGGCGGCTGCGACTCAGCGGAGCGGTTGCGCCCCGCCGCCGCAAACAGCCCGCTTCCTGCCCAGCCGCCGACGAGCGCCCACAAAAACACCCACAGCGACTGGCCGATGCGCAGGAAGCGCTGCTGGGCCGCGCCGGGCGTGCCTGCGGTGAGTTGTTGTCCGGTCCTCACGTCCCACACTTGGACGGTGGCGCTGTCGCTGGCGTCGAGCCAGAATTCCGCCGGCTGCTCGCCTTCCGCCGGTTTGAGCTCTGGCACGAGATTCTTGGCGGCCAGCTTCGCGCCCACCCATTTCAGCGAGCGCGTGGTGAGCAGTTCTTCGCCGACCGTCGCGGCGAACGGCCCGGAGACGAGCAAAAAGTACGTCGCCCCGAAGACGGCAAACCCCGTGAAAAACGCACGGCGCGGCCCGCTGCTCACGAGCGCCGCCACAATCGCCACCATCAGCGCTAGCAACATGGCCGTGTAGAGCGACGTGGCCCACAGCTCGGTGGGGTGCGTGATCGCGGCCGCAGCCACGGCGGCAAAGAAGGTCAAAAGCAAGAGGTGGACGAGCGTGAATTTGAGCATGGCGGCCAGCCGAGAGCGGAGGGACGCGTGGATTAGCTCCCTCGTTAAGTCGCCGGCAAGCCGTCATTGTACCGCCACATTCGCCGCCCCAGCAGCGCCGCGAGCGGAATCTCGCTGAACCGCGCGCTGGCCGCGGCTGTCCTTTCCGCAATATCGGCCGCAGGCTAAGATTTCTCGTCCCACGCGCGTTTTCCGCCAAAGGCCCGGCGCGCTAGGTCTCCCTCCACGCCCGCCCTCCATGAAAACCGACGAACTCCGCGAAAAATACCTGACCTTTTTCGAGACCAAGGGCTGCGTCCGCCGGCCCAGCGACGTGCTCGTCCCCACCTGGGACCCGTCGGTGCTCTTCACGCCGGCCGGCATGAACCAGTTCAAGGACCATTTTCTCGGCCGCTGCAAATTGGAGTTCAAGCGGGCCACGACCTGCCAGAAGTGCCTCCGCACGAGCGACATCGAAAACGTCGGCCGCACGCCCTACCACCACACGTTCTTCGAGATGCTGGGCAACTTCAGCTTCGGCGACTACTTCAAGCGCGAGGCGATCATCTGGGCCTGGGAGTTTTTGACCAGCAAGAAGTGGCTGGGGATCGATTCCAAGCGGCTGACGGCGTCCGTTTATCTCGATGACGACGAAGCGGCGGGCATCTGGGAGAAGGAAGTCGGACTGCCTACGTCAAAGGTCGCGCGGACGGGCGAGGACGACAACTTCTGGCCGGCCGGGGCGCCCAGCAAGGGACCCGACGGCGTCTGCGGCCCGTGCAGCGAAATCTTTTTTCACCCGGATAGCGGCAAGGAAGTCGAAATCTGGAACCTCGTCTTCACGCAATTCAACCGCTCCGGCCCGCCGCCGAACAATCTCTCGCCGCTCCCCAGCAAGAATATCGACACCGGCATGGGCCTGGAGCGGACGGCCGCCACGCTGCAAGGCGTCGAGTCGAACTTCCACATCGACATCCTGCTGCCGATCGTCAAGGCCGCGGCCGAGGTCTGCGGAAAAACTTACGACCCGGCCTCGGACGACGGCCGGCGGCTGCGGCGGATCACCGACCACGTTCGGGCGAGCACCTTCGCGGTCCACGAGAACGTTTATCCCGGCCCGAACGCCGAAAAATACGTCATCCGGCGTTTGATCCGCCGGGCGGTGCTCGACGGGCACCAGATGGGGATGCGCGAGCCGTTCCTCTATCGGCTCGTGCCGGTCGTGGTGCAGATGATGAAGTCGCCCTATCCGGAGCTGGTCGAGACGGCCGAGCGCGTGGGCAAGGTGATCCGGCAAGAGGAAGGGCGCTTTCTGGAGACGGTCGAGTCGGGCCTGGAACGGATCGAGCGGATCTTCGCCGACACGACGCGCCGCGGCACGCGCACGATTGCCGGCGACGACGTGTTCTTCATGTACGACACGCACGGTTTCCCGCCGGAGCTGTTTGAACAACTCGCCGGGGAGCGCGGGTTCCAGTTCGATTGGGAGGGTTACAAGAAGCTCAAGGAAGCCGCCGCGGGCACGGAAGGCCCGGTCGATATCTTCAAAAAAGGCCCGCTCGACGAGCTGAAGCAGAAGGTCAAGTCGTCGGAGTTCCTGGGGTACACGACGACGGCCGCGCAGGGGCGCGTCGTGGGCATTATCGCCGGCGATGCGCTTCGTGAGTCGCTCTCGTCCGGCGGAAAAGAGCCGGCGACGGTCGTCCTCGATCGCACGCCCTTCTATGGCGAGGCGGGCGGGCAGGTGGGCGACATCGGCGAATTGGTCGCCGCGGGCGTGCGCTTCGAAGTGACCGACACGCAGAAAGACGGCGACCTGATTCTGCACGTTGGCCAGCTTCGGCGGGGCGAACTGCGCACGGGGATGACCGTCGAGGCCAAGGTCGATGGAAAGCGGCGGCAGGCCATTCGCCGCGCCCACTCGGCCACGCACATCCTGCACTACGCGCTGCAAAAGCACTTGGGCAAGCACGCCCAGCAGCAAGGCTCGAAGGTCGATGACGACTGGCTGCGATTCGACTTCACGAACCTCGAGCCGGTGGGCGGCGAGCGGCTGACGCAGATCGCCCGCGAGGTCGAGGGCAAGGTGGCCGCTTCGGAGCCGGTAAGCTGGAAGACCGTCTCTTTGGCCGAGGCGCGGGTCGCCGGGGCCATGATGCTGTTTGGTGAAAAATACCCCGACCCCTGCCGGATGGTCTCGATGGGCGACTTCAGCCGCGAGCTGTGCGGCGGGACGCACCTGGACAACACGTCCGAGGTCGGGCCGTTCGAACTCGTCGGCGAAGAGGCGGTTTCGGCCGGCGTGCGGCGCGTGGTCGCGCTCACGGGCGAAAAGGCGAAAGAGCATTCGGCCAAGGTGACGTCGACCCTCGAGGAAACGGCGAAGCTGCTTTCGGCGCCGGTTCAGGAAGTGCCGTCTCGCGTTTCGCTGCTGACCAAGGAGCTGCGCGAGCTGAAGAAACAGCTTTCCGGCGGCGGGAAAGGGCAGCCGCCGGCGCCGCCCGCGAAAACACAGGCGGCGCCCACGGCCGCGCTGGATCGGGCGACGGCGAAAAACCTACTCGATCAGGCGGCGCGGGAGCTGAACGTCGGCATGTTTGATGTGCCCGCGCGCGTCTCAGCCATGTTGCGCGACATCGACCAGCTTCGGCGGCAAGTTTCGGAGGCGGCCGCGGCCCCGGCGGCGGAGCTTTCGGCCGACGACCTGTTGGCCGGCGCGTTCGACGTGGGCGGCGCGAAGGTCGTCGTGGCCGAGGCGAAGGGCGCCAATCCCAACGTCATGCGGCAGCTCATCGACCAGGTGCGGAAGAAGGTCTCGCCGTCGGCGGTCCTGCTGGCCAGCGCCCAGGGCGACAAGGCGCTGCTTGTGGCGGGACTCAGCCGGGAGCTTGTCGCCAAGGGCGCCGACGCGGGCCGCTGGCTGAAGGAAACTGCGCCGGTCGTCGGCGGCAGCGGCGGCGGCAAGCCCGACCTGGCCCAAGCCGGCGGGAAAGAGCCGGCGAAGCTGCCCGAGGCGCTGGCGAAGGCGCGGGAGGTGATTCGGGAGATGCTGGCGGGGTAGCTGCTTTCAGCCGCGAAGCGGGCGGCATAGTGTCGCCGTGGGCGCGAGCCCACGGAACGCCGCGCACCCCGAAATGGGGTTTTCCGTTTCGATTCTTCTGGTCGTCACTGCTGGCGGTGTAAATACCCGCGTGGCTCCAGCGGCTTGCGCTGGCCTGGCTCGTCGATTTGCCAAAGCCCGCGCTCGGCGACAAACTGCCCGATGTCCGTGAATCGCACGGGAAGCGGTTGATCGCGCACGAGCCGCGAAGCATCGTCGGGGGGAACGGCCAGAAGCAACTCGAAGTCCTCGCCGTCGGAGAGCGCGTGATCGAGCGGGGTTGAGCCGTCGTTGAGCTGCCCGGCAAGGCGCCGGGCGTCGTCGGAGATTGGCACCTTCGCCGTCTCGACGACCGCGCCGCAGCCGCTCTCGGCGCAGATACGCGACAGATCGAGCGCCAGGCCGTCGCTGATGTCGATCCCCGCGTGAAGCGCGTATTTCTCGTGCAGCAGCAGCGCCTCGTTCACGCGCGGCTCAAAGTCGAGGTGTTTCGCAAGGATGCTCCCGCCTAATTCGCCGGTGACGAGAATTCGGTCGCCCGGCCGGGCGCCGCTGCGCTTAAGCGGGCCGCGCGGGCCCGGCTCGCCGAGGACCGTGATGCTGACGGCCAGCGGGTTGTCCCAGGTATTCACGTCGCCGCCGGCGATCGCCACGCAATACTTTTCGGCCAGCGGCAACATTCCTTCGTACAGCTTTTTTGCCAGCTCGAGCGCGCCCCGGCGCGGCAAGAGCAGCGCCACGACCGCCGCCAGCGGCCGGCCCGCCATGGCCGCGATATCGCTCAGGTTGACGGCCAGCGCCTTGCGGCCGGCCCGGGCGGCATCGATTTTTGTCAGGTCGAAATCGACGCCGTCGCAAACGAGGTCCACCGTGACGAGGCAGCCGCGACTCCCGGCCATGTCCAGGAGCGCCGCGTCGTCGCCGGGGCCCAAGAGCAATCTCGGGTGAGCCGGCAGGCGATGGCGGAGCCATTCGATGAACTGGAGTTCCATGGGGGCCGGCGGGCGTGAAATTCTGGGGCGCTGCGGGCATTGACATGCTGCCGACATCGACCATTCTAGGGCGTGGCTGGACCGGCCGCGAGTCGGCGTTCTCGCCACACATTCATTCATCCAACGGTTCGACGCGGACACTGTCATGCCGAAGACTGTCATCAACGACAAGGTACTTTGCCGCACGCCCACTCCCGGCAAGAAGCCGACGCGGATCGACCGCTGGAAATTCGACGCCGTGCGCAAGGCGATCCTGAGGATTGTCCCCAAGCAGGGAAGAGGCGTGCTGTTCATGGAGCTGCCAAAGCTCGTCAAGGCAAAGGTCTCGGCAAAGGAGCGAGCGAAGCTGGGAAACTTTTCCTGGTACACGACGTCCGTCAAGCTGGAAATGGAGGTCCGCGGCGAGCTGCGCCGCGTGCCCGATGCGCAGCCCCAGCGGCTGCTCCGCGCCTGATTCACTGGGATTCATCGCAGGCCAACCGGCAAGTACAATGCTTTCGTTTGTAGTGACCGCATTCATGCGGTCGGAGGCGCGCGGCGGCGTCACTGGGCGCGGCCGCGCAGATCAGGCACTTCGGGCCGGACCCGATGAATCGGGTCACTACAAACGGTTCGCGGCGCTTTCATTCGAGACATTCTGAGGTATTCATGCACCGAGTGACATCATTGATTCGTCTCACGTTGCCGGCCGCGATCCTGATCGCACTCTCGACGAACACCGGCGCGGCCGAAGATCTCTCCTCCGCCTTGAAAACCATCAAGGCCGTCGCCGCCGAAGGGGCGGGCAACGAACAGGCCCAGGCGGCCTGGAAGACGCTGGCCAAGGCCGAAGCCGCGCAGATTCCCGTTCTGCTGGCCGCGCTCGAAGACGCCAACCCGCTAGCCGCCAATTACATCCGCGCCGCGATCGACGCCGTGGCCGAGCGGCAGTTGCAATCGGGCAAGCCGCTTCCGGCCGACGCGCTGGAGAAGTTCGCACTCGACACGAAAAGGAATGCCAGGGCGCGGCGGCTGGCCTACGAATGGCTGACGCGGGTTGACAAGACCGCCGCCGAGCGGCTCGTGCCGAAGTTTGCCGACGACCCGGCCGTCGAGTTCCGCCGCGACGCCGTCGCCCAATTGCTGGATGCGGCGGCCAAGATCGATTCATCGGACAAGGACACGGCGATCGACGCCTATCGCCAGGCCTTGGCCGCCGCCCGCGACCGCGACCAGGTCGACAAGGCCGCCGCCGCCCTCTCCAAGCTCGGGCAGACGGTGGACCTGCCGGCGCATTTCGGCTTCATCCAGCACTGGAAAGTGATTGGCCCCTTCGACAACCACGAGGAGCGGGGCTACCCGATCGCCTATCCGCCGGAGAAGTCCATCGATTTCGATGCGAGTTACGACGACAAGACGGAGAAAGTGAAGTGGATGGACTTCGCCACTGCCGACAACTACGGCAACGTCGATTTGAACAAGGCGCTTGGCAAAACCCTGGGCGCCGTCGGCTACGCGGCCGTGGAGTTCGAATCGGACCGAGACCGCGACGTCGAGCTGCGATTGGGCACGCGCTGCGCCTGGAAAATGTTCGTCAACGGCCAGCTTGCCGGCGCGTACGACTCCTACAACCCCAGCACGCTGCTGGACCAGCACATTGTGAAAGCGAAGCTGAAGAAGGGGAACAACGTGATCCTCGTCAAGTGCTGCCAAAACGAGCAAACGGTGCCCTGGGCGCAGCTCTGGCACTTCCAGCTCCGCGTGTGCGATGTCGCCGGCACGGCCGTGCTGGCCGCCAACCGCCCGCCGCGTCCCGCGGCGGAAGCGGACGCCGCAGCCGCCGCGCCCAGGAACTCCAAGTAAGGGTCGAGCGAGAAATAACTTCCCGAATCGTCGCCTTTCGCTCCGCGAAAGGGCGTTCTTTCGCGGAGCGAAAGACGACATTGTTTTTCGTTCGACTCTGAGACACTACCCCTTGCAGACGAAGCTCACCATGCGACTTTTGCAACTTCGCAGCCACCTCGTCCTGTTCGGCGCCGCGGTCTTGCTTCTCTCCGGCGGGGCCGATTGGCTGGCGTTCCGCGGCACAAACAACGATGGCAACGCCGGCAGCGAGACCGGCCCGGCGAAAATCTCCACGGAAACGACGGCCTGGAAGGCGGCCCTTCCCGGCCGCGGGGCCTCCAGCCCGATCGTCGTCGGCGGAAAGATCATCGTCACGGCCGACAGCGGCTACAAGAGCGACAGACTGCACATCCTGGCGTTCGACGCGGCCTCGGGCACGCAGCTCTGGGAGCGGCAATTTTGGGCCACCGGCCGGACCTTCTGCCACGAAACCAGCGCCGTCGCCGCGCCCACTCCGGCCAGCGACGGCAAGTTCGTCTACGCCTTCTTCGGCTCCAACGACCTCGTCTGCCTGGACCTCGACGGCAACCTGCAATGGCTGCGCGGCCTGACGCACGATTATCCCACGGCCGCGAACGACACCGGCATGGCGGCCTCGCCGGTCGTCAGCGGCGGGACGGTCGTCGCGCAGGTCGAGAGCGAAGGCGAGTCATTCGTGGCCGGCATCGACACGAGAACGGGGCTGACGCGGTGGCGGATGAACCGTCCGCGGGAGATGAACTGGACCTCGCCTTGCCTCCTGCGCGGAAAAACGGCGGACGAAGACCTGGTCGTCATTCAGGCCCGCGAGGGCGTCCGCGCGCTAAGGCCGCAGACGGGCGAGGAAGCGTGGAAATACGACACAGAGTGCCAGACGATCGCCTCGGCCACGCCGCACGAAAAGGGCGTGCTCGTCCCGGCCGAACAACTTCTATCGCTGGATTTCACGAGCGGATCGGCCGACGCGGCACAGTGGAAGCAGGTCAAGCTTTCTTCGTCCACCTCTAGCCCGATCGTGCGCGACGGCAAGGTCTATTCCATTCAGCGCACCGTGCTGGCCTGCGGCGACGCGAAGACGGGCGAGTTTTTGTGGCAACTGCGATTGACCGGAACGAACGTCTGGTCCACGCCCGTCGTCGCCGGCGATTACCTGTACGTCGCCAGCGAAGAGGGGGTCGTGCAGGTCGTGCGCACCGGCCTTTCCAAGGGCGAGGCCGTCAGCGAGCTGGCCTTGGAGGAGCGGGTGCTGGCGTCGCCGGCCGTGGTCGATGGGGCGCTCTATATTCGCAGCCTGGGGCACTTGTACAAGTTCGCCGAGAAGAATTGATCTGGCGCGTGGTCGAGTCCATTGCCATTTCGCCGTGCGGTCCGATCCGGGCGACGGTGCGGCCGCCCGGGTCGAAGAGCATCACCAACCGGGCGCTCGTCTGCGCGGCGCTGGCCGAGGGGCGCTCGACGCTGACGGGCGCACTGGCCAGCGACGACACGCGGGTGATGATCGAGTCGCTGCGGCGGATCGGCATCAACGTTGAGTCCCGCGACGATGGCACGGTGCTCGTTGTGGAAGGCATGGGCGGCAAGTTTGCAGCGCCGCCTGCGGGGATTGAGCTTTTCGCTGGCAACAGCGGGACCACGGTCCGCTTCTTGACGGCGATGCTGACGCTCGGCCGGGGGCGCTTTCGGATTGACGGCGTGCCGCGGATGCGCCAGCGCCCGATCGAGGACCTGCTCGATGCGCTGCGGCAGCTCGGCGCGAACGTCCGCAGTGAACTGGCCACAGGCTGCCCGCCGGTGGTCGTTGAGGCGGCCGGCCTGCCGGGTGGAACGGCCACGGTCCGTGGCGACGTTTCCAGCCAGTTCTTAAGCGCAGTTTTGATGGCGGCGCCGTACGCGCGGCAGCCCGTCGTTTTGCGGGTGGATGGCCCGCTCGTCTCGCAGCCCTACGTGCGGATGACGCTGCGCGTGATGGGCGCATTCAGCGTGCGCGTCGATGAATCGAACCTGCAAGAAATCCGCGTGCCGCTGGAAAAATACCAGCCGCGCACGTACGCCATTGAGCCGGACGCCTCGGCGGCGAGCTACTTTTTCGCCGCGGCGGCGATCACCGGCGGAAGCGTCACCGTCGAAGGGCTTTCCCGCGACAGCCTCCAGGGCGACGTAGTGTTCGTCAACCTTCTGGAACGGATGGGCTGCGACGTGACCTATGGCGCCAATGCGATCACCGTCGAGGGCGGTCCGCTCGCCGGCATCGTAGCCAACATGAACGCGCTCAGCGACACGGTCCAGACTCTGGCCGCCGTCGCGCTCTTCGCCGTGGGCCCAACGACGATCACCGGCGTGGCCCACATTCGCCATAAGGAAACCGACCGCATCGCCGCCCTGGCGACAGAGCTGCGCAAGCTGGGCGCGGCGGTCGAGGAGCGCCCGGACGGCCTCTGCATCACGCCAGGAGCGCTGCGCGGCGCGACGATCGCCACCTACGACGACCATCGCATGGCGATGAGTTTGGCGCTTGTGGGGTTGCGCGTGCCCGGCGTCGTGATCGAGAACCCGTCCTGCGTCGCCAAGACCTATCCGCGGTTCTTTGCGGACCTGCGTTCGGCAACGCGCGGCGCGTAGCGACTGTTGGAGTACCGCCTTTAGGCGGATGTGTTGGGGTACCGCCTTTAGGCGGAACACCGCCAGCTAAAGCCGGTACTCCAACAATCTCGCCTCGCAGGCTAAAATCCGCGCGAACGACTTGGAGCGCCCCCAACCGACGGACATCAATGTACCGCGGAATTGACGGCTTTCTGCCCTACAGCCGGGCCTCGATCATGCTCGACGTGGTCTTTGTGGCCATGTTCGTCGTCGTGCCCGCTCTGGCGGCGAGCATTTGCCTGGTCAAGTTCCGCCGCCGGTATGCGCTGCACAAGAAGATCCAGCTTGCGCTCGGCGCGACGCTCCTCGTCGCCGTGGCGCTGTTCGAGCTGGACATGCAGTTCGTCAGCGGCTGGCTGGACCGGGCCAAGGCCTCGCCCTATTTCGAGGTCCAGCGCGAGGCGGGCGACGCGCTCGCTCCGGGCTTTTACACGCTCTACGTCCACCTGGCGATCGCGGTGACGACGGCCCTGCTGTGGATCGTCGTCATCGCCCAGGCGCTGCGAAAGTTCGGCCGCCCGCCGGCGCCGGGTCTGCACAGCCGCTGGCACGCGCGCCTGGGGACGGCCGCCGCCATCGGCATGTTCCTGACGGCCTTGACCGGCTGGATCTTCTACTGGCAGGCGTTTGTGGCAACGTAGCGTTCACGCTCCTGGGAAATGTAGCCATCACGCTCCACGTGATGTGGCCCTTTGGCGAGCAAAGGCGTGTGGCCAAAGCACGTTACATTTTCAGCGTTCTGTTGAACGCGACCTTCATGAACCAGTCCGCGACTCAGCCTGATGCGGACATGCATTTGGCGGCAATGCTGCAGCCGCCGGGCGGCCCATGTTCATGATTCACGCTACCTCACGCGGAAGCGTGAGGGCTACGTCGTTGCCCGCCGCGGCCAATCAGTCGCCGCTTCGCGCGCGGCCGATTCGTCCGCCGCTGCTTTGCGGCGGGGGGACGTGAGGGCGTCGTCTTGGGGGACGGAGGCCGCCGGCGGCTTCTTCGTCGAGCTCTCGCCGGCCGCCGGCTCGCGGACGCGGACCTTCGGCACGTTGCCGAGCTGAAAAACCTTCTCCGCCACGACTTCCCGCCCGTCGCGGAGGAACAACCGCACCCGCACACACCAGGCCACCTTCACGATCGCCCCGTCGTAGCTCAAGGGCGAGTTGGGAAGCTGCGTTGCGAAGCGGGCCGTGCGGCGGTCGGCGGCCCCGTCAGCCTCCCTGACAGCCTCCCTGTCAGGGGCCACGCCGGCCGCGTCCGTGTCGGCGGGAACGTCGATCGAATCGAAGAAGTGGACGCCCAGGTCTTCGTCCCCCTTCCCTTCCGTGCGCCAGAGGACGGAAAGTTCGACCTTGGTCGCGGCGGCGGGCGGCTCGACGTCCCAGCCGTACTGCCCCGACAGGATCTCACCCGGCCGATAGATCCGGTGCTGGCCGTCGAGCTTGATGTTGACGCCCGGCACGCTCATGCGGCCGACTCGCGCGGGGGATGGATGACGACGGGAAACGTCCGCTGGAATTCCGCCCAGCCCTCGGCCGATCCCTCGACGACCAGCCGCCAGGCGACCTCATTATGGGCGGAGCGGAAGGAATGCATAGCCCCGGAGGGCACGACAAGCTCGTGCTCCAGCTCGAAGGGTCCGGCTGGATCGACGGTGATATGGGACCGCGACAACAGCTCCTGCTCGTATACGCGGCGGCGCTCGCAGCGGGTGTTCGTGCCCTGCTGGAACGTCGCCTCCTCGTCGCACACGAGAAGCAGCCGAAGCTGCGGCATCGTCATCCGGCCGAACTGCGAAAGCAGGACGCGGCAGCTCTCGCCGGGATAGAGCGGATGGTCGGAAATCTCGATCAGCGTCCGGCCCACGCTGGCCCCCTGGCGCAGCATGGCCAGTGCGACCCTTACCAGCCAGATGCCAACGGCGGCGACGACAAGTCCCACGGCGGTCAGCAGCCATTGCGGCTCGCCGACGGCGAAGCTCCGCACGGCCAGCGTGAGGAACACCGACACCATGCCGTTCCAAACCAGCGACCCGACGACGACCGCGACCGTGGCCCAGTTCTCCTGCCCGGCGACGGGCAGGCGGTAGGCCAGCGTGGTTCCGGGGCTGTCCGTGAGGCGCGCGTCCTTGGGGACGGTGGGGAACTCCTCGAGGCGGGCCTTCTTGCCGGGTTTTCGGCCTCCGCCCGTTCGTTCGCCCATCGCCAGCCGCCGTTCGGCCGAGGCGTCGGAAGACCGCAGGTTGAACCACAGGCCGACGAAGCCCAGCACGATCAGCGGCAGCGGCAGGAAGGTCATCAGCCAGAGGTAGCTCGTGTAGCCGCGCACGACGACGACCCGCTGGGGGTCGCGCGGGTCGTACCAGCAGGGGCGCGTCTGGCCGACCTGAAATTCCGCCAGTGCGCTTTCGGCGCGCTCGCGGTCGTGCGAGTAAGCGCGCGTGATGTCGTAGGTCCAGCGCGGGTAGGCCATGCCGTCCACGACGTGGCGGACGAGGATGTCCGGGCGGTAGGTTTCGTGGTCGCCCGTCGTTGGCGTGCCGACGCGCTTGGCCAGCACGACGCACTCGTTCTCCTGGAAGAGGCGGTTGGATTGCCACTCGGCGAGAACGTAGGTGAGAATAACGCCCAGGAACCACCAGCCGACGAGCAGCGTCCCGGCCCAGAAGAGCATCATGCCGAAGCTGCCGAGCTGCTGCGAGCCGGTGCGGCGGTCGCCGCGCTTCTTGCCGAAGAGGCGGAAGCGCCTGGCGAGCCGGCGCAGGATGGCGTTGCCTTTGCCGATCATGGTGGGGCACGCTTCCGTAGGGGGCTAGCCGAAGAGCATCCGGGCGGCCCATTGGATCAAGAGCGCCGCCACGAGCACGATCACAGTCCAGGTGGCCAGCCGCATGGGGAACTGCGTCCGGCGGCCGCGGCCGGCCCGCCAGGCCTGCACGCAGCGATAGGGCAATTGAAACAATACCGCCACGAACCAGAGGAAGCCCGCCGCGTTGAAGTGCCACGCCGCGGCGAGGTCTCCCCGCGCCAGGCAGAGAAAGCAGCGAGTCAGTCCGCACCCGGGACAGTTGATGCCCAGGAACCGCCGCACGTGACACAGGTCGGGCAGCGGCTCGCTCATTCCCGGCACGATGACTTTCGATTCCCCTTGCACGCGGAGGACGAAGCAGAGCGCGAGCACGGCCAGCGCGCCGGCCAAGATCGCGCCATGATAAAAGACCGCGCGGCCGCGGCGCTGGGGCGGCGGCGAGGGAACCGAACACCGCGGCGCGAACGGATGGGACGCAGCCGGCTCCGCGCCGTCTGTGGCTTGCGTCGTGGTGCCGGTCGTGACCGCGGACATATCTTCTGCTGGTAGTGGCCGCTCTTCTGCTGGTAGTGGCCGCACTGCTGCGGTCCGTTGGGGTCCGCCTTCAGGCGGGGTGCTCGAGTCCCGCCTTCGGGCGGCTTGTTTTGGAGGCGGCTATCTGGAGACCCGCCTTCAGGCTTCGGGGCGGGTCGCCTGTAGGCGTGACTCCAGCATCACTGCGGCGCTTTGCCGTCCCGCAGCGCACGCCGGAAAAGGTCCAACTGACACCGCATTTGCTGCGAGGTCGGCTCGCGGTGCACCGCCAGCGTCTGGTAGCGCACGGCGTTCCGGTAATCGCCCAGCGCGAAATAGCACCGCCCGAGCGTGTCGAGGTAGGCCGACGTGTCGGGCTTGATTTCCAGCGAGCGGTGCGACATGCGGACCGCCTCGTCATAATCGCCTTCGGTGTTGCCCACGAGCCAGGCAAGCTGGTTGTGCGGCAGGGCTTCGTTCGGGTTGAGCTTGATGTCCTGGCGGTAGGCATCGACCGCGTTGCGGATCAGTTGCAGGGTTTTCGCTTTTCGCTCGGGGGATGGGTTGGGGAGCCGGTAAAGCGCGATCAGCGCGTCGGCGTCGGTCGGGTCCGAATCGATCGACAGGTCCAGCTCGCGGAGGTGCGCCGCCAGGTCGCCCCGTCCCAGCTCGTGCATCGCCTGGTAATAGTGCCTCCGCGCTTTGATCGACTTGATGCGTTCCAGGTCCGTCAGGGGGCTGCGGCGGCCGTTTTCGATGGCGGCGTTGGCCTCCAGGCCCTCCACGGCCTTGACCAGCAGCGCCGCGGCCTCTTCCTCGGCCTTCCGGTCGTGGAGGATTTCGGAAAGCTGCAGCCGGGCGAAGATGACGACGGTGTCGGAATCCGGCCGGCCGGCGATGACGTTACGGTGTTCCCGTTCCGAAGAGCGGATCAGCCCAAAGCGGTGCAGCTCCAGGGCCACGGCGAGCTGGATGTCCCCGCTGCCGTAGCTGGGCAGGTGCGAGGCCAGGTCGTCGGCGAGCTTCTCGTCTCCCATCGCCAAAGCGGCTTCCAGCATTTCGTACCACAGGCGGTAATCTTGCTCGAAAGCGGAGGCGAAGCGCTCCTGCACGGGCGGACGGAGCGGCCAGAGGAGCTTCTCCTCGCTCAAGAATCGAATCAGGGCCGTCAGCGACTCGCTGCTTCCCAGGTCGGACTCCACGAGCCGCCGCACGGCCGCCTGGGTTTCCTGCTCGCGCTTTAGACGCGTCACGAGCCGGACGTACTCGCGGAGCAACCCCGACAACAGCTCGCGCTGAAGCGTGTTATCTGAGCGGGCGGCGGTCTGGGCGTGTTCGGCCACGTGCTGCTCCCACTGCGCGGCGGCCTCGGCGAGCTTTTCGGCCGATTCGGCCCCAGCGGAGTCGGCTTGGCAGCCGGCGGCGTACGTTCGCAGCCAGCGCACCGCGGTCCGCCGGCTCGGTCCCAGGGCTGAAAGGAGCAGGCGCAGGCGGGACTCGGCCTCCAGCGCGTCCCAGGGCTTCTGCTCCACGATCGAAATCGCCGCGAACTTCGACAGTTCCGAGCTGCGCTCGTACCGCGCGACGCGGCACAGGGCCGCCAGCGCCGACGGGTCGTAGTCCAGAGAAAGTCGTTCGATCTTCGCGCGCCGCTCGTCGACGGCCAACTCGTCGTAGCCGCGGAAGAACTGCCGGATTTCCGGCGGATCGTCGGCGGCCGTCCAGTCGACGCGCATCTCCTGCAACAGGAACCGCGCCCGGGAGGCAATCTCCAGGCTGGCCGACGACTCGGCGTCGCAGAGGGCGTCGAACGCCTTCAAACCGAACTTCTTGAGGGCGGCCTGGGCGTGCTCCCGGGCGAAATAGTCCGCCACTCCGAGCTTTTCGATCCAGGCCTCGATCTGCCGGGGCTCGTCGGCCGTCGGCGTTTCGCCGACGGCGGCGGGGGCGGGGGCGGCTTCTCCCGGCCCGGCAGGGGTGGGCCGGGGCGCCGTCCAAAGCGCCGCACCGGCAAGGCAAAGGCCCAAAGCAACACGCGCTAGGCGCATAGATCCCTCGTTGCGCACGGAAATTCCTGCCCGGATCACGCAATCATCCCTTCGGAGATTCTACTCGCACCCTGCCACAGGGAGCAATAACGCCCGCTTCGGGCAAATCGCAGGGTTTTGATCCGGGCGATGCCCGAGGGCGCCTCGCCAGGACGGAGTGGTTTCCTGTGCGAAACCTCACGACGCGGCTGGGGTTAGGTGTATAATGGGCACGACGCCACGCAACGTCGCATGCTCGGCGGGCCGTGTGGGGAATTCGGAGCGCCGGTTTTCCGGATCGCCTTCAAGGACTCCCCATTGCCCTGGGCGCGCGGCGTAATCTGCTGGCGTTGGGTCGGAAGTCCGCCTACAATCGGCTCATCGACCCACCGCGCCCTGCCAAAGGTCGTTCCTGCCTGATTCCGGCTGGGAATCCACAGCCGTCGGTTCCCGCCCTGCCAGTTTCGATTCGTCACACGATGACTCGGGCCAGTCGCCGCGTCGCTCAACACCGCCGCCAATTTGGATCCCCCGCTCCACGAAGGATGGGAGGTCGTCGCATGCACCTTGGATTTTTGCGTTCTTGGATGGGTCGTGTCGCCGTTTCGGGGAGCATGTTCGCCGTGCTGGCGCTCGTTGCCGGCTGCTCCGACAACGACGCCGCGTCGACGGAGTCTGCCCTGGAACACTCGGCGGCCAAGGCGGCCTTCCTCTTCGAAATCACCCAGCCGGGGCAGGTTGAAAGTGCCAAGAACGTCGAAGTCCGCTGCCAGGTACAGGCCCGCGGCGGGGCGGGCACGACGATTATCTCCCTCATTCCGGAAGGGACGGTCATCTCCAAGGACGAAGAGAAGGGGACCCTGTACATCCAGAAGGAAGACGGCACGATCGAAGAGAACCCGGTGCTGTGCAAGATGGACTCGTCGGCCTTCGAGAACGAGCTGCGCCAGCAGCAGATCGTGGTGAGCAACAGCGAGGCCACGGTCATCCAGGCGAAAAGCGCGCACGAGGCGGCGAAGATCGCCCTACAGGAATATCTGGAGGGGACGTTCAAGCAGGAGGAGCAGTTGATCGAGGCCGAGGTCTTCGTGGCCCAGGAAAACCTGCGGCGGGCGCAGGACTACGCCGAGTACAGCGCCAAGCTGGCGCGGCGCGGTTACATCACTCCCGTGCAGCTCGAGGCCGACGAATTCGCCGTCGAGAAAGCCGAAAAGGACCTGGAGACGGCCCGCACGAAACTTCGCGTGCTGACGAACTACACCAAGACCAAGATGGTCAAGCAGCTTGAAAGCGACATCAGCTCCACCGCGGCCCAGCTCCGCGCCACCGAAAAAAGCCACGACCTGGAGCTCACCAAGCTCAAGGACATCGAGAAGCAGATCGCCAACTGCACGATCATGGCCCCGTCGCCGGGCGAGGTCGTCTACGCGATCGAGCGCGACTGGCGCGGAAACGTGGAGGCCAACATCGCCGAGGGCGTGCAAATCCGGGAAAAACAAACGCTGTTCCGAATTCCCGACCCCGCCTCGATGCGCGTCAAAGCCCGCGTGAACGAGTCGCGCATCTCGCTGGTCCGCGAGAAGATGCCCGCCACGATCCGTCTGGATGCCGACCGCAACAACGTTCTCCGCGGCACGGTCACCCGCGTCGACAGCTATCCCATTCCCAATCGCATGGGAGGCAACGTGACGGAGTACGGCGTGTATGTGGCCATCGACGGTTCGCCGCCGGGGTTGCGTCCTGGGCAGAACGCCGAGGTGAGCATCCTCGTCGACGAACGCGCCGGCGTGATCCGGCTGCCGGTCCAGGCCGTGATGGAGCATGGCGATCGCTTCTTCTGCGCCGTCAAGGAGGGCGGCCGCTACGTTCCCCGCGAAGTGGCCGTCCAGGCCGCCAGCGATGAGTTCGTGGCGCTGGAGGAGTTCAAGGACGTGACGGACGCCGCCGGCACTCGCAAAGTCGGAGTCAAGGAAGGCGAGCTTTACGTCCAAAACCCGCGCAAGTTCATCAAGGACACCGACCTGCCGAAGGTCGAGCGCAAGCAGAAGGACGCGCAACAGGTCTACGGTCGCGGCGCGCTGGCCGGTGGCGCTAACGGCAATGGCCAAAACGGCAATGGCGGCAACGTCGGTGCCGGTCGCGGAGCGCTGGCCGGCGGCGATCAGGGCGCCAATGGCGCGGGAACCACCGGAGGCGGGGCCGGGGCGCCGGGCGGCGGCGGACCGGGCGGCGGGGCCGGCCGCAGGGGCGGTGGGCGCGGCGGCTTTGACTTCGCGGCGGCGGACAAGGACAAAGACGGCAAGCTCTCGCGGGAGGAGGCGCCGCAATTGGAGGACAACTTCGCCGAGATGGACGCCAACAGCGACGGGGGCGTCGATCAGCAGGAAATGCGCACCTTCTTCCAGCGGCGCTTCGGCGGCGGCCGCAGGGCCGGCGGTGGCGAGGGCGCTTCCTCAGGTCCGGGAACGTGAAGCCGGAACATGAAGCTCGCCGCCCGCCTCGACAACCTCGTCAAGGACTACGCCCTGCGCGGCGAGACCGTCCACGCCCTGCGCGGCGTCAGCTTCGACGTCCCGGAGGGCGACTACATCGCCATCATGGGACCCTCCGGCTCCGGCAAGTCGACCCTCCTCAACCTGCTCGGTTGCCTCGATAAGCCCACCGGCGGCAGCTTCTATCTCGGCGAGGACGATGTCGCCCAGATGAGCGACCGGCAGCTCTCCCGCATCCGCGCCACCCGCATCGGCTTCGTCTTCCAGTCGTACAATCTGATCCCGCAGCTCACCGTCCTGGAGAACATTGAGGTCCCGCTCTATTACCAGGGGCGGATCACCGCCGCGCACCGGCGGCGCGTCCGCGAGCTGGCCGAGCTGGTGGGCCTGGGCGACCGGCTCAAGCACTGCCCCACGCAACTCTCCGGCGGACAGCAGCAGCGCGCGGCCATCGCCCGCAGCCTCATCAACGACCCCTACTTCGTCCTGGCCGACGAGCCGACGGGGAACCTCGACTCGGTGACGACCGAGGGCATCCTCAAGCTCCTGGATGAGCTGAACAAGTCGGGCAAGACGATCATCCTGGTGACGCACGAGGAGGAAGTGTCCCGGCACACGCGCCGGGTGATCCGCCTCCGCGACGGCTTGATCCAGTCCGACGACCGACGATGAACCTGTTTACGCTGCGAACCTGGAAGCTGGGGCTCAAGAGCCTCACGCTGCACCCGATGCGGTCGCTCCTGACCGTGCTGGGCATTTTCGTCGGCGTCTCCAGCGTCATCTGGCTGCTTTCGATCGGCGAGGGCATCAGCGTCCGCGCCCAGGAGGAAATCGCCAGCCTGGGCGCCGACAATATCATCCTCCTGACCAAGAAGCCCCCCGAAAGCTCCGGCTCGGTCGCCAGTTTTTCGGCGGCGCAATACGGCCTGACGCGGGGCGATTACCAGCGGCTCGTCAACACCATCCCCACGATCCGCCAGGCCGTGCAGGTCAAGGACTATCGGGAGCGCATTTCCTTCGGCACGCAGTCGCTCGAGGGACGGGTCGTTGGCTGTACGCCTGAGTATGCGGAACTCAACCAGCTCGCCGTTGAAAAAGGGCGATTCCTCAATCCGGTTGACGTCCGGCAGGCCACGAATTACTGCGCGCTGGCGGCCGGGACTGCGCAGCAGCTTTTCGGATACGCGGACCCGCTGGGCAAGTCCGTGCGCATCGCCCAGCACTATTACATTGTCGCGGGGGTGATGAAGGATCGCGCTCCCGCGGCGGCCATCGGCGGGTCGCTGACGGCCCTGGACTATAGCCAGGACGTCTATGTCCCGATCAGTACGCTCCGCGTCTTCGTCGGCGATGTAGTGACACGGCGCACGACCGGCAGCTTCAACGCCGAGCAGGTCGAGCTGACCCAGATCACGCTCCGCATCAACGACGTCAACAACGTCCTGGACACGGCCGACCTCGTCAAGCAAACGCTCGCCAAGCACCATCGTGACAACGACTACGCCATCGTCATCCCCTACGAGCTGCTGGAACAAAAGAAAATGGTGGGCCTGTTGTTCATGGTCTTCATGGGCCTCATCGCCGCGATTTCGCTGGTCGTCGGCGGCATCGGCATCATGAACATCATGCTGGCCACGGTCACCGAGCGGACGCGCGAAATCGGCATCCGCCGCGCCCTGGGCGCCTCGCGCTCCGACATCATCATTCAGTTCCTGGTCGAGACGGTCGTGCTGTCCATCGGCGGCGGCGTGACCGGCATCCTGGCGGGCTTCGCCTGCCGCCCCGCGGTCAACGTGCTGCGGGCGATCCTGCAAAACGTGGCGGCCAAACAGTTCAACGCCCTGCCCGACGCCGTCCGCACCGTCGAGCCGATCCTTGTCCCCGAGTCGATTCCCCTGGCGTTCTGCATCAGCGCGGTGATTGGGATCGTGTTCGGCATCTACCCGGCGATCCGGGCCGCGCGGATGGACCCGGTCGAGGCCCTGCGGCACGAGTAGGAAGGCCAGGAGTTCGTAGGGTGGGCCAAGCTCGCGCGAAGCGAGTGTGGGCGTCGCAAGCCGATCGACGTTGAGCCGAGTGTGACTCGCAGGCATCGCTCGCCGCGAGCGAAGGCCCACCGCCGTGCTTGCTGCGCCCACCTCTGCAAAATGCGACCCACGCTACGTCGTGCCCATCGCCGCCTGGGCCGGATCGAAGGCCTTCTGCGCCGCTTCGTAAACTTCCTTTAGCGGCACGGCCTGCGCCTCGGCCGCCTTCCGGCAAGACTCATACTCGGGCGAGAAGCTCGGCGGCGAACCGGCGATGAAGGCCAGCTTGCCTTCGATCGGTCCCCACGGCGTCTGCACCGTGTGCGGCCGGCGATCCAACTTGTGGCGGCTCACCGGCCAGCGCCGGACGCCCAGCGTCGTCGTCTCCTGGAAGATGATCTTCTCCAGCTTCGGGATCGCCGGCGCGAAGCACAATACGCTGATCATCACGCCCGGCCGGTTCTTCTTCATGCCGATGGCGGTCGTGTACACGTCGAGCGCTCCGGACTCCATCAGCTTCGCCGTGCAGTGGCCGATCAACTCGCCGCTCACGTCGTCGAGGTTGGTTTCCAGCACCCAGGCCTGGTCGGAAGCGACGGCACCGTCCGACTCGCCCACGAACAGCCGCAGCAAGTTCGCCTGCTCCGCCAGCTCCTTCGTCCCTGCGCCGTAGCCGATCCGCTCGATCCGCATGCCCGGCAAGGGTCCGAAGCTGTCGACCATCGTGGCCAGGATGGCGGCGCCCGTGGGCGTGGTCAGCTCGGCCTCGACGGGCGATTCCTGCAGCGGCACGCCGGTCAGTAGCTCGGCGGTGGCCGGCGCGGGCACGCTCACCCGGCCGTGTTCGATGGTGATCACTCCGCGGCCCGTGGCGACGGGCGAGGCGACGATCCGATCGACGGCCAAGAGGTCCCAGCCGACGGCCGCCCCCACGATGTCGGCGATGGAATCGACGGCCCCGACCTCGTGGAAGTGGACTTTGCGGATCGTCGTGCCGTGCACCTTGGCCTCGGCCTCGCCCAGGCGCGTGAAAATCCGCTTGGCGATGTCCTGCTGGCGGGGAGTGAGCCGGCTGCGCTCGATCATCTCCACGATGTGGTGCAAATGCCGGTGGGCGTGCTCCGGCTCGTGTTCGACCGTGATGTGCGTGCCGCGGAAGCCCTTCCGCTTGACCTCGCCGGCCGCCAGGCGACAGGCCAAGGGCAACCCCAGCGAATCGATGCCCGACTGTATGGCCGAAAGGCCGACGCCGGCGTCGACGAGCGCGGCCAGGGTCATGTCGCCGCTGATGCCGCTGAGGCAGTCCAAATACGCGATCCGCACGTGCGATTCTCTCCCGGCGAGCGGGGGGCGTCAGCCCCCCGGGTGCTTTCCATTGAGTTTTCCATCCCGCCGACAATGGTAGGGTGGGTGGAGCAAGCCGTCCGGCAGGCGGGTCATCGCTTGCGGTCAACTGGTGGCTATCCGTAAGAGCGTCGTTTGCTCGCACGATGGCTTGCGACGCCCACCATTGCCAGTCCCGCCGCAAAGATAGTGATAGATTCCCCGTGGGTGCAACGCAATGACCGCATCAATGTGGTCACTACGAGTTGCTTGCCGGCCTGGCGACGCGCAGCCCCGCCGCGGCCACCAACAGCCAGCCGGCGATCAACAGCAGGCCCCCGATCGGAACGATCGCCCCCAACATCCTCGGCCCCCCAAAGACAATCACGTACAACAGCCCGGAGAAAAGCACGTTTCCGGCCAGGAAGGCACCGCCGGCGGCCGCCGCCAAGCGCGAGGGCCGCACCGCCAAGAGCAGCCCGATGCCCAGCAGTGCCAGCGCGTGGTACATCCAATACCGCGTCGCGGCCTCGTAGTCGGCCAGCCTCTTCTCAAGAATGCGCGACGGGTTGGTCTCGTTCGCCCGCGCGTTGGCCGGATGTTCGGGCCTGTCGAGGCCTGCGGCCTGAAGGTGCTCCCTGAGCCCGTGGGCGCCGAAAGCGCCCAGCGTCACGCCGGCCGCCCCCACCAGTCCCGCCAGAACGATCCAAACTCGCGGCGTCACAACGGTTTCCCTTCGGCAAACGGGGATCGGCCACCCCGGATTGTTAAGACCGGCCGGTTTTCCGTTGACAGTGAGCGCCGGCCGGGGACATTGAGCTTCTTGGCGCAGCGGAAGCGGCAGCGCTCTGTGGTTTCCGCGCGCCGTCCCCGCCCTATTTTATAGTGCGGAAGGGATCGCGCCGGCAGGCGAGTTTTCCAGCGGCCGGACGAACGACAGGCATCGACGAGCATCGCCGTGCGGACCATCGCCATCGAAACGACCAGCCTGGGGGGCAGCCTCGCGGCCCTGGAGCACGCGCATCTCTTGGAGGAGGTGCTGCTCGACCCGGCCGCGCGCACCGCCCGCACGCTCGCGCCGGCCCTGCGCGATCTTCTCCGCCGGCACGGCTGGCGCCCGCAGGACATCGAGTTGATCGCGGTGGCCAAGGGTCCCGGCTCGTTCACCGGCCTTAGGATCGGGGTGACGGCGGCCAAGACGCTGGCCTACGCGACCGGGACCGCCGTGCTGGGTGTCAACTCGCTGGAGGCGATCGCGGCCCGGGCGCCCGCCGATTGCCGCCGCCTGGAGGTGGCGATGGAGGCCCTGCGGAAGCAGGTGTTCGCCGCCTCGTTCGAGCGCGACGCGGCGGGGCACTACGTCTGGCGCTCCTCCACGCAGCTTGTGGACGACGAACTCTGGCTGGCGCGGCTTTCGCCCAGAACTCTTGACGGCGCGGCCGTCTCCGGGCCCGTTCCGCGCCGTCTGCTGGACCGGCTGCCGCCGCACGTCGTGCTAGTGGCCGACGACCTTCGCACTCCGACGGCCGCCGCTGTCGGGGCGCTCGGCGGCCGGTTGTTTGCGGCCGGCCACCGCGACGACGTGTACCAGCTTGTCCCGGAGTATTTCCGCGCCAGCGCCGCCGAGGAAAAGCGGGCAGGCACGCCGGCACGCGACGCCGGGTGATTTGCCCTGCGGCGCAGGCGCGCCGGTTCCTTTTCCCGCGGCCAAAGGATACACTGGCGTCCGCTTCGCGTCCTGTCGATCTCCTTGCATTGCCCTTTCGAGCGACATGAGCGACACCAGGCCATCCTCGGCATCGCCGGCATTCGATCCGTATACCATCGCCCGCCCGGACCCGGCACTGCTCAAGTACTACGTGATCGTCTCGTTCCTGGCCGGCCCCGCGTTCATCGTTCCGCTGATCCCGCTGCTCTGCAAATACTACACGCTCCGCTACCACTTCGACGACAAGGGCATCTCGATGAGCTGGGGCGTCTTGTTCCGGCGCGAGATCCTGCTGACCTACCGCCGCATTCAGGACATCCACCTCACCCGCAACATCCTGCAGCGCTGGATGGGCCTGGCCAACGTGAGCATTCAGACGGCGTCGGGCGCGGCCTCGGCCGAAATGGCCATCGAGGGCATCCTCCAGGCCGAGGAGCTGCGCGACTTTCTGTATCACCAGATGCGCGGGGCGCGGGGATTGGCGCCGCTCGATGCGAAAGGGGCGGAGGGAACCACCGCGGGAACGGCGGGCGCTCCGTCGGCCGACGAGGACGAGGCGCTGCGGCTCCTGGGCGAGATTCGCGATACGCTCGTGCGCCTGGCCGCCAGGGAAAAAGGGCCGCCATGAAGGACCAGGTCGAACGAGCGAGCCGCTGGATTTACCGGGGCGTGTGGGCGGTGCTGGTCCGCTGGTTCCGCGTGCCGGAGAAGCCGCCGACGCTCCCCACGCCGCCGGGCGAGGAGGCTGTCTCGTTCCGCCCTGCCGAGGGGTTTTTGCGCTACCTCAAGCTGAAATTCTGGATCGTGCTGACGCTCGTCGACGGCGCGGTGCTCGTGGGCTGGATCGTCGTGACGGCCGCGCTGCCTTGGCTGGGGGTCATCCTGGCGCTGCCCGCGTTGGTGATCGCGGTCTTTCCGGACATTTTGGCCTACATCGCGATCCACCTGCGCTACGACACGACCTGGTACGTGATCACGCGCCGGAGCCTGCGCATCCGCCGCGGCATTTGGATCATCCACGAGACGACGATCACGTTTGAGAACATTCAGAACATCACGGTCATGCAAGGCCCGATCGAGCGGTTTTTCGGCATCGCCAACGTGGTGGTGGAGACGGCCGGCGGCGGCGGGCGCGTCAAGGAGCAGCACGGCGGGCAGATCGTGTCCGGCCATACGGGGTTGATGGAGGGGGTGAGCAACGCCGCGGAGATCCGCGACCTCATCCTGCGGCACGTCCGCCAGACGCAGACCGGGGGACTGGGCGACGAGATGGAGCACGCCGCGCGTCCCGCGCCGGCGGCCGCCTGGACGGCGGCGCATCTGGCGCTCTTGCGTGAAATCCGCGACGCGGCGCATGCCCTGGGAACTTCGTCAACTTAGAATCGCGCGAAGCCCTTCGCGATACGACGGATAGCGAAACGTGAAATCCAGCTCCGACGTCAGGCGCGCGCTGCTCACGCGGCGGCTGTCTTCCGACCGGCGGCCCTTGGCAGTGCCAGGGTCGGGCGCTGCGAACCGCGGCGGCGGCGCGTCGAGCAGCCGCGCCGCCTCGGCGTAAAACTCGCTGCGCCGCACGGGATTACCGTCCGCGACGACGTACATCCTCGGCGGGACCGCGCGATCAGCCACGGCCAGGACGGCTCGGGCCGCGTCGTCGACGTGGACAAGGTTCAAAAAGCCCTCCGGGTTGACGGCGATCGGGTCGCCGGACCGAAGCGCTTCGGCATTGGGCACGCGGCCGGGACCGTAGATTCCGGCCAGGCGCAGAATGATCGCGCGGGGACCCAACGCGTGCTGCTGCAAGAGTCGTTCCGCGTCGAGCATCGCCCCCGAGGTTTCGCGCGTCGGCCGGCAAGGGAAGTCCTCATTCACCCACTCGCCGCCGGCGTCGCCGAAAACTCCGGTCGTGCTGATGTAAATCACCTTGCCGGTTTCCGCCGGCAGCGCATCGAGGACGTTTCGCAGTCCTTCGACGCATACGTCGCGGACGGCTTGTCCCGGCGAGCGGTCGAAGCCCACGGCAAAGAGCACCGTTTCGGGCGCGGGCAGGGCGCGGAGAGAGGCGAGCGTATCCTTGTCTGCGATATCGGCCACAAGCAGCTCAAGGCCGTTCTGCGCGAAAACTGCAGCCCGCTGCGGGGAGCGCGTCACGGCGCGGACGTTCTTGCCGGGGTCGAGCCACAAACGGGCGACGCGCTCGCCGAGGTAGCCGCAGCCGAAGATGAGGCGCGTCATCGTTGGAGTCCGTTGGGCATGTAGCATGTAGGGTGAGCCGAGTTTTACGAGGCCCACCGATGCGCGCACCGTCGACCGACGCGCGGTGGGCCTCGTAAGACTCGGCCCACCCTACGAATCGCCTCGCTCGACGGCCTGCATCAGCCCGCGCATGTAGCCGAAGGCGAACAGCCGCCCGAGCATCGTGTAGCCCGGCTCCCCCTGCTCTTCGCCGGCGAGCTGCGGCACGTGGTCCGGCCGCATCGGGCCGTCAAAGCCGATTTCGCGGTAGGCCCGCATGGCCGCCACCATGCCCGTCTGGCCGTTGTCGTGAAACGTCTCGACGAAATGCTCGCGCGTGCCGCGGACGTCGCGGAAGTGTACGTAGCGGATGTGCTTGCCCAGGCGGCGAATCGCGGCGGGAATGTCCACCCCCATCTCCGCAAAGGTCCCCTGGCAAAAGCAGATGGCGTTGCTGGGACTCTTAACGAGCGACACCAATCGCTCGAAGCCCTCCACGCTGTTCATGATCCGCGCCCGGCCGAGAAACTCATCGAGCGGCGGGTCGTCGGGGTGCATGGCCAGCACCACGCCCGACTGCTCCGCCACCGGCACGACCCGCTCCAGGAAACCCCGCAGGTTCTGCCACAGCTTTTCGGCGGCGATCGGCTCCTGGCGCAGCTTGCCTTCGGCGTATTGCAGCGACACGCCCTCGTGGGCCTTGTCGGCGTCGAACCGCGTGACGAGCGCCCCGCCGCGCTCCTTGGCGTCGACTTGCGTGCGCACCCAGTCGGTGCCGGCCATGAAGTTGTAGCACAGGATCGGCACGCCGGCCCGGCCCATGTTCCGTACGAGTTCCTGCACCTCCTCGATTTCCGCGTCCCGCCGGTCGTTGCCAAGCTTGATGTTCTCGATGGGCAGGTAGCCCTCCACGACGGAAACGCGCAGCCCGTATCCGGCGATGCGGTCGCGCTCGGCCAGAAGCGCCGGCAGGCCGCGGCCGGGATAGCGGACGACGATGTCCGTCACGCCGCACTGGGCGGCGAGGCGCAGGTTTCGGTCGTCCGGCGGCGTGAGGACGGAGGCGATGCGCATCGTTCGTTTTTTTTCTGTAGTGGCACACTCCCGTGTGCCATCGTGGGACGAGCGATGTTCGTCCCCGCGGTGAATCTTAGCTGCCGTTCGCAACGCCTCCCCGGAGAAGAACGGCACACGGAGTGTGCCTGCTACTCCACTTTGATCGCCTGCAACAAGTCGAGCTGCGTCGCCCGGCGGGCAGGGAACCAGGCCGCGAATAGGATCACCGCGAACGCCCCGGCGATGCAAATCGCAGCCATGAGTGGATGCCAACCGAATTTGATCGGATGTCCGAAGGTGCCCGCCATGGCCAGGCTCACGAACCAGGCCATGGCGAGGCCCGCCGCCAGTCCCGGCAAAATCCCGATCGCGCCGATCATCACGGCCTGGGAGAGGACCATCTTGCGGACCTGCCGGCGCGTCATGGCGACGATCCGCAAGAGGCCCAGCTCGCGGGTCTGCTCGAGGACGTTCATGGTGAGCGTGTTCACGATTCCGAGTGCGGCCACGACGAACCCCAGCAAGAGGATGACCCACAGGCTGGCGACGACGCCGCCCATGATCCCCTCGATGATCCGCCGCACGTCGGCGAACGTTTGAAACAGCACCTCGTGCTTGGCGCAGAGCTTCTTGAGCTCCTCCGCCACCTCGTTCTGCCTGCCCTGCGCGGCCTTGACGATATACGCGTCGGCGCCTCCGAATTGGAAGTACTGGCCGGCCACCTCGCGATACAGGTAGAGCGCCATGCCTCCGTGCGCGTATTCGTTAGTGATGCCGCAGATGTGGAATGGTTTCGGACCCGAGCGCGTGTCGAGCGTTACGTCATCCCCCATTTTCAACCCTGCCCGCTCCGCCAGCACCGTCGACACGACGATGTTTCTCCCCTGCACCTGAGTGAGCTGGCGGCGGATTTCGGCCGGTTCCCCTTCGGTGACGGCCAGCTCCACGTGATCGGGGCTGAGGCTGAAATCGCGGATCACGATCGTCGCGGCGTTCTCCTTCACCGTCGTGTCGACGTTCGACACGCCGTCCAGCGCCTCAACACCATCGACTTGGCGGAGCGCCGCCACGAAGTCCGGCGGCAGCTCCGGCACGTCGTTCGACGTGAAGTCCGGCATCGCCGAACGAATCAGGAAATCACCCGTGAGCGAGCGCTGGTACCAGTCACGGACGTCGTTGATGTTGTCCAGGACGAGGCTGGCCGTTCCAGTTCCCGTGCCGATGGCCACGAACAACACGCCCACCGTGAGCGAAGTGCGGGTGCGGCGGCGAACGATCTGCCCGTGCGCCAGCCGGCCCTCGATGCGCAACACCGGCGCCAGCAGCCGGGCCACGGCCCCGCTCACGGGACCCAGCACGCCGGGAATCAAGAGCACGACGCCCACCAGGAGCAGGATGGACGCCGCGGCCGAAACGTCGAACCCGAACCAGTTCGTCAGGCTGGCGACCAAAAGGAACAGTGCGCCGGCGAGATCCAGCAGGGCCAGGATCGTCACCCAATAGGGCACCGGCTCGCGGTCTTCCTTGGCGACGTTGCCCATGCCCTCCAGCGGCGAGAGCTTACCGGCCTCGCGGGCCGGCCAGTAGCTGCCCAGGAGCGCCACGCCCACGCCGCAGCCGGCGCCTCCCAGCACGGCCAGCCAGCTAAACTCGAGGGCCGGAAGCGCGACGCGGAAGAAGCTCTCCATGACCCGCGTCAAATAATAGGCCCCCACCAACCCCAACCCGACGCCCAGCAACGTTCCGGCGAACCCCATCACCAGGCCCTCGGTGATGACCATCCGCGAAAGCTGCCCGCGCGTGGCGCCGATCGCCCGCATGATGGAGAGCTGCCGCCGGCGCTCGCCGACGTTCATCTTGAACGTGTTGAGGATCATGAAGAACGCCACGGCGATCGACAGCGCGGTCGCCATGCGCAGGCCCATTTCGCTGGCCAGGATGGTCTCTTCCGCCTGCTGCGAGCGATCCGGGGGGCGGCGAACGGCCAGGTCGGCGATGGCCTCCCCCTCCGCGGCCTCCGCCTTGAGCTTCTGAATGTGCGCCGCCATTTTCGACTGCAAGTCCTGCCGCACTTTTTCTTCGTTTGCGTCGTCGGACAGCACGATCTGCACGGAATCCACGCGCTGGCGCACGTTGGCAAGCTGCCGCGCCAACTTCATCGGCATCAGCACGAGGCCGCCGGCGCGAAAGCCCGCCGCCCCCTTGGCCCGCATCAGCCCGACGACCGGGACTTGGACCTCGCGGACGCGCAGCGTGACGCCCACCTCGTCGCCAATCTTCACGCCCAGCGTCTCGGCGAAGTTGGACTCCAGCACCAGGCCTCGCGTCGATGCATTCCATTCTTGTCCCTCAGGCAGCTCCAGCTCGTAATCGCGAACTTCCAAGTCGACGGCCGGGTCGATCCCCAGCACATTCACCCCCACGGTCTGCGATTCGCCGACGGTCATCTTCATGCGGCGCTGGAGCACGGGCACGGCAGCCTTCACGCCGGGTGCCTTGGCGGCCACGGGAATGGCCGACTCGTGCACCATTCCGCCGCCGAGCGGACTGATCTCCAGTGCGGCCCGGCCGTTGATCGTGCGGAACATGTCGGCATAGGCCCGCCGGGTGACGCCGACGGACATCATGACCGAGACGACCGTGGCCACGCCGATGACGATGGCGATCAGGGTCAGGATCGCCCGGCCGGGGCGTTTCTTGACTTCGCGGAGGCTGAATCTCCAGAGCGTCATGAACGGCCCTCTAGGTGCTGGTGCCACGCCCTGAGGTACTCCGAAGGGCGGCGGCAAGTCGGTCTCGAGGACGATTATGACGGAGAGGAGGGTTTTGCGGGAGTAGCGGCATGCTGAACCGGGGTGGCACGCCCTGAGGTACTCCGAAGGGCGTGGTGCGCGAGGCCCGTAATGCACGCCCCTCGGAGTACCTCAGGGCGTGCCACGCACGCTGAGGGCGTGCGTTGCGTTTTTGCAACGTAGGCTTTGGCGGAGACCGGCCATGCCCCTTGCCGCCGTCCAGATCGAGCATTTCGTCCTCGTGGCAGGAATGATCCTGCTGTGCGCGATCCTCATTTACCGATCGCGCAAGCGGCTGGCGGCGTCCGCGGCCGCTCGGCCGCAGTCTCCCGTCGCTGCGCCTCCGGTCCCGAACCTGCTTGCGCTCAGGCGGCGATTGGACTCGCCGGAGATCGACCGCTACGAGGTCGAAATCCAGGACATGGTGCGCGACGTGCGCGCCGAAATCGACAGCAAGATGATCGCGCTAGCGCAGTTGATCCGCATGGCGGCCGAGGAAAGCGCGCGGCTCGAGGAGTTGTTGCAGCGGGCCGGCGAGTTGAGCGAAGTAGCCGTCTCGCTCCGCGAGACGAAGCCGGGGTAGCCGTCTCGCTTCGCGAGACGAAGGGCGCGGCTTTCACGGCCTCCATGCCCGACGCGCACCCGCGTCACGCGCCATGGCAATTCTTTGCTCGCCGAAGCGCTGCCTCATGCGGAGTGTGAGGGCTCCTCTCGTGGGAGCGTGATGGCTAGGCCTCGCCTTCTTCCTTCGCCTTCGGCGCGGGCAGGCCGTGCTCCCGCAGGTATTCCGCGGTCGCGTCGGCGGCGCGGCGGCCGGGCTTGTAGTCGAACACGCGGGGATCGATCGGCCGGTTGAGCCGCACCTCGAACAACTCCAGCATCGCCAGCGGCCGATCCGGCGGAGCATCGTCCCGACGGTGCTCGATGCGATACGGGAAAAGGTCCGTCTTTCCCAAGTAGATGAGCACGTGGTCGGGGACGTGCCGCGGGGCCTTGCTCCAGTCGGGCGATTTTCCGCCACGGATGCGGTCGCGCTGGTCCGGGATAAGGTCCGACAGCGTCGAGGGATTCCAGCGGCCCTTGGCGACCCAGACGTCCACGTCGCCAAGCTGCTCAGAAAACACTTCTTTGAACGTCATGTGCCGCGCCAGCGAATCGAGCAGCTCGGGGAGGCCGCCGATGGGCGGCGAGAGCGGCGCCGCCGGGTCCGCACTTGCGCCGGCAAGCCGCTGTCGATAGGCGGACAGCACGGTGTTGATATCGACGCTCGTGAGGCGGGGGCCGTCCAGGTTTTTGCGATACGTCCAGAGTGCCGCGCCGTCGCAGACCTGCTGCCAGTTCGCGGGACCTTCGGCCGTCTGCAGCTTCAGCTCGAAGCGGCTCAGGGAGACCCCCTCTGGGCCGGCCATCTGCGTGTAACTGCCGGTGCCGTTGAGCTGCTGACCGTAGAGATTCGCCACCTGGCGGGCCTTGGCAGCAATGCTGTGCTGGCTTTTCAGCTTGTCGATGGCGCGGGCCAGAAGCTCCGCTCCGCCGTCGTTTTCCGGCCGCATGGCCGCGTAGGCCGGCGATTCGCCAAGGATACCGGCGGCCGAGGAAGCCGTCTGGCGAGTGGCCGCCGACGGGCGCGATTCGCTTGTTTCCAGCGCGACGTCGCCTTGCCGCCAGTGGGCCACGAGGATCGCCACAGCGATCCCAAGTGCAATCCCCGGAAGAGTTGGCGACTTGTAGCTCATGGTCTGGATTTGCGGGATTTACCAAAGAATCGCGTCGTAGCAGGCCGAATGGAAGCCACAGAGGCCCGCTCCAGGGCACAGCGCGCATTGGCAATTGCGCCGGCGCCTGCCCAGACGGGGCGGGATTGTAGCGCCGGACCGTGGCCCGGTCCACGCCAGAGTGGCCGGAGGCAGCAGCGGCCGGCGTCAATCGACCCACGACAAACGTCATCCGATCTGAATCAGCCCAGCGGCGTTTTGAAAGACCTTGGGGGGACACGATGAAAATCCACTTGGCGTTAGCTTTGGCGTGCTTGCTGGCAGCCCTGCCGGGTTGCCAGGTTCTCAGGTTCCGGCCGACACCCGGCGCCCCCGTCGGCTCCCCCATGGCCGACCAGGTGGCCACGAATCCTGGCCGCTACGGATTGGGGCCGCGGAACGGCGAGCCGCTCCAGCCGTACAACCTGCCGCCGGCGCAGATGCTGGCAGAGCCGGGACCGGGCGTGGGCGGCCCGGGACCAGGCGTGATGATGCCACAGGTCCCCGCCATCCCCGTTCCGCCCCAGGCCTCGCAGGTCTACTTCGTCGGGCCGGACGGCATGATGGTGCAATGGAGCACGACGCGCAGCGGCGCATTCGACTCGGAGCCGCTCGTCTGCCCAGGCAGCTACGACTTCCCGCAGGGCGCGATCTACCGCCTGAAGCTGTCGCACGTTCCGGGCCGCGGCGATGCGGAATTGTATCCCTCGCTGGAAATCGGCCCGACCACGCCGCGCACCGAGGCCTTCCTGGCCCACAACAAGATCCCCGTTCAGTTCACCGAGGAGGACTTTGGTCAGGTGCTGTCCGGAAACTATGTGACCAAGGTCATCTACCTGCCCGATCCCGAGTTCCAGGAGCTGGCCGTGGCCGGGATCGAGGTGCTGGTGAGCACGCGTCTGGATCCGGGCGTGGACCCGATCGTGGAAGCCGACCGCCGCGGGGCGATCCTGGCGGTCATCCGCATCGGCAACAAGGACCTGCAGCTCGGCGGCGGCGCCGCCGGCCCGATGCGTCCGGCCGGATTCATGCTCGACGCCCAGGGCCGCCCGATGGCCGAAGGCGCGGCCCCGACTCTGACGCCGGGCTACATTTCCGGCGTGACGGTGCCGCAGTATGGGATGCCCTACGTCGGCACGCCGATCGGCCTGCCCGGCCCGCCGCACATTCCGCTCGGCGGTCCGGCCGGCCTGCAGCGGCACACGATCATCAATCACACGGACATGCACATTCCGGGTCCGACCGGCCAGGTGGACATCCACGTCAAGCAGTCGCCGGGCCTGAGCTATCCGCAGCCGGCCAACCGCGTGCTGATCAAGGAGCAGGTGACGCCCAGCACGGCCGGGCAGCCGGAGCAACTGCCGGTGCCGCAGCAGCAGCAGTAGAGGTTGAGAAATGACAAAGGCGGCCCGGGTCTGAAGCAAGGCCCGGGCCGCTATTCTTGAGCCGCCACCACGATTTCGCGCAACCGAAGTTGGCTACGACAATGGTTCTCCCGCTCCGTTGGATCACACCTGCCGCATCCACAGTCGCGGCGATGGCGTGGCTGCTTCTGGCCGGGACCCTCCCCACGGAGGGCCGCGCCCAGGGTCCGCAGCGACACCCTCTCTTCGACTCCCAGATGCCGCCGGGAGCGATTGGCCGCGTGCAGGTGATCCAACGGGGCGGGGCGTTTTCGGGCCATTATCAGGCCGTCGAAGTCCGCGCGCCCCAAGGCGGGGCGATCGCGCTGGCGGCCGATGGCCGGTTCGTCGAGCCGGCCTCGCCGGTTCGCGCGGCGGTGCTCCTCGGGGAAGTCTATCGCCTCCGCGTCAGCGGCATCCCGCAGCACGAGGGCGAAGAGCTCTATCCGACGATCGAGATCATCGACCGCACCTATCCGCCGCCGGGCCGCGAGGCGCAGTTCCCGATCATCGTCGAGCTGTCGCAGCGCGACATGGAGCTGGCCCTGGCCGGCCGGTACGTGACGCGCGTGATCTACCTCGAGGACCCAACGAGCGCACTGGCCAACCGCAACGACCCCAAGGCGCAGGAATGGTTCGACGTCGGGAAGAAGGACCCGCTGCACGTGGCCGACGCGCTCGGCCGCCCCGTGGCGATCCTGCGGATAGGCTCGCGCGTGCCGCTGGACGCGGGCCATCCGGAGCTGAGCTTCCTCTACGGCTGCCCGCCGTTCCAGCCGCTCCCGGTGCTCGAGCAGCAGAACGGCGCCGCGCGGAAGGGCGACCGGCGGGCGTCGGGGTCGGGCCGCCGGCCCGCCGTCACCTCGCGCGGTCCCTGGGGTGCCCGGTAGCGGGCGGAACCGCCAGCCACCGTCAAACAACGCACGCACGGAAGCAAAAGCCAACGCAAGATGGACGGTGCCGCGATGGACAACCTCAGCGAGAGCGCCTGGCTGCGCTGGTGGCGGATCGCCGTGGTTGTGGCGGCGACCTTGATTCTTTGCTCGTGCCGCGCGCCGGGGATCGTGCCGGCGCTGCCGGAGGTGGGACCGGGCGCGGCCGCCGCGGTCTCGGACGGCGAACAGGCCAGCGCCTCGGTCGGCGATGAGGGGTCAATCGCTTCCGCCAGCGATCTTTCGACCATGCCGGCCGACGGCAACGTCGCCCTCGTTGGATACACGGAGGCCTACGACTTCGATCGCTCCGCCATTCGCGCCCCGACGCCCCTCGGCACGGCCATGCAGCCGCCCGTCGTGGCGCCGCCGATGTTTGGCCCCCTTCCGCTGCCCGAACAGGTGATCGACCCGGCCTGGCAGCCGCACGGCATGCGAGCGCCCTGGCCGGAAGACGAGTACCTTGTGGACGGCGGCGACGCGCAGCCCCGCTCCAACGTGCTGCCGGATTGGACGCTGCGGGGCCTCGAGCAGGAAGACACGATCGCGCATTACGACACGCTGGACGGGAGGACGGTGGTGGCGCCGTCGAACCGGGTCCACGTCTACGCCCCGCGGTTTTCGGCCGTGCGCAGCGTGACCCTACCGGCTACCGCCTCACAGTCGGACGCCGTCGAGCACCACCATTTCAGCCGCCAGCTTGGCGAGAACCGAGAAGCCGCCGCCGCGACCGCCAGCACGCAAAACCTGCAAGCCCGGGCGCAGGTCGGCGGCAAGCACGCCTCGGCCCTGCGGACGCGCGAGGGCGACGGGGTTGTGTCCAGTGCTCTCTTGCCAATCCAGTTCCAGAGCAAGCTCTTGCCGTACGAGGACCTCCAGGTCATCCGCACCGGCATCCACCAGCAGTGGGAGAAGCCCATGCTGGCCAAGGGCAAGAACGCCGCCGTCACGTGGTCGCACGACCTGGCCGTGGTGGCCCTCGTGCGCGGGCAGAGGGCGGCCGAGGTTTCCGGCGACCAGCGGGCCGAGGCGGTCTACACCTTCGACACGCCGCCGGGCCGGCCCAAGCTGCGGATCGTGAAGGTCGCCTCGACGGACGCGGCCGCGCCGGGCGAAACGATCGACTTCACGCTGCGTTTCGACAACGTGGGCGACCAGGCGGTCGGCAACGTGACGATCGCCGACAACCTGACGACGCGGCTGGAGTTCGTCGAGGGCAGCGCTCAGGCGAGCGTCAAGGCCGACTTCTCGACGGAGGCCAACGAGGGCGGCTCGCTCGTCCTGCGGTGGGAAATCGCCGATCCGTTGGAGCCCGGCCAGGGCGGCGTCGTTCGGTTCCAGTGCCGCGTGCGGTAATCTCCTTGACCGCCGTGACTGGGGTCGGTGGGGCACCCGGTACACCGGGTTCGCCCCCAGCGTCCCCGTCTCGCCGGTATCTTCGGCCGCGCAGTGGCGAATGCCTCCGCGCGATTCGCGACGCCTTATCTCGACGATCGCCCCTGACGCCGCTTGACGCGCCCGGGCGTCGCTCGCTTGCCTGCGCCACCCGCCGGCTCCTCATCCGCCCCTTCCAGCTTTGCCACTGCCTTCCGCGGCGCGATCGCCCGGTAACTCTCGTCGACCGATTCCAAGAGCATCTCGAGCGGGACGGCGTCGCCCGGCTGGAACGTGGCCGAGACCCAGCCGCTTTTGCCCAGTCCGTAGCGCGTCGGAAAGGCGAAGGGGAGTTGCAGGGCCGCCTTGCCCGATTGCGGCAGCTTCACGGACAGGCCCAGCGTCTCCTTGTCCCAGCCCATGAACAAGAACACCTTGCCTTTGACCTTGAAGGCGCTGTGTTCCCAGGGGAAATCCTCGCGCGCGAGCGGGTACAAAAGCGCGTGCTTTCGGAGGGCGGATTCAACGCGGCGGAGGGGGTTGTTCCTGGGCACGAGTGAATCCGAGGGAGCTTGCTTGCCTGCGATTGCCAACTGTCTGACAATCATGCTATAATGTCAGACAAGGAGGCCCCATGTCAACCGGCCGCATCACCCTTCGCGTTGACGAAGTGCTCCAGGAAAAGCTGGGGACGCTGGCTCAGGCTGCCGGCAAGTCAGAATCTCAGATCGTGCGCGAGGCGCTCGAAGACTACTTGTCGCGGCACACTGTGGTGACGTGCTACGACGTGGCCAAGAAGGCTGGCATTATCGGCTGTGTCAAGGGTGGCCCGAAGGACATGAGCACCAACCGAAAATACATGGAAGGGTTCGGGCGTGATTGAGGGCCGGCTCCACACGCGCGTGCTCGTCGACGCCGGTCCCTTGGTGGCCATCTTCCGCCGCGACGACCAACACCACGCCGCATGCCTGGACGCGCTCAGGACGATCGTGCCGCCGCTTCTCACCTCCTGGCCCGTCGTCACCGAGGCCGCCTGGCTGCTGCGCGGCTCACCGCCAGCGCTTCAAAAGCTGCTGAGCGGCCCCGCCGACGCGCTGTTTCAGTTCTTGCCGCTGGACGAAACCTCGCTGCCGGAACTGGCGACTTTGCTCGGCAAATACCGCAACCTGCAGGTGCAGCTTGCGGATGTGTCCCTGGTTCATCTGGCGGTGCGCGAAAAGATCGACACCGTCTTCACTCTCGACCGGCGCGATTTCTCCGTGATGCGCGGCGCGGGCAACCGGGCATTTCGGCTGCTGCCCGAGTTATCCTAACTCTCGATGGCGTGCCCGCCGCCTTTCAGGCGCCAGCGTTTTGCCGGCTGCGCCAGTCCTCCAGGTGCTTCCGCGCCGCGTCGAGAAGCTCTTCGTCCTCGACGTCCCAGATCGCCTCGTTCGTTGGGCCTTTGGCCAGGTACGAGACGTTGGCCACCAATTGGCCGAAGCGGACCTCGGGGCAGCAGGCGCAAAGCTCACTGAGAACGCGAAGCAGCTCTTGTCGGGTATTCATACTCATCGCAATCAGGCCTCCGATACTTGCTACGGCGATTTGTCGGGATGAAAGATCCGCTCCAGCGCCGCGCGAGCGGCGTCAATCCTACCAGCCGCGATGTGTCGGTGCGCCAGATTGAGCGCTTCCACGTGACGCCGCAGGAAGGGGACTGCGTCGCAAGGCGAAGGAGCATCTCGGACAAGCCGCGCGACGATCGCGCGCTCCAGGTCCGCCAGGCCCTGGCGCGTGACGGCGCTCGTGGCGATGCCGGACGGCCGGTCCGCGGCGGGAGACGGCGGCAGGTCGCACTTCGTATGGACGACGAGCGGATCGGGGATTTCGCGGAGCAATTCGGCGTCGGCCGCAGTCCAGGGCTGGCTGGCGTCGCACAAAAGAAGCACCAGGTCGGCCGACTCGATCTGCTTCCGCGCGCGCTCGATCCCCTGTTGCTCGATGTCTCCCGCGGCGTCCCCCTCCA
Source organism: Planctomycetia bacterium (assembly GCA_016177915.1). Taxonomy (GTDB): domain Bacteria; phylum Planctomycetota; class Planctomycetia; order Pirellulales; family S012-138; genus JACOUI01. The sequence goes on from JACOUI010000384.1 coordinate 37,738, forward strand.
TGCCTCCGTCCGCGGCCCGCAGGCCCGCCGTGTCGGAAAGCTCCACCGGCCAGCCGTCCAGGGCCACGAGCGCGGTGACGACGTCGCGGGTCGTGCCGGGCTGGTCGAAGACGATCGCCCGCTCGTAGCCGGCCAGTGCGTTCGTAAGGCTGCTTTTGCCGACGTTGGGCCGGCCGGCGAGGACGACGCGAAAGGGGCTGGTCAGGTGCAGGCCGACGTGCTGGCGGAAGACGAGACGGACAATCGTGTCCATCGCGGTCGCGCCGTCGCCGCGACCCAGGGCATCGAGCGCGGCGCGGACCTCGCGCGACAGTGCCCCGGCAGCCTGATCGAGCAGGATCGCCGCCACGCGCTCCGTGGGCGCGCGGGCCAACTCGATGAGCGCTTCGACGCAGATCGCGTCGGGCGAGCGGGCCGCGATCCAATCGCTCCAGGACGCAATTCGGCAGCCGTGCCGCGAAAGCCATTCCAGGAGACTTCGCGCGGCGGCCGGTCCGCCGTGACAGTGAATCTCGACGGCGTCTCGATCGCGGCGGCAGACGACGACTTCCTCGCGGCCGTGCTCGAGCGGCCAATGTCCGAAATACACTCGGCCGCTTTCCAGCGGATCGGCGATTCGTGCCTGCGCCGGCTGGAATCCCATTCGCACGACGTCGCCAGCGCGGGACCCTTCGACGCGGATCGTGGCCAGCGCGCCGCGCCCGGCGGGGGTGAGGAGATAGGCTCGGGGCGGGCTGCTCATCGATCGTGCCTGCCCACTACGGCTTCCGGTGCACCGCGATCTGCTGCTGAATCCACCGCTCCAGCTCGTCCCAGTCGACCGGCGGCAGCTTCGACAGGTCCGGCCGCAGCCGGGCCGCGTCGCGCAAATACACGTGCGCGATCTCCGTGTGCGACTTGTCCGTGTTCCAGTGAATCAAAACGCGGACGCACTTCGCAAGCGCGCCGGGCACGGCGATTTCGTGCCCGCACAAGAGGGCCTGGTCGATCCAGCCAAGCTGCCGGGCGGCCAGGGCGGGAAACTCGGCGTTGAGGTCGGGCGTGGTCGTGAACAGGGCGCTGGCGACGTCCTTGGCCTCGATGCCGTTGAGGCGGATCAAGAGCGCCAGCATCTGGCGCGTGGCGGCCAGGATTTCTTCGCGATCGTTTCTGTCCACGGACGTGGCGCCGCGGACGCCTCGGCACATCATGGGACGACCCAATCTTTGTGACGACGCCGCACGCAGCGCCGTTTGCTCGATTATAGCACTTGGCGCTCGTGGGCGGCACCGTGCGATTGCATAGGCGACGACGCTCGAAGAGTGGGGCAAGGAGCGGTACGCTTCTGACGGCGCCGACGGCGTTTTCCAGCCCAAACTGCGGAGGAGGAAACATGACCATCGAAGTCACGAGCACGGCCTTTGCGGCCGGCCAGCCCGTCCCCAGAAAACACACCGGCGACGGAGTCGACCACTCGCCGCCGCTCTCCTGGTCGGCCGGGCCGGCGGGCACGAAAAGCTGGGCCCTGATCTGCGACGACCCGGACGCCCCGACGCCCGAGCCGTGGGTCCACTGGCTGATCTACAATCTGCCTGCCGGCACCACTTCGCTGCCGGAGAACGTCGCCGCCACGCCGACGCTTGGCGCCCCGGCCGGCGCCGCCCAGGGAAAGAACTCCTGGGGCAGCGGGCGGACGAACGGCTACCGCGGCCCGGCCCCGCCGCCGGGGCACGGCGTTCATCACTACCACTTCAAAGTCTACGCGCTCGATGCGGAGCTGAACCTGAAGCCTGGACTCGACAAGAAGGCCCTGCTGGCGGCGATGAAGGGGCATGTGCTGGATGAGGGGGAGCTGGTGGGGACGTATCAAAGGTAGCGAGCGGAGTTCGGAGCGGCGGGTTTGGAGTTCGCGCTTTCTGGCGATGGAAAGAGCTGGGCGGAGTTACTCCGCCCAGCTTTTGCATGCGAGCGATGATAGGTTACCGTTCGCCGGTGCCGCCGCAGGTGGGGCAGAACTTGTAGCGCTGGCCCGATCCGCCGCAGCTTTGGCAGGTGTTGCCCGATTCGCTCACGCCGTCGCCGCCGCAGACGGCGCAGGACGAGAGCACCTGGCCGGAGCCGCCGCAGGTGCCGCATTTCTTGGGCTGGCTCGTGTCCCCGGCGACGAGCACCTGGCAGTCATGACAAGAGCAAGCGCCGAAGGCATGCTTCCGTGCCAGGCCCGCGCCGGTCGCCACCGCGCCCAGCGTCAGACCCACGAGCAGCACACACGCGATCGACAAGAGCCTCTTCATGGTCGCACCTTTCTTTGTTGGGTCCTGTAGGGCGGCCTTTCCAGGCCGCCGCGCACAGACGGCCCGGAAGGGCCGTCCTACGGGTTGATTTCCGTCCTCACCCTTAGAAACGACCGGCGGCAAGGCGATGTGACACCTGGCGCGAGAAAAAACGGGCCATCGGACGGCGGCGTGGACTGCACGTTGCGACATCTTGTTATCCCGCGTGACAGCCGCTACCGAGGCGCCTACCATGACGACGCCGCAATTCGTGTTTTGACACTTCCAGGGTTCCACAGTTCAGGTTCGACCATGGCTCGCCGAAATAAGGCATCCATCGTTCTCCTGGTCCTGCTCCTCGGAAGGCCGGCAGTTGCCGCTGCGCAGGTCTTCCCGGAACGGGACTGGCTGGCAGCCTCGCCCGAAAGCCAAGGAATGTCGAGCAAGGCCCTCGCGGCCGCGGCGGACTACGCACAGAAGCACGGCGGCCTCTCCGGCTGCGTCGTCCGGCACGGCTATCTCATCCACGAGTGGGGCGACCCGAGAAAACTGGCCGACATCAAGTCGGCCACCAAGGGCAGCATCGGCGCCACGCTGCTGGGACTGGCGGTCGACGACGGGCTTTTGAAGCTCGACGACCTGGCACAGAAACACTATCCGAAGATCGGGACGGAAGAGCCCGAGGACCGCACGAAAGGCTGGCTGGAGCGGATCACCGTTCGGCACCTGGCCACGATGACGGCCGGATTCGACGACGGCCGGCCGCCGCTTTTGGTCTACGAGCCAGGAAAGAAGGGCATCTACAGCAACGACACCTCGAACATGCTGGCCGAGCTGCTCACCCTCAAGTTCGGCGAGGACTTGCGCGACGTGTTCAGGCGGCGCGTGATGGACTCCATCGGCGCGCCGGCGTCCGAATGGGCCTGGCGCGAAAACGCCTTTCGCCCCAAATCGATCGACGACGTGAAGAGCCGGGAGTTCGCCTCGGGCATCACGATCACGCACCGCACGTTGGCGCGGATCGGATACCTGTATCTGCGCGACGGAGAGTGGAACGGCCGGCGGATTCTCTCGAAGGAGTTTATCCGCGAGGCCACGCGGCCGACCGACCTGCCGTCGTTCGTTCCCTACTACGCCTTCTACTGGGGCAGCAACGCCAAAGGAACCTATGCCGACATGCCCAAGGACGCGTACTGGGCGCTGGGGCTGGGCGACAGCTTCGTCGTCGTCTGCCCGAGCCTCGACGTCGTCGCCGTGCGGCTCGGCGTGGGTTCGAACAAGTCGCGATTGCCCGGCGACGACGACGACACGAACTGGGGCAAGCGAGTGGAAGGATTTTTCAAGATCGTCGCACAGGCCGCAGGCGATCCCTACCCACAAAGCCCGGTGATCAAGGGCGTGACCTGGGCGCCGAAGGCGGAGATCGTCCGGCAGGCGAAGGGGAGCGACAACTGGCCGATGACCTGGGGCGACGACGACCGGCTCTACACGGCCTATGGCGACGGGAACGGCTTTGACCCGAAGGTGCCGGAGAAGCTGAGCCTGGGGCTGGCCTGGCTGGAAGGCTCGCCGCGGGACTTCAGCGGCACAAACCTCCGTTCGCCGACGGCCGAGCAGAAGGGCGACGGAAAAGCGGGAAAAAAGGCCAGCGGAATGCTGATGGTGGAGGGTGTGCTCCACGTGTGGGTGCGCAATGCGGGCAACTCGCAGCTTGCCTGGTCCGGCGACCACGGCAAAACGTGGACGTGGAGCGACTGGAAATTCACGACCAGCTTCGGCTGCCCGACGTTTCTCAACTTCGGGCGAGACTACGCCGGGGCGCGGGACGAGTACGTCTACGTGTACTCGCCGGACTCCAATAGCGCCTACGAAGCGGCCGATCGCACGGTGCTGGCTCGCGTGCCGAAGCGACGGATTCGCGACCGCGACGCTTACGAGTTCTTCTGTCAGCTCGACGGACGAGGCGAGCCGGTTTGGACGAAGGACATTGGCCAACGGGGGGCGGTCTTCGCTTACAAGGGCCGGTGCTACCGATCGACCGTGACCTATCATGCTGCGCTGCGGCGCTACTTGCTCGTGCAAGTTCGTGCCGACATCGACGGCCGGCCAGCGGACCCGCGCTTCGAGGGGGGCTTTGGCATTTACGATGCGCCGGAGCCTTGGGGCCCTTGGACGACGGCGTTTTTTACGGAGAAGTGGGACGTCGGCCCTGGCGAAACGGCGGGTTTTCCGACGAAATGGATGAGCTCGGACGGCGCGACGGCGCACCTGGTTTTCTCGGGGGACGATTGCTTCTCGGTGCGACGGGTCCAATTCGCGATTGATCGGACCTCGGTCAATGCCAAGTGAGACGGCGGCAGGCGCCAATCTCACCGCGTGTCCCAGGGCTGCAACAGCGTCGGCTGGCGGGAGTAGCGCTTCATCGTCAGCTTCAAACGCCCGCCGCAGCCCGGCTCGAGATGGACCCGCAAAGTTGGGCCGCCAACCGCGACGTCTTGCGAGAGACCGAGTTTCATGTCGATCGGCTGGTCGAGGGAGGCCCGAACGATCGTGTGCTCCGCATACGCCCCGGCCTGAACAATCACGTCGGCCGGATCGAGCTGGTTGAGGTTCACGAGCACGAGCGTCGTCGTGGCGTCGTCGAGCCTTTCGACCAAGGCAGCCACGTCCGGCGGCAGCCCGGCCCGGCGCGCCTTGGGGTCGAAGTACCGCACGCGGCAGTGCAAAGGCGCCCCTTCCTTGCGCGGATGGATGCCGCCCAGCATAAGGTGAATCAGCGACTCGACCGTGCACGGGTTGAGGCGCAAAGGGTCGTCGGCCAGGCGCGTGTCGGGCGTGGTCGTGTCGGCGCGGATCGCTTGCACCTTGGCGCGGATCGTCGCCAGATCGGCCCGCAGCGTCGAGACCGGGAACTCCTGATCCTTGCCAGACAAGAACGCGGTCCAGCCCGTCTGCGGCAGCCGGTCGAAATCCTCCCGGCGCATCGACCAGTACCAGATATCCTCGTTGCGGGGGCCGTACGGCTCCGGCCTGAAATCGTACCAGCCCTCGTCGCCGTACATGTGCGGGTAGACGAGCTTGCCGTCGACCGTCTTGGCGTTCTTGTTGACGAGTTCCACCTGCCGCCGCCAGACATCGACGTATTTCTGGTCGCCGGTCAGCAAGAGCGCGTTGCCGAAGCCCGTCATGCCGGCCGCATGGCTGTTGCGGTGGACCATTCTCCCGGAGACGGGATCGCGGACGGTGAAGCCCCAGCCGTAGACGCCGCCGTACCACTTGCCGCCGGCGGCCGAGCCGATTTGGCCGTCGAGTCCCACGTTCGTGGGGATGATGCCGCCGTTTTCGTCGATCCGGCCGTGCCAGGCGTCGACGTAATCCAGCAGCCACTTCTTGTACTTCTCCTCGCCGGTGAGCAGGTAGGCGTTCAGGGCCAGCGACGTGGCCAGCAGATTGAGCGGGTGGTCGCCGACGACGTCGTTGTAGTCCTTAAAATGGTCGAGCATCTCCTGGTAGTTGCGTTCGCCGTGGCCGGGCTTGAAGCGGTGCTCGACGTCGATCGGGTCGCCGGCCCAATCCAGCGCGGTGGCCTTCCGCAACAGCGGCCCGCGGCTGCCGTTCATCATGCTGCGGATGATCTTGTGCTTGGGGTCGTAGTTTTTGGCCTGCGGGTCCTCGTCCATGTAGAAGCCGGCGTAGCGGCGGACGCGCTTTTCGAAGAGGCGGTCGTGCGGGTCGGACAGGCCTTGCAGGTTGAAGACGACCAGCCCCTCGCCGTTGTGGAGCCAGTCGAACGTGACGGGGAACTCCTTGTAGTACATCCCGTCGCGCGCCATGGGCACGTCCTTGGTTTTGGCGAGGGTGAACTGGCGCAGGTGCC
>JACOUI010000385.1 GCA_016177915.1 Planctomycetia bacterium
CGACCAGGGGGACGAGTCCCCTCCCCCTGGACCCCCTACCCTCTTCTCTTTTCCGGGGGTGGGAGGAAAGCGAAGGTACCGAAGGGAGCCTTACACAAAATCGGGCAGAAAAATTCCAGTTGAACCCCGCGCTAAGACAACTGCCAATCTCCAAAGTCCACTTGCGCGCGTTAAACTCACCCTAACTTCACTATTTTGAAATACTTGAAGAGACAATGTGATCCATAAGACGAATCGAAAACGAGCCATTTGTTTGCGTTTTTTCACTAGAACGATTAAACTCGGCTTATGTGCCCTGACCCGGCAAAACCGCGCGTTTGACGCTCGTCGTCGAATGTGGTGATTGCCGCGGCCGTTGGCTGATTTGAAATGATTCCACGTTGGCCACGAATGGCCGGGAGTGGATGCACGGCGTCACGGACGATGGGGTCACGGACGACTGCTTGTCGAAGCTCGAGGACCGCTGGTCCGGTCCAACTTTGGGAGGCGGCGCCTGATGACTTCGCAGCAGCTTCACTCGTTCTCACTCTCCGACCTGGGCAAGCTGGCCACGAAGCACGGAGTGCGCGGCTGGCAGTCGATGCGCAAAGCGCAGCTCGTCCGCGCCATTCTGCGGCGCTCGGTCCGGCGCTTTCCCGCGCGGCAGCGATCGGGCCGCGCGGCTTCGAAGCGTCGGTCCGTGCGCGCTCCGCGGCAGGCTTCGATCGCCAGGCGCACCAAGGCCAGGGCCGCGGAGGCGCGCTCGCGTTCGGCCATCGCCGCCTCCAAGCGGCGCAGCTCGGCGGTCGCGCTCAAGCTGCGGATCCTCGGCGCGCGGGCCGCCCTGCGCAAGAATCTCGCTACCAACGGCCGCGACCACGCGATCCGCGACCGGCTGGTGGCCATGGTGCGCGATCCCTATTGGCTGGAAGTACACTGGGACCTCTCGCCGCGCGGCGTCGTCCGCGCCGAAGCGGCGCTGGCCCAGGAATGGCATTCCGCCAAGCCGACACTGCGGCTCTTGCAAGTCGCCACGAACGCCGTCACCAGCACGACGGAGCGCGTCATCCGCGACGTGGAAATCCACGGCGGCGTCAGCCACTGGTTCGTGGACGTGCAGGACCCGCCGCAGACCTATCGCCTGGAGATCGGCTACAAGGCGCCCAGCGGGCGGTTTTTCGTCCTGGCCCGCAGCAACACCGTCACCACGCCCCGCGCCGGCGCCAGCGACGAAATCGACAAGAAATGGCCCGATCGCGGCGAGAACTACGACAAGATCCTGGCCCGCAGCAGCGGCCATCATGGCTCCAGCCGCACGGAGTTGCACGAGCTGCTCGAGGAGCGTCTGCGCCGGCCGATGAGCTCGTCGGTCTTTTCGGCGGCGTCGGGCATGAACGGCCGGCGGCGCGGGTTCAACTTCGAGCTGGAGGCCGAGCTGATCGTTTACGGCGCCACGGAGCCGGGGGCGAACGTCACGTTGCAGGGCGAACCGATCCGGCTCCGCTCCGACGGCACGTTCACGGTGCGTTACGGCCTTCCCAACTGCCGGCAGCTCATTCCGGCGACGGCCAAGAGCGCCGACGGCGTCGAGCAGCGGACGGTCATTCTGGCGATCGAGCGGAACACGAAGGTCATGGAGCCTTTGGTGCGGGACGGCAGCGAGCCGCCCGCCACATGATCTGGATTGGTCAGAGAATTGTAGTGTGGGTGGAGCAAGCCCGAGTCGCGGTGGGCCTTCGCTTGCGATCCAGCGTGCTGGCTGCGAGGCGTCCGACGTGAAAAACGGTGGCTTGCGACGCCCACCACTCGGTTTGCGCGAGCTCGACCCACCCTGCGGTCCGCGTCCCATTCTTTTCTTGTCCGCTATCCCCAGAACCCCTGCCGGTAGAGCGCGCAGGCGTCCATCGTCCACGCCACGCCCACGTGCAGCGCCGCGCCCAGCCAAATCGAGCGCGTTTTCAAGCTCAGCGTGCCCAGGACGATCCCCGCGGCGATCGCCCCCAGGCACTCCAGGAGCGGCTTCTGGAAGTGGATCATGCAGTACGGGACCATCATGGCGAAAACGGAATAAAACCCGAGGCGCTTTTTCGTCCCGTGGACCATAAAACCGCGAAAGAAAAACTCCAGCGCGGCGAACTGCAGGGCATAAAGAATTTCCCAGCACACCAGGTAGGGCCAAAGCGGCTCGCCCTCGTGCAGGCGGTAGAAGGGGTACGTCCGCAAGAAATGCGGCTGCAACGAGACGAGATAGACCGCCGGCAGCATGCAGGCGAAGAACAAGCCGTAAATCCAGGCCCCGTTCTGCACGCCGCGCACGCGCAGGCCGTAGTCGCGCAGCCGCTCGCCAAAGGCCAGTTTCACGACCAGCGCCGGCACGACGAAGTAGCAAACGACGCACGTCGTCACCCACCACACAAGCTGATGGAATTGCTTGTGCGGATGGACCTGCAGGGCGTAGCGCAGACGTTCGGAGAGGTCGTCGAAGCCGGCCGCCGCCAGGAAGCGCGTGATGGCCGCGCTCCCATTGGACCTCCCCACGTAGTTGATGGCGGTGAGCGACAGCGCCGCGACGACCATCACCGTGACGAGGCGGCGGTCGAGCTGGACCGGCGACGACAAAACTCCCTCGCGCGACGTCTCCTCGCTGTGGCGGAACGGTTCGACGAAAAAACGCTGCCAGACCCGGGCCAAGAAAGTGGGTGGCACGTCCTGAGCGTCTCGCTGCGCATAGTGGACCGAACCACCCGCCGCGTCCGCAGCGCGATCCTTGCCCTGCGCCTGCTGCGAAGGGCGTGCCGGCGGCGCGCTCCCTCGATCGCCAAAGCACGCCCTTCGCAGCCAGCGCAGAGCAAAGATCTTATCGGCCAGGCGGCGAGCGGTTCGATGCATGACGCCAACCCGGGACGCTCAGGGCGTGCCACCCGTGCCACCGGAGAAATCGATCGGGCAGCCATGGGGCCGGGTCTCGGCCGTTTTGGGCGTTTTTCCGGCCAGCGCGGCGTCGAGCGCCTCGCGCAGGTAGTGCCGCGACGCCCGCTTGGCATCCATGTCGTCGTCGATCGCCCCCATGTAGGCGATCTTGCGCCGCTCGTCGAGCACGAAGACTTGCGGCGTGGCCGTCGCGCCGAACGATTTGCCGACGTTCTGGCTCGCGTCTTGCAGAAACGCGAACGTAAATCCGCTCGATTTGGCCCGCTCTTTCATCTTCTCCAGGTTCTCGGCGTCGTCGCCGCTGGAATTGACGCCCACCACAACGACCCCCTTGTCCTGGTAGTCCTTGGCGACGGCGACCAGCCGCGGCTCATAGCCCGTGGACACCGGGCAGCGGAGCGAAAGGAAAACGACGACGACCGCCTTGGGTTTTTCGAGGTCCTTCAGGCTGTGTTTCTGTCCGTCGACGCCGGGCAATTCCGACCATGCCGGGGCGTCGTCGCCGACCGACAGCACCTTGTTGAACTTGCCGGCGGAGGCAGCGACGGGCGCCATGGCACCGACGGCGACCGTCAGAAGCAGGAGCAGACTGGCTCGTCGGCAAGCAACCATCATCTTCATGCCTGGTCCTCGTAGATCTTACCGCATCGGCGCCCCCGGCGGCGGCTGCCGCGCGCCTCAGCGCGGGCAGAGGACGAGGGCGTCGTCCAGCGTCGCGGCACAGGAGGGGCAGATGCGCATGTCCGATCTCAACAACGGGATGCACCGGTTCCGCCGTCGCGGTTACTCCTTTGCCGCGGCCGACAGATGAATCTGCGTGATCCCGGCCTTTTGGCACGACTGAATCACGGACAGCACGCTGGCGTACGGGCAGGCCGCGTCGGCGGTGATCACGACCGGCAGCGGCTTGTCGGCGACAAGTGCTTTGATCTCGGCCTCAACGGCGTCGGCCGCAATTTCTTGACCGTTGAGTTGGGCCGTCCCTTTGGCATCGAGCGCGAGACGAATGCCGTCGGCCGGGAGGTTCTCTTCATTCTCGGCGATCTGTACGCCTCCGGCCTGTGCGGCCTGAATTTTCGCAGCCTGGGCCGCGGCCTTCTCGGCTTGCGCCTCCACGAGCTGCACCTGAGCAACGGCCCGCGCCTCTTCCGCCTGGAGCGCGGCGGCTCGCGCTTGGACCGCCTGCCTCCGGCTCAAGGACATGGGATCCTCGCAGCCGGCGGCGACGGTGACGACCAATCCCAAAATCGCGACCGGCAGGAATCGCTTCATGGCACACCTTTCCTTTCCCGGTGGTGGAGGCGCTTCGCAGCGCCGAGGGTCAGTATAACCTGGGGAGCGGGACGGCCAATGGACGAGCAATCGCACGACGTTTTCGAGCATCCGGAAACGCCGAGGGCCACTGGCGCGTTTTAGTTGTTGTGGCCCGTCGCCATTTGGTTGGGTCCGTCGCGCGATGCTTGGGTGGACAGCGTCCCGCCGTCCGCCGATAGTACATCGCTGCCGGGCGAGCCAATATTCCGCACTTCCTCCTGGAAACGGTCGCGTATGCTTCGCTGGCGCTTGTTTTTAGGGGCGGTTTTCATCGCTGCGCTGGTCGGCCTCTTGTGGCTCGATCACTGGATGAAGATCCCCGGCGTGGCGCTCTTTCCGCTGGCCGTCGTGCTGTCGTGGCTTGGCAGCACGGAGATGCTGGGCCTGTTGGCGTCGCGGAACCTCCGGCCGCATCCGCTGGTGGTGTATTTGGGGTCGCTGGCCGTGGTGACCGGACCCGTCGTGCCGTATGCCTACGACTGGGCGCGCACGCCGCTCGATCCGGCCGGCTGGACAATGGCAGCGCTGGGCCTTGCCGTGCTCGGTGCCTTCTTTGTCGAGATGTGCCGCTACCAGCGGCCCGGCGAAGTGATGGAGCGACTGGGCGTGGGCGTTTTGTGCATTGTGTACATCGGGCTCATGCTGTCGTTCCTCGTGCAGATGCGCTATCTCGGGCCGCGGACAGGTTGGGGCGTGCCGGCGATCGCCGCGCTGGTGATCGCCGTGAAGATGAGCGACATCGGGGCCTACACCGTCGGCCGGCTGATCGGCCGGCGGAGGCTCGCGCCGGTCCTCAGCCCAGGCAAGACGATCGAAGGCGCGCTCGGCGGCGTGGCGTTCGCGCTCTTGGGAAGCTGGATCGCCTTGCGGTTTTTGCTGCCGGCGATGGGCGTGAATTGCCACAGTTGGGCCTGGATTCCGTTCGGCATCGCGATGGCCGTCGTGGGTATGGCGGGCGACCTGGCCGAGTCGCTCATCAAGCGCGACCTGGGCCGCAAGGACTCAAGCACGTGGATGCCGGGCTTCGGCGGCGTGCTGGACCTGCTCGACTCGGTGCTCTATGCGGCGCCAGTGGGCTGGCTCTTCTGGAAGCTGGGGTGGATGGCGTAGTCACTCTCTTCTTCGTACTCGTACTCGAAAGCTCCGGGGCAATCGCCGCCCCTCACTTCTCTTCCCCCTCCGCCTCGCGATTCCGGTACACGGCTCGCGCCAGAACGCCTCCCGCGACCGCCAGAATCAGCGCCAGCCCGCAGTGGCCGATGCGGCTGAAATCGCCATGCGTGGGCAGCGTCGCCGGCGCCGGCGCGGCCGCGTTCCTGTAGAGCCGGCTACCGTTTGTCAGCACGATGTCTCCAGAGCCGTCCGTGTCGAAATCGGCAAACGTCAGGCCGAACTGCCGCCCGACGGTGTTTGGCGCCTCGGTCCCAAACAGCTTCTCATAGGCGAAGCCCAGCCCCTGGGTCGAGAGCATGTGCGGGGCGACGTTTTCGCCGAACCATGGCCCGTACATCAAGAGCAGGTAGACCCAACCGAGGAAAGCGAAGCCGACGCAGAACGAGCGCGTTTCCTTTCGCGTAACCAGCGCACCCAGGAACGCGAAGACAAGGACCGTCACGGCGGCGGTGGAGATCACCGACGACCACAGCGGCGACGAGCTGCGCAGGGCGGCAAACATCACCGCCAGGAACGTCACGCTCAAGAGCAGCGCCGCCAGCGAGAATTTCCACCGCCAGGTCTTCACATCCGGGGGCTTCATGGCCGACGCCTCCACCGGTAGTCTAAGAACTGCCCGCGCTCCGCGATTCTACCGCTTGCGCCCAGGTCCGTCGCCTGTCGCAGGCGCGCCGTCGCGATTTTTCCCGTTTCTCCCCTGCCGCGCCGCCGCATGATCCCCGCCCTCAGCCAGGTCTGCACGCTCGCCGCGCCGCTGGAGACGGACGTCGCCGACTACGCCGCGGCGGCTTGCCGCACGATCGAGCTGTGGCTGGGAAAAGTCGAAGCGTACCTGGAAACGCACTCGGCCGCGGACCTGAAACGGCTGCTGGCCGAGCATGAAGTCTCGGCGCCCGTCGCCAGCTACCAGGGCGGGCTTTTGACGTCGCAGGGGGCCGCTCGAGCGGAGCACTGGTCGCACTTCGGCCGGCGGCTGGCGCTGTGCCGCGAGCTGGGCGTGCAAACGCTCGTCGTCGCGGCCGACATTCCCGCGCCGCTGGATGCCCAGGCCGTCGATCGCGCAAAAGTCTCGCTGAAGCAGGCGGCGCAGCAGGCCGGGGAACACGGCGTTCGCCTGGCCCTGGAATTCCAGGCGCAGGCGGCGCTCTGCAACAATCTTCAGACCGCGGCGGCGCTCATCGAAGAAACCGCCAGCCCGCACCTAGGAATCTGCCTCGACCTGTTCCACTTCCACACCGGACCCAGCAAATGGGAGGACCTGGCGCACGTCTCGCCCGAGAACCTGTTTCACGTACAAGTCTGCGACCTTTCCGGGACTGCCCGCGAGCTGGCGGCCGACGGCGACCGCATCCTGCCGGGCGAGGGCGACCTCCCCGTCGCGGCGCTGATCGACCACTTGCGGCGGATCGGTTACACGGGCTGCGTTTCGGTGGAGCTGATGAACCCGGCGCTCTGGCAGGCGCCGCCGCGGCAGTTCGCCGAGATCGCGATGACGGCGCTGCGGCGGGTTTTGGGGCAGGCGCAGATGTCGTAACCGCTCACGCCGCGGCGCGTGTCGCAACCCCCGCCGCGCGAAGCGGAATCGCCACGCGGAACGTCGAGCCCTGTCCCGGCCCGGCGCTGTGGGCCTCGATCCGCCCGCCGTGGTCGCGGACGATGCGGTCGGCGATCGTGAGGCCCAGCCCGGTCCCTTGCCCGTCGCGGCGGCGCGTGAAGAAGGGTTCGAAGAGCCGCCGCTGCACTTCGTCGGTCATCCCGCAGCCGGTGTCGCCGACGACGATCTGGGCCATCCCGACGTTTTCGCGAACGTCGATCCGCACGCGGCCGCCCTCGTCCAGGCTTTCCAGCGCGTTCGTGAGCAGATTGAGCACGACCTGCTTCAGCTCCTGCGGATTGACGGAGGCCACGACCGGCTGTGGAGCATTTAGCTCGATCGTGCGGCCGCGGTACTGGGCCAGGTGCGAGAGCATGTCGATCATTTCCCGCACGAGGCTGCCAAGGTCCGTCGGCTCGCGGCGGACGTCGCCTGCGCGCGAGAAATCGAGCAGCCTGGCCGTGATCTCGCGGCAGCGCGCGGCCTCGCCGCGGATCATGTGCAGGTACTTTCCGAAAACCTCCCGGTCCGGCGGCGGCATTTCTTCCAGCGGCCGCTGCCGCAGCCGGCCCTCCAGCGACTCGGCCGAGAGCGCGATCGAGTGCAAGGGGTTGTTGATTTCGTGCGATACGCCCGCCGCCAGGAACCCGACCGACGCCAGCCGTTCGCTGCGGACGATCTGCGCCGTCCGCTCCTGCACCTGCCGGTCGAGGTCGTCGCGCAGCGCCAGGAACCGAGCGGTCGTCTGGTTCATGACGGCCGCCAGCTCGGCCATTTCGCCCGGACCCTCGATCTCGATGTAATAATCGAATTTCCCGGCGGCGACGCGGCGAGCGCCCTGGGCCAGCAGACGGACCGGCCGCAGCACGTTCTGGCAGACCATCCGCACCAGAACGAGGAGCATGCCGACGGTCAAGGCCGCGCTGATCCACCCCAGCAGCATCACGCGGCGGTAGCGGCCTTGAAGCTGCCGGGAGACGGTGAGGATCGCGTTGTGCAGGTGGTTGGGAAGCTGGGCGGAGAGGGCCTGCAAATGCTCCGCCTCCTCGCGCAACTGCTCGATCTTCACGGCGTCGAACAGCCACAGCTCGTCGCGGTCGATGTCGCGCATCTGCGCCAGCGACTTCTCGATTTGGCCGACCGTCTCGAACTCGCGCCGCCGGTCCTCGAGGAGCGAGAAGTCGTCGCCACCCAGAGACTCAACGTCGAATTCCTCGGGATCGTTTTCAAGCTGCTGACGGTAGCGGGCCAGCGCCTCGTCCACGCTGCGCAATCGCAGCCGAAACGTGTCGCGGCCGACGCGTAGATCGACCTCCAGCGGCTCGTTCTCCCTCAGTAGCGGATGCTGCCAGGGCTCCGTCGCCCGTGGCCGGGCCAATTCGCCCGTCGCCAGGCGCAGCTCCGTGACGGCGCGGGCCAGGTCCGTGGCGTGCCTCAATTCCGCCACGCGGTCGAGGCTCTTCACGAGGCCGCGGTATTCATAGAGGCCGTAGAAGCTGCTCCACGACAGGGCCCCCAGCATCAGGAAGAGGATCAGGACGCCCAGGAGGAGCTTGTTGCGGATGGGCCATTTTGCCAGCATCGAGCGCCTCCGTGCGGCGTGCCAGCGTTGCCAGCGGGGACGGGGCGCGGCGGAGCGCCGCGCGCGAGGGAGCAGGCTACCGTCGATCGCCAAACAAGGCAAGATTAGCGCGAGATGGGCAGTGTCCAGACTTGGACCAAAGGTTCGCGCTAATCGAGAAGCGCCTGGAATTCTTCGACGGTAATGCCAGCCGCCCTAATCAGCCCGCGGAGAGTTCCGCGCTTCAGGTTCGTTCCGCCATGCACCGGCACTGTCAGCAATAATTCGTGCCCTTCTCGTTTCATTACATGGTGGCTGCCACAAATGCGAGCCACCGTGAAACCGAGTTTAGAGAAAGCACGAATTGCTTCTGAACCAGTGACGACTGGCAACTCAGACATTCACGACAATCCATCGCTCGCACTTACCGGAAGGCCACAAGGATTTCTGGCTCCACGGAACATCCTGCCCACTTGAAAGGTACGTCTCGATTGCACCCTGGAGCGCTTCGGCGATGTTGTGCATCGCCTCTGCTTCGCTTTCCCCCTGGCTTACGACCCCCGCCAGGGTGAGGGCGTGCGCCGAGAAACCGCCCTCTTCCTCCTCGCAAAGGAGGACGGGACACTCGAAAACGCGCTTGTGCTCGTGTTCCCTCCAATCGATCGAATCAGCGTCGGCGTTCAGTCGAAAACTGAAGGATGGACCGATCTCCGCGATTGGGGTATCCAGCTCAGCGGTACTCATTGCTGTTGCTCCGTTGTTTCAGCGGGCATTTGCGTCACATTGACCCGCAGTGCACCCAGGGGTTCGTTTTCGCAAAGCACCTCGAACGCATAGACGCCGGGATGTGGCATCGGAAAAGGCGGAACCTGAATAATAACCTCTACCGATTGCAATGGGTTTTCTGACTGGACGGCAAACTCGGTCTGAAGTAACACCGAGTTGTCCGTCAAATCGACGTACCGCAGGGACAATTGCACCCGCCCTTGAACTTCAGTGAGGCAAATGAACGCATACGTTTGTCGAGCGAACCGAGCCGGGAATTTTCGCGCACGAAGCTGGTTGAAGATTCCCGCAACGATCTTCTTTCCGGTCAAGGCATCCACATAAACTTGATCCGCCAAGACAAGCGCTTGAAGAACTGGGGTTGGCACAAAACACCCGCTCTTTTTGGCGCAAATCAAAGCTACCAACAACTTGCGTCGCCAGTAGCTCCGACGGCCGGCAATCGCATCCGCTCGCCCGTTCACGGGAGCTCTCGGCGGTGCTGGGGCGCGATTAAGAATCGTCCATCCTAACCGAAATCCTTAGCGCGCCAACGGTTACATCCAATTTTAGGCCACAAACCACGATCCGGGCAAGCCTTGCGCTGGATTCAAACGCGCGAGAGAATTGCTTTGGAAATGATGCGAAACGCGTGCAAAGCGCCTCGCGCTGAACACGTTCAAAAACGCGCGTCTTGATTTGTGCGGAATAGTCGGGGACTGGGGCCGACATTAGGAGCCTATCGCGAAATGTGCAGGTCCGGCCGGGCGGCCTCGAGCTTGCGCACGGCGGCGCCGGAAATCGAAACGGCGTCGAGCTGCACGTAGGTGAGCTTGGGCATCGCCGCCAGCACGTCCAGGCCCGCGTCGCTCACTTTCGTGCCCGACAGGTAAAGCGTCGTCAGGCCGGGCAGCGACTTGAGCGCGAGGAGGCCGCCGTCGCCAACCGACGTTTGTTGCAACGACAGGCTGTACAAGTTCGGCAGGCCCGCAAGGTACATGAGTCCCGCGTCGGTGACGCGCGTGTCGTGGAGGATCAGGTTCGACAGTCCGCTTCCGCGCAGGTACACAAGGCCCGCGTCGGTCACGCCCGAGCCGGAAAGGTCCAGGTCCTTGAGGCCCGGAAAAGTGATCCACCAAGGAGAAAGCTCCACCAGCCGCTGGTCGGTGAAATTGCCGCCGCTGAGCAAAACCGACACCACGTCGCCTTCGCCCCGGCGGTCGTTGGTCCAGCGCACTTTGCCGCCCAGGCGCTCGACGAGCGCGACCCCCTTGGCCTGCTGGGCGGAATACCACATCCAGGCCCCGCCCGCCGCCCCGCCCAACAAGAGCACAACGGCGACGGGCACGCACAATTTCCAGCGGAACCCGCGCGGCCGGGCGCGGATTTCCAGGTAGCGCGGGTCCTGCGGCTCGGCGATTTTCGGCCGAGGATCGGGGACGGGGTCTTTCCATTCCACGTGTCCGCCTCGCGCTCTGGCTGCCCTCCTTGTTTATAATTCCCCGGCGGCGGCGGCCACAACCAACAAACTGACGCGGCAAGCAGGAGGCGCGACATGGCCAGTTCCTACATCCTCGGCGGCTGCCGGACGCCGATGGGAAAATTCCTCGGCGGCCTGGCCGGTATCTCCGCGACGGACCTGGGGGGCATCGCCGTAGCCGAGGCGATTCGGCGATGCGGCGTTTCGCCCGGCGACGTCGACGAAGTCGTGATGGGCAACATTCTGAGCGCGGGCCTGGGCCAGGCCCCGGCCCGGCAGGCGGCGCTCAAGGGCGGCCTGCCTGCGACCGTCGCCGCCGTGACCGTCAACAAAATGTGCGGCTCCGGACTGAAGGCCGTGATGCTGGCCGACCAGGCCATCCGCTGCGGCGACGCGCGGATCGTCGTCGCCGGCGGCATGGAGAGCATGAGCCGGGCGCCGTTCCTCGCCACGGGGATGCGGGCCGGGCACAAGTTCGGCCACGACCAGCTCCTCGACTCGATGCTCTACGACGGCCTGTGGTGCACCTTCGAAAACGCGATCATGGGGGCCCAGGCCGATTACATCGCCAAAAGCCGCGGCGTCTCGCGGCAGGACCAGGATGCGTTCGCCGTCGAAAGCCAGCGCCGGGCGGCGGCGGCGCGGGACGGGGGGCGGTTCGAGCGCGAGATCGTGCCCGTGAAGGTGCCCGGCGGAAAAACCGAGACCGTCGTTCGCCTCGACGAAGGCCCGCGGGCCGACACGACGCTGGAGGGCCTGGCGAAGCTCAAGCCTGCGTTTGATCCCCAGGGCACAGTCACGCCGGGAAACGCCTCGCAGCTCAGCGACGGGGCGGCGGCCGTCGTGGTCGCTTCCGAGGAAGTTGCAAGGAAATCGTCGTCACCGCTCAAGGCGCGGATTGTGGCCAGCGCGGTCTCGGGCGTGCCGCCGAAGGAAATCTTCATCGCGCCGGTGTCGGCGATCGAAAAGGTCTTGCAAAAGGCGAAGCTGACGCTGGCCGACATTGACCTTGTCGAGCTGAACGAGGCTTTTGCGGCGCAGTGCGTGGCCTGCATGCGGCCCTTGGGCCTTTCGCATGAGAAAACGAACGTCCACGGCGGGGCAATCGCGCTAGGGCACCCGATCGGCGCCAGCGGGGCGCGGGTGCTCGTCACGCTGCTTTATGCCCTCGAATCCCGCGGCCTGCGTCGCGGCCTGGCGGCGCTCTGTTTGGGCGGGGGCAATGCGGTGGCGATGATTGTGGAGCGGGTGTAGCGATCGCGCCCGTTTGCCTTACTTTCCCGATTTGCCGCGCGTGGCGAGCCAGCGTTGAATCGACTTCTTGTTTTCACGGCTGCCGATGCCGGCCAGCAAGCCTTCGACGCTGATGTGTTCATCCAGATCGGGCCACTCAATACCGTATCCGCGAGCCAGCAGTTGCCAATTCTGTCGCTCGGCCTTGGTGCCGTGCACCAGCCGCGGAAACCACGCCAACGGGACGCTCAGCGTGCGACCATCGTCGAGATCGACAACAAGGTGCGATGCTGTGATGCGAACTTTCGCAGCGGCAGGCTCGCGCTCAAGTTCCAAAGTAGGCATTCCAGGCCTCGAGAAGTTCGTGCTGATGTTGAATGACCCGTCGCCGGATTTCGTTCAGTTCATGTTTTGCAAAACCTCGGCTTTTGGCAAGGGCAACCGGGTTGAGCCAAAACTTGCAAATGCCGCGGTCGCGCACTACATGAATGTGCGGAGGTTCGACTCCATTTGTGCTGAAAAAAATGAAGCTGTACGGCCCATCGCGACGCACGGTTGGCATTTTTGTCCTCGCGCCTCCGTACGCAGATTGTTCTCACGCGCGCTGATGTCGCCATCGGCGACTCGGACAAGCTGCGCCAAAGGGATTGCACCGCGGACTGACTGGACGTTAGTATAGTAATCGACCGCGAGTAAGGTACAGTGATCGTCACCGATTTTTTCCACCCCGTCGTCGCCGCCTGGTTCGAGCGCAAGTTCCGCGCGCCGACGGATGCCCAGGAGCGCGGCTGGCCCGAGATCGTCGCCGGAAGGCACACGCTCATCGCCGCGCCCACCGGTTCGGGCAAGACGCTCGCCGCGTTTCTCGTGTGCATCGACCGGCTGCTCCGCGAGGCGATCGGCGGCACGCTCAAGAACGAAACCAGCGTCGTCTACGTCTCTCCGCTCAAGGCCTTGAGCAACGACATCCAGCGCAACCTGGAAATCCCGCTGGCGGAAATTCAAGACGCTGCCTTGCAGGCCAGGCGGCTCGTGCCGGAAATCCGCACCGCGCTGCGAACGGGCGACACGCCCGCGGCGCAGCGGCAGGCCATGACCCGCCGCCCGCCGCACATCCTCGTCACCACGCCCGAGTCGCTCTACCTGATCCTCACTTCCGCCCGGGGCCGCGAGACGCTGCGCAGCGTCAAGACGGTGATCGTCGACGAAATCCACGCGCTGGCCCGCGACAAGCGCGGCTCGCACCTTTCACTCACCCTGGCCCGGCTCGACGCACTCTGTCGCGAACGGAGCGGCAAAACGCCCACGCGGATCGGCCTTTCGGCCACGCAGCGGCCGATGGACGAGGTCGCGCGGTTTCTCGTGGGCACGCGGAACGTCGCCGCCGACGGCACGCCGCAGTGCAGCATCGTCGACGTCGGCCACCTGCGCGAACTGGACCTTTCCATCGTCGTGCCGCCCACGGAGCTATCGGCCGCCTGCTCCAACGAACAATGGGAAGAGGTCTACGAGCGGCTGGCCGAGCACATCCAGTCGCACCGCAGCACGCTCGTGTTCGTGAACACGCGGCGGCTGGCGGAGCGCGTTTCGCACCATCTGGCGAGCCTGATGGGCGGCGAGGCCATCGCCAGCCATCACGGCAGCCTGTCGCGCGAAATCCGCCTTTCGGCCGAACGGCGGTTGCAGGAGGGAAAGCTGAAGGCGATCGTGGCCACGGCCTCGCTGGAGCTGGGGATCGACGTGGGCTACATCGACCTCGTCTGCCAGCTCAGCACCCCCCGCTCGATCGCCACGTTTTTGCAGCGCGTCGGCCGGGCCGGGCACTCGCTGGGCGCGGTCCCCAAGGGACGATTGTTCCCGCTGACGCGCGACGACATGATCGAGTGCCTGGCGCTGATCCGGGCCGTGCGGCACAAGAGGCTCGATGCGGTCGAGCCGCCGGTGCAGCCGGTCGATATCCTCGCGCAGCAGATCATCGCCGCCGTGGCCGCGCAGGAATCGAGCGAGGACGAGCTGTTCGAAATCTGCCATTCGGCCTGGCCCTATCACAACCTGACGCGCGAAAGGTTCGACGCGGTCCTGGCGATGGCCAGCGACGGCATCGGCCGCGGCATGCGCCGCGGGGCCTACGTTCACCGCGACCGGATTCACGGCAAGCTGCGGGCGCGGCGCGGGGCGCGGATCGCGGCCGTCACCTCCGGCGGCGCGATCCCGGACACGGCCGATTACCGCGTCGTCACCGACGGCGACCGCACGTTCGTGGGCACGATCAACGAGGATTTCGCCATCGAGAGCATGGCGGGCGATATTTTCCTGCTGGGGAACACGTCCTGGATCATCCGCGCCGTCCGCGGCGGCGAGGTGATCGTCAGCGACGCACAGGGCGCGCCGGCCACGATCCCCTTCTGGCTCGGCGAAGCGCCGGGCCGCACGCGCGACCTGTCGCACGAGGTCTCGCAATTGCGCGAGGAGATCGCCCAGCGGCTTGCGGACGTCGATGTGGCGACAGCGTGGTTGCAAGACGAATGCGGCGCGCCGCCCGAAGCGGCGAGGCAGGCAATCGACTACGTGGCTGCGCAGGTTGCGGCCGTCGGATTCGTGCCCACGGACCGCAAGATCGTCTTCGAGCGGTTTTTCGACGAGGCCGGCGGGATGCAGCTTGTCATTCACGCTCCGCTCGGCTCGCGCATCAACCGCGCCTGGGGCCTGGCCTTGCGAAAGCGGTTTTGCCGCAGCTTCAACTTCGAGTTGCAGGCCGCGGCCGACGACAACGGCATCGTCCTCTCGCTAGGTCCCCAGCATAGTTTCCCACTGGAGCAGATGTTCAAGCTGGTCAATCCCGGCAACGCGCGGCTAATTCTGGAGCAAGCGCTGCTCGATGCCCCCATGTTCCAGGTCCGCTGGCGGTGGAACGCGACGCGGGCCTTGGCGATCTTGCGGCAGCAGGGGGGGAAGAAGGTGCCGCCGGCCATCCTGCGGATGCGAACGGACGACCTGTTGAGCGCCGTCTTCCCGATGGCGACGGCCTGCCTGGAGAACGTCGTCGGCGACATCGAGATCCCCGATCACCCCCTCGTCCAGCAAACCGTTCACGACTGCCTGCACGAGGCGATGGATTTCGACCGCTGGTTCGACGTGCTCCGGCAGGTGCAAAGCGGCGAGATCGAAGTCGTCGGCCGCGACACGCGCGAGCCGTCGCCCTTCAGCTACCAGATCTTGAACGCCAACCCCTACGCCTTCCTCGACGACGCGCCCCTGGAAGAGCGCCGGGCGCGGGCCGTGGCCACGCGCCGCACCCTCACCACCGCCGAAATGAGCGACTTGGCGAGCCTCGACCCGGCCGCGATCGAACAGGTCCGCCGCGAAGCCTGGCCGCAGGTCCGCGACGCCGAAGAGCTGCACGACGTGCTCGTCGTGATGACGGCCCTGCCGGAAGCCGACGGGGCGGAATGGCAGCGCGTCTTCCAGGAGCTCGTCTCGGCGGGCCGGGCCACGCGGGCCGTTCGCGCCGCTAGGCCGGCGCTGTGGGTCGCGGCCGAATGCTGGCCGGCCGTCGCTGCCTTGTTCCCGGACGCCGTCCCCCAGCCGCCACTCGATCTGCCCGAGGCGCTCAAGACCGACGTTGAAGCTTCGACCGCGGCTGTCGCGATTGTCCGCGGGTGGATGGAGGTCGTGGGGCCAGTCACGGCGCAGCGGCTGTCCGACGATCTGGGCCTGCGGCTGTCTGCCGTCGAGGCGGCGCTCGAGGCTCTCGAGGGCGAAGGCTCCGTCCTCCGTGGACGGTTCACGCCGCGCACCGCGCACGACGTCAACGGCGCCGACGTCCAGGCCACAAAACCGCCGACGGAATGGTGCGATCGCCGCCTCTTGGCGCGGATTCACCGCCTGACGCTCGACGCCGCACGCCGGCAGGTGCAGCCCGTCGAGCCGGCGGTTTACTGGCGCTTCCTCGTCGATTTTCAGCACACCGGGCCGGCGGCGCGGATGGAAGGGGCGCCGGCGCTGCGGGCGGTCGTCGGTCAGTTGCAGGGACTCGAAGTGCCGGGCGGGGCGTGGGAGACCGACGTGCTGGCGGCGCGCATTCGCGACTACGACCCGGCCTGGCTCGACGAGCAGACGCTGTCGGGCGAGGTGGCCTGGGGACGGTTGTTGCCGCCCAAGCGGCGCGAGGACGCGCCGGCCAGCGGCAGCGGCGTGACGCGCGTCGTCCCTTTGGCGCTCGTGCGGCGGAGCGACCTGCCCTGGCTGCTGCCGGCCGACCGGCCCGATGCTGCGCCCCTGGCCCGCGCCGATGCCGGCATGGTCTACGACTCGCTCCGGGAACTGGGGGCGCTATTCTACGACGACCTCCTTGCGCACACGGGCTTGCTCCCGGCGCAGCTCGAAGACGCGCTCAGCGAGCTAGCGGCGCTGGGACTCGTCACGGCCGACGGCTTTGCCACGATCCGGCAGCTTGTGACGCCCGACCTGCGGCGGAAGCTGATGCAGGGCAGCCGGCACGCGGGTAGCCGGCATGGGGGTCGCCGGCATGGGACGAACCGCCGCGCCCGCACGCGCTCCTACGCCCGCGGCGGCCGCTGGTCGCGGTTTCCCAACTTGCCGGCGCGGATGCAAAACGTCGCCAGGCAGCAGCGGGCGGAATTGTGGGCCATGCAGCTTCTCAAGCGGTACGGCGTCGTCTTCCGCGACGCTTTGTGGCGCGAGTCGGCCGCCCCGCCCTGGCGCGATCTCGTCATGGCGCTGCGGCGCCTGGAGGCGCAAGGTCAGGTCCGCGGCGGGCGGTTCATCGCGGGCATCTGGGGCGAGCAGTACGCATTGCCCGAGGCGGTCGATCTCCTGCGCCGCACGCGCGACGCCGCCCCCAGCGACAAGTGGACCATCGTCTCCGCGGCCGATCCCTTGAACCTCACCGGCCTGTTTGAGACGCGCTCGACGAGTGCGGCGCCGACGACGCCGACCAACGGCGCGCCAACGCTCCAGCAGGCGGGTCATTCTCCGGAGCAATCCATCGCCCGCGTGGCGGCGAGTTCGGGCAACCGCCTGGCGATTCGCGACGGCCGCGTTCTGGCGGCGCTCAAGAGCGGCGAAATCGAGTTCTACGAGCAACTTCCGCCGGAGGAGCAGGTCGCCCTCCGCCGCGCCTTGCCAATGAGCGCCGCCGCCCGCAACCGTTCTTCTGTGCCGATGCCCCGGCCGGCACTGGAAAAGCGTTCGCGCGAGACGGCATAATGGCCCGGCCATAAGCACCCAAGCCCGCCGGCTGCGTCCGGCGGGAAGCTCGGCAATCTGCGGCTGGTGAGCGCGACATGGGCCTGGGTTTCCTCGACTACTCCGCCATCGGTCTCTACCTCGTTGCCACGCTGGCCATCGGCTTCTGGGTCAGCCGGCGGATCAAATCGGGGGCCGACTTTTTCCTCGCCGGCCGGTCGCTCCCTTTCTGGGCCGTCGGCCTGTCGCTCGTGGCCACCGACATCGGCGGCACGGACATCATCGGCGCGGGCGGCGC
>JACOUI010000386.1 GCA_016177915.1 Planctomycetia bacterium
GTCGCCCAAAGCCCACCGGCTGCGTCCGGTGGACAGGCATAAGTAGGCAGGGGAAGTGCGGCGAAAAGGCAGCGCTGCGCGTTGCCGGAGGGCAGCGCGGAATCGCCAGGACCGCATGAATGCGGTCACTACAAGCGGACCGCCTGAAGGCGGGACTCCAACAAAACCTCCAGCAAAACCGCCTGAAGGCGGGACCCCAGCAAACTTTGCCGGAAGCATTTACGTGACGTAGAGTTGCCTTGCCCCGAGGTTCCACTCCGGCCGCGTGGGTCGATCCTCGACTGCAAAACCGGACGCACCCTGAAGAACAGCCGGCTCGAGATGGCCGGGTGTCTGGGAATTCGGGCCGCAAGGCTGCGGCGGATCCAGGAATCAAACGGCAGCGAATGGCTCCCACCACCCCGAGTCGCGCACTTCTGGAAGCCGGCGCCCCGGCCCCGCCCGCGCGCAGCTCCCTTCCCGCCGCGGAGGAAGTCGCGCCGTCGCTGCGCAAGTGGCTGGGCGTCGACATGTCGATCCTGGACGTCGACGCCTGCCAGGTCGTCCACGAGGGCGCCGATCAGCTTCCCTGGCGCATTGGGGGCCAATGGGAACTGTGCCGGCAGGTGGCCGACCGCGGCCGGGCGGAGTTCATCGCCGACGAGGACGCGCTCCTGGTCCTGGCCATTCCGCTGGCCGGGCACGATTCGCCGCTCGTGGCCGTGGGAGGGTTTTTGACGCGGGTCGTGGACGGCGGCCAGGACGCGGCGCGGCTGGCGCGGCAGTTCGGCGTCGAGGAAGAGGCCCTCCGCCGCTGGGCGCACCGGCAAACGCCCGTCCGCGGCGACACGCTCGAGCGGCTGGCGGGCCTGGTGCTCGATCATCTCTCCGTCGCCGACCGGGCCGATTCGCTGCAGCACGACGTGGAGAAGCTCACGGCCCAGTTGTGCGGAATGTACGAGGAAGTCAGCCTGATCTACCGGCTGACGCACAACCTCACCATTTCGCGCAGCGGCAGCGACCTGGCGCGGCTCACGCTCGACTGGCTGCTGGAGGTCGTGCCGGCGCGGGGCGTGGCGGTGCTGCTCTGGCGGCCGGAGGCTTCGCGCGACTTGTCCGGCGCCGAGTGGATCACGGCCGGCGAGGGCGTGATCTCGCGGGACGAGTTTGCCCTGTTGATGCGGCAGTTGCAGCTTGTGGAGCGCGTCCGCCCCCTCGTTCTCAACCGGCCGGGGACGGCGCAGCTCGACGGCATGATCCCCAGGCTGAAGGAGCTGATCGCCGTCCCGCTCTTGGAGGGCGAGAGGCTTTTCGGCTGGCTCGTCGCCCTGAACCACGCCGAAGGGGGCGAGTTCGGCACGATCGAGGCCGACCTCTTGACCTCGGCCAGCGCCATCCTGGGCATTCACTGCGGCAACATCGAGCTGTACGACACGCAGGCCGACGCCCTGGCCAGCTTCGTGCGGGCGATGACTTCCGCCATCGACGCCAAGGACGCCTACACGCGCGGCCACAGCGAGCGCGTGGCCCGCGTCGCCGTGCGGCTGGCCCAGGAGCTGGGCTGCCCGCGGCAGCTCGTGGAGCGGCTCTATTTGGGGGGACTCTTGCACGACGTGGGCAAGATCGGCATCAGCGACGAGGTGCTCAGCAAGCCGGGCAAGCTCACGGCCGAGGAATTCGAGCACATCAAGCAGCACACGCGGATCGGCTACAACATCCTGGTGGACATCAAGCAGCTTGCCGACGTCCTGCCGATCGTGCTCTATCACCACGAGGCCTGGGACGGATCGGGCTATCCCGACAAGCTGGCGGGGGAGAACATCCCTTTCGTGGCGCGGATCACGGCCGTGGCCGACGCCTTCGATGCCATGCAGAGCGACCGCATTTACCGGCGCGGGCTGACGGACGAGCAGCTCGACACGATCATCCGCGGCGGAGCGGGGAAGCAGTGGGACGCGCAGGTGGTGTCGGCCTTCTTCAGCGCCCGCGAGGACATCCGGCACATTGCCAAGTCGGAGCTGGGCGAGCCGCCGGTGGACTTGAAGCACTGCTTTGGGATGCGGAAGTAGCCGGCGTTCTCTGTAGGACGGCCTTTCCAGGCCGTCGCCGAAAAGACGGCCCGGAAGGGCCGTCCTACCGACGCATGTGCGCGCTAGGAGGGCGCAGCATCTCCGCCCTCGGTGATGTGGACGTGGCGATAGCCGCCCTGGGAGCGGAAGTAGAGGATTAAGAGCAGGTACCCCAGGGCCATGAAGGCGGGGACAACTGCCGTGAAAAGCATGGCCTGCCGGCCGCCGTAGAGAGTCGCGGTCTTGACCGGCGGTTTGTCTGCCTCTTCATACCTCTTGGCCGTGTCGTTCCACCACGCCAGCAGCTTGGCGTTGTTTTCGTCGGTCTGCTTCGCCTTGGCGAGCAGATCGGCGTCGGTATTGAGCTGTTTGCCGCCGTCGTCGAGCACCGCGACCTTGCTTTGGTCGAGACCCGCCACCTCGAACACGACCAGGAACGTGTTTTCCCTCTCCGCCTTGTATCGCTGGTAGGCCTCGGGCGACTTTTCGACGAGTTTTTGGGAGGCAAAGTAGTCCTGCTTGAAGCCGATGGCGGGGCCGCCCAGGAGCCCGGCCGAGAGCATCCCCATGCCGCCCATGGCGCCCAGAGTCAGCGCGCCGCCCCGAGGAAATTGCTCGGAGACGACGCCGAGCATCGTCGGCCAGTAAAACGTTTTGCCGATCGCGTAGACTGTGGCGGCAATCGCGCACGCGAGGATGGGGTATTCCATGCCGAACGATTCGCCGGCCATGCTCAACAGCACCAGGCCCGAGGCGCCGAAAATCGCGCTGCCCAGCAAGAGGCCCAGCGGCGAGATCTTGTGCACGATCGGTCCCGCGAAGAACCGCAGCGCAAACATCAGGCTCGACGTCCAGATGAAGAGGTACAGCCCCTTTTTCGGGTCGCTCAGAATGCTGCCGGTGATGTTGGCGATCCAACTGTCGGTCCCCAGCTCGACGTAGCCGACGCAAGCGTGCAACAGCAGCAAAAACAACAGGATCGGCGAGGTAAACTCCTTGAGCATCGTGCCCACCGACACGCCGTGCGCCCGCGCCTCGGAGATCGGGAACTTCTGGCCAAAGCACATGCCGCCGTAAATCACGGTCGGAATCAGGTACGTGGCCAGCGCCACTTCCCAGGGGAGCTTCCCGCCAATGTATGTGGCGAACAGCCCCTTGTCGCCGATCAGGAACACGCCCAGCATCGCGCCCAAGACCAAACCGGCAGGCCAACCGGCGTGCAGGATGTTCAAGTAATGCGTGCGCTGGCTGGGATAAAGCGTGGCCGTGAGCGGATTGATCACCGATTCCGACGTGCCGTTGGCCAGCCCAAACAGCATCGATCCGAAGTACAGGCACCAATAAGCACCGTCGCGGCCGAAAGCCTTGAACGCCGGCGTGGCCAAGAGCGTGACGATGACGGAACTCACGTGCAGCGTGAACGTGACGCCCATCAGCGCGCCGTAGCCCCAGCGGTCGGCGAGGAAGCTGAAGAGAATGATCGACACGCAAAACGTCCACATGCCCGAGCCGGTGATGACGCCCAGGTCCGTCTGCGTGAAACCGTATTGCGCGCCCCATTCCTTCAGGATGCCGGCGCGAATCGAGAAGCCGATTCCCGCGGCGATCAGGACCATGACGCCCGCCAGGAACAGCCGCATCGCGTTCGCGGGGTGGTTGTTGCCGGGCGCAGCGGGGGCGGTGCTCATGATGGGCGTTGGTCCAGAAGGGTCCCGTTTTGTCGAAGCCGGTCACGCCGATGAGGTTACGAGTATAGCGGTCGCGGGCGCGAAGTAAACAAATCCGGCCGCTGGGCGCCGGTCCCGGTCGCAATTCGCGCGTCACCGGTGGCACAGCCCGCGAGATTCACGTCTTTGGTGAAGGCTGCCCGATCGTTTCGCTTGCGCGCGGATTCATCGACGCGGAACGGCCAGGGCCCAAGGTCGGGATGCGAACCGCTGGCGGGAGCGATGGGATCTACCGAATGGCAAAGGGAGTCTTCCGGCGAACCGCACTTGACGATCGGAGGAGTCCAGGCCGCGGCGCGATGCGGTTTGGCCGCTAAGTGTTAATGGAGAAATGACTTGCGGCGCGAAACCGGCTTTGACCGTTTGGCATTTCCATTGCACAATGGGGCAACGCAGCAGTGTGACTGCCGCTTCTTGTTCGACTTCAACAGTCCGTTCCCAAGCGAAGCTTGGGAACGAGCAGACTATGAGGAGAAACGCGCACGATGTTCTTCATCGACCCCCTGTATCTGCTCTTCGTCGCCCTGCCGGCCGCGGCGATCGCCGGCATTGCGGCGTATCGCGTCAAGGCCGCCTTCGCCAAGTATTCGCAAGAGGGGACCGCCCGCGGATTCACCGGCGCCGAGGCAGCGGCGAAACTCCTGGACTACGCCGGCATCAAGGACGTGCGCGTCGTCCCGGCCGAGGGCTTCGGGCTTTCCGACCATTACAACCCGCGGACCAAGGAGCTGGCGCTTTCCAGCGAGGTGTTTCACAGCCGGTCGGTGGCGGCGATCGGCGTGGCGGCGCACGAGACGGGGCACGCCGTGCAGCATGCCAAGGGCTACGCGCCGCTCTGGATCCGATCGGCGCTCGTGCCGACCGCGCACATCGGATCGACGTTCGGCGTGATCCTGATGGCCTTTGGCGCCTTCATGACGCGCGCCAAGGACGCCGGCCCGGTGGGCACGTGGGTCCTCCTGGCGGGCGTGGGACTCTTTTCGTGCGTACTCCTGTTTCAGCTTGTGACTTTGCCGGTGGAGTTGGACGCCACGGCCCGCGCCAAGCGGATGGTCGTCGAGGCGGGCGTCGTCTATCCCGAGGAGCGGCCTGGGATGGACAAGGTCCTAAGCGCGGCGGCCTGGACCTACGTGGCGGCGGTGCTGACGTCGGTCTTGATCGTGCTCTATTACCTCTGGCGGTCGGGCCTGTTGGGCGGGCGGCGCAGCAACTGACGTAGGGTGTGCCGAGTGAAACGCGGCACACCGGCCACGTTGGGCGCTGGATCAGTTCTTGCGGCGCTGTGAATCACAAAAGCCCGCCGGTTGCATCCGGCGGGACCGGCCGGCGCTATTTCTTCTCGTGCTCGTGCGGCTCCATTTTCACGTCGCCGGAGTTGGGCGTGCCGTCGATCGTGACGCGGAGCTTGCCGGTCGCGTTTTTGTCCGCCTCGAATTCCTCGAGGGCGTCGAAGAGCTCCTTGCCGGCGGTAAACTTGGCGGTCTTGCCGTCGACCAGGTCGGCAGCGGCCAGCTCGTGCGTTTTGGTGGCGCCGCCGACCGTCAAGGTGAGCGAGACGTTCGCCTCGGGAATAGGCAGGTCTTTCATGTCCTTGTCGAGGATGTAGACGATCACGGACGTCGTGGCGTCGTCGTGGACCAACTCGCCGTGGTACTTGTGCTCGTGGCCCAGCTCGATGATGTGGCCGCCGTGGGGGGCCTTTTCGGCGTCCTCGTCGTGCCCGCCGCCAGTCGTGGTCGTCGTTCCGCCGCTGCTGGCGGGCTGCGGGTCGCCGCTGCAACCGGCAAGGAAGAGGGCCGTGGCGAGGAACAAAGCGGTCGACAGAATCGTCATGCAACGCATGGTCGTGGTCCTTTCATTTCGTGCCTGAAGGAAAAACTCTCCGTAGCCGGAGACCGTCTCTGGCGAACTCCTTGTCTTCTGTAGGACGGCCCTTCCGGGCCGTCGACGGCTGACGGCCTGGAAAGGCCAGCCTACAAGTGTGACGGCCCGGAAGGGCCGTCCTACTCAGCGATCGGTGTCCTCCTCGGCCGCGGCAGCCACGAGGACCGGCTCGGGCAGCGGGAGCGGCGGCGGAACCTGTGGCGCTGCGTGATGCACCTCCGCCAGCTCGTCGTGTTCGGCACGGTGCATTTGGTGCTCGGCCGAACGGCGGCCGAAGAGCCAGAACAGCGCCGGGCGCACGAAGAAATCCAGGAGCGTGCAACTGATCAGCCCGCCGACGATCACCGTCGCCACAGGATACAAAATCTCCTTGCCCGGCCCGCCGGCCGCCAGCACGAGGGGCACCAGTGCGATGCCGGCGGTCAGCGCGGTCATGAGCATGGGCGCGAGCCGCTCCTTGCCGGCGCGCTCGATCATTTGCGGCGTGAACGACTCGCCTTCGTGCCGCACCAGGTGCAGGTAATGCGCGATGAGCAGGATGCCGTTCCGCGAGGCGATGCCCGCCAGCGAGACAAACCCGACCATGCTGGCCACGGTCAGCGACTGCCCGGTGAGGACCAGCGCCGCGACGGCCCCGATGGCCGCCATCGGCAGGGCCGAGAGGACCTGCAACGACATGTTCACCGAGCGGAAAAGCGTGTAGAGGGCCAGGAACATGGCGGCCAGCGACACGAGCCCCAGGAGCAGCATCATTTGGGTGGCGCTTTGCTGGCTTTCGAACTGGCCGCCGTACTCGACGAAGTAGCCCTGCGGGAGCTTGGCCTCGATGGGGGCGAGGCGTTTTTGAATGTCCACGACAACGCTCCCCAGGTCGCGCTTGGCGGTGTTGCACTGGATCACGATGCGGCGCCGGCCGTTCTCGCGGTTGACGGTGTTGGGCCCGCTGCCGCGGCGGATGTCGGCCACGGATTCCAGCGGCACGCGCCCGCCGGAAGGCAGGTTCACCGACAATCGCTTGAGCTTGGCCAGGTCGCGGCGATACTCGTCGTCCAACCGCACGAGCAGGTCGAACTGCCGCTCGCCCTGAATCACCTCCGACACGACGCGGCCGTTCATGGCCGTCTCCACGAACCGGTTGATGTCGTCGCTCGTCAGCCCCAGCGCGGCCAGGCGGGAGCGGTCGGGAGTAATGCGGAGCTGCGGGATCTCGACTTGCTGCTCGACCTGCAAGTCGACGACGCCCGAGACGTCCGCGATGGCCGCCCGCATCTCCTCGGCCTTGGTGCGCAGCGTCCCCAGGTCCTCGCCGTAGAGCTTGATGGCCACCTGCGCCTTGACGCCGGAGAGCATGTGCGAAATCAAGTGCGCCAGGGGCTGTTCGACGGAGATGACCGTGCCCGGCACTTCCGCGAAGTCCTTCCGCATTTCCTCGAGGACCTGCTCGCGCGTCTGGTGCGAGTCGGGATTGAGGGTGACGATGATCTCGGAGACGTTGACGCCCTCGGCGTGCTCGTCCAGCTCGGCGCGGCCCGTGCGGCGGCCGAACGCCAGGACCTTGCCTTGTTCCTGGAACTTCTTGAGCCGCTCGTCGATCATGCCGGCGATGTGGTCGGAAGTGGCCAGCGACGTGCCCGGCGGCAAGAGCACGTTGACCTGCACGCTGCCCTCGTTGAAGGGGGGCAGAAAATCGCGGCCCAATTGGGTGACGACGAGGACGGCGACGAGGACCATCGCCGCCACGCTCCCCAGGATCGGCCAGGGATGCCGGATGCTGAAGCGGATGGCAAATCCCGCCAGCCATTTCAAAAACCGCAGGAGCGCTCCGTCATCGTCGTGGGCCGCGGTCTTGGCGCGCGGGAGGAGCCAGTAGGACAAGACGGGCGTGACCGTCAGCGAGACCGCCAGCGACGCTGTGATCGAGACGATGTAGGCGATCGCCAGGGGCGTGAAGAGCCGGCCTTCCATGCCGCTCAGAGCGAACAGCGGAATGAACACCAGCACGACGAGAATCGTGCTGAAGACGATCGAGTTGCGGACCTCGCTGCTGGCCTCGTAGACGACGCGCATGGCGTGTTTGGGGCGGGGCAGTTGGCGGTTCTCGCGCAGCCGGCGGAAGATGTTCTCCACGTCCACGATCGCGTCGTCGACAAGCTCGCCGATGGCCACCGCCAGCCCGCCCAGCGTCATCGTGTTGATCGACATATCGAGCGCCCAGAAGACGAGTCCCGTCACGAAGATCGACAGCGGGATGGCCGTGAGCGTGATAAACGTCATGCGGTGCGCCACGAGCAAGAGCGCCATGACGCCCAGGCCGATGGACCCGACGACGAGCGGCGTCAACGTGATTCCGAAGACGTAAAGGGCCAGCACCGACAGGGCCACGAACAGCGTCATGGCCAGCAGGGTGACGAGCGCGCGGCGCAGGCTGGAAAGGAACAGGACGAGGATGACGACGACCAGGATGCCGCCGTCGCGAAGGGCCTCAATGACGTTGTGGATGGAAAGGTCAATGAAGACCTTCTGCTTATACACTTCCGTGTGAATTTGAATATCTTTTGGAAGCGAGGGCTTGAGCTGCTCCAAGGCCTGAGCAACGTCGTCGGTGAGCTTGCGCGTATCGGCGCCGGGCTGCTTGGAGATGACGAGCACGACGGCGGGCGCACCGTTGACGGAGGAGTCGCCGCGCTTGACCTGCGCCGCCTCCGTCACGCGGGCCACCTGGCGCAAGAGCACGGGGCGGTCGCCCTGCGGCTTCACGACGACGTTTTCCAGGTCGCTCTTGTCGCGGACGCGGCCGATCGACCGGACGAGAAGCTCGCGGCCGCCTTCCTCCAGGTAGCCGCCCGTGGCGTTGGCGTTGCTGGCGGCCACGGCCCGCTCGACGTCCGCCAGCGACAGGCCGAATTTGAGAAGCTGGTCGGGGTTGACGAGGACCTGAAACTGTTTTCGGCCGCCGCCCATCGTGACGACCTGGGCCACGCCGGGGACGGTCAGCAGGCGGCGGCGGACGTGCCAGTCGGCCAGCGTGCGGACTTCGATCGCCTCGGTTTTTTCGCCCGCGCTCCACATGCCCACGATCAAGATCTGGCCCATGATCGAGGAGATGGGCGCGATCTGCGGGCGAATGTCCTCCGGCATTCGATCGGACACGACCTGCAATCGCTCGGCCACGATCTGCCGGTCCTTGAAGATGTCGGTGCCCCAGTCGAACTCGACGTAGACGACCGACAGCCCCACTCCCGACGAGCTTCGGACCGCCTGCACGTTGGTCGCTCCGTTGAGCGCCGATTCCAGAGGAAGGGTGATGCGCGTTTCAACTTCCTCCGGCGACAAGCCAGGCGCTTCCGTCATCACGGTGACGCGCGGCCGGTTGAGGTCGGGGAAGACGTCGATTGGCAGACCGTAGAGGACGTAGGCGCCCAGCGCCGTGACCATGATCGCCAGGGCGATCGTCACGAGCCGGTAGCGGAGCAAAAATCGAATGATGGCATTGAGCATGGTAATGGCGGCCAGTGGGTACGTTCGGCCATTCGCCCTGTTCGACGGTCCCTAGTGTTGATGTCCCGCGTGCGGATCGATGCCGCCGCCGGCCTTGTTTTTCAAGGCCACGTGCAACTGGTAGGCGCCCGAGACGGCCACCATGCTGCCTTCCAGGATCCCGTCGTTTTCGATGACGGCCCACTGCGTGTCGCGGTATTCAACGTGGACCGGCAAGCGGTCGAAGTGTTTGCCGTTCTGCGCGAAGACATACGACTCGGCCCCGTCGTCCACCACCGCGTCCAAGGGCAGCACAACGCGGTCCTCCCAGCGCTCGACCGGCACGAGCACCTCCATGCGCTGGCCGGGGCGATATTTCCAGGCGATATAGCGGCGGTCGTCGCGGCGAGTCTCCTGGACGATCGTGTTGGGCAGGTTCATATAAAAGTGGAACTCGCGGGAGTCCACCTCGACGGTGTCGGACAGGAAGAGGATGCGCACTTGCTCCTCGCCGCCCGGCTTGGCGCCCGGCAGGCGGACGTTGAGCGGTCGGTGCTCCCGGGCGGCCTCAATCAAACGCGGAGCGTCGTCCTCAAAGGCCTTGCCTTCTAGAAACAATTCGCAGTGGTCCGCCAGGATGGACAGCGGGGCGCCCACCTCGGCCTGCTCGCCCTGCCGCACGTTCAGTTTTTGAACGTGGAACAGGTGCTCATAGGCGGCGTGGCCTTCGCCGTCCTGAAGCGGCGGCGCCAGGACCGTCATGGTCCGCAGCGGTTTGCGCGTCTTGTAAACCTGGTCGGCTTGCTCCTCGGTCAGCCCGTGCAGCAAGAGGCCCTCGCGTCTGGCGTCGAAGAGGGCCTGCTTCTTTTGCTTTTCGTATTTTTGGGCGATCAACAAAGTGCCGGGAATGACCTTATCCCCCAGGTCTTCCAGGCGCTTGATCTCCAGGTCCACCACGTCCATTTCCGCCGCAAGCTGCAGGAACTCCGCCTGCGAGCTGACCAGCTCCTCGTGCGATAAGCGCAGCTCAAACAGCTTCTGCCCGGGCGCCACGGCCTCGCCCTCGACGGCGAAAATCTGCGTCACCACGCCCGTCAACGGAGCGCCGACCGCGATCTGCGACCGGCCGGGCCGCTCGACGATGACTGCCGGAACGGTGATGGTCCTTTCAAATGCGCGCGGCTTCACGACTTCGGTCTTGAGGCCGATGTTCTTGGCCGCCTGCAGGCTCAGCTCGATCGTGTTTTGGTCGTCGTGCGCATGGTCGTGTCCGGCATGCTCGTCGCGCGCTTCGTCCGTCTTGGCGTCCCTGCCGGGGGACGGCTTCACAAGCGCAACGGCCCGGCCGAGCCACTCCTGGGCCTTGGGGAGCCAGCGGGCGCGCGTGGGCACGGCGACGCCGACAACGACGCCGGCGACGACCAGCAGGATCGTAAGACGAATCAGAAGTCCGCGTCGGTTGGCAAACATGGCAATCATCCCTCTTCCAAAGCCCACCGGTTGCAACTGGTGGGACGGGATCACGCTTTCGCTGCAAGCGCAGAACGTGCGCAGAATGAAACACAGCACGTGACGTGCCGGATTCTCAGATCAAAAGCACGCAGCAGAGAAGGTGCGTGCGAAGAGGGGGCAAGACGGCGCCGCCGGGCCGCAAGGCGGCGCGGGCGGCCGAAGGCGCCGGCGGCAACGATTCGGCCGCCAGCGGAAGATGCAGCCAGGCCGTGGCGGCCAGCTCGACGGCCTGCACGCTCTGCAGGTCCGGCTTCAGCCAGATGCAGGACTGGCCTTCGCACTGGTCGCCCCCGTTGTGATCGGG
The DNA here is from genome assembly GCA_016177915.1 of Planctomycetia bacterium. Classification (GTDB taxonomy): domain Bacteria; phylum Planctomycetota; class Planctomycetia; order Pirellulales; family S012-138; genus JACOUI01. The sequence continues at coordinate 10,953 of JACOUI010000386.1, forward strand.
AAGCCGCGGCGAGGACTCGTCGTGCGGCCGGCCGTGATCGTGAGCGTGGCTGTGCTGCTTGCCGTGCGCTTGCGAGTGGCCGCAATGCGAGACGACCGCCCTTTCGCCGGCCGGACCGGCGTACGAATGCACGTGGTGCGAGCAGCAGCCCAGCAAAGCGTGCACCAGCACGCTGGCGGCGACGTAGATGGCGACGAATGTTTTCATGCGCGTTATGAGCCGGACGGCGTCGCTCCCGGCGCCCGCAAAGCGGAATCACCTGGTCGGTGAAGGAAGCAATCCCCGCGCCGATCGCGTCCGCCCGGTGGGCATCGGCGGGCACAAGCCGTTCACTTAACGTATTTTACGATCCGCCACGGCCCTGGCAACAACGGCGGCTTGTAATCGCAACGATTGTGCCTGACGGGGCAGTTGCAATCGGAATCGCGCCACGGCGCAGTCGTTTTGAACACGCCCGACCGTCGCGCCGGCCGCTGCGGCAGCGCCGCTTCCGTCGGTAATCTCGTGCAACTCGTCACGCCGGGACGGGCCGCGCTTCCTCGCGGAAGCGCAGCCCATTTGGCGCCGGACCGGTTGGGCCCGTCTACGTCTTGGGCTTGGACGTGAACGTCCCGTTGGGGCCTTGGAGCTTCAGCGGCTTGAAGCTGGCCGTGGCCACCGCTTCCCACAAGAGGCGAGGCGAGAGCTGCTGCCGCGGCGCGGGCGTGACGACCGCGATCCCCGTCTCCGCGTTGACCTGGGCCGACGCCACTCCGGCCACGGCCTGAAGCTTCGTTTCGACGCGCTTGGCGCAGGCGGGGCAGTGCATGCCCTGGATCGTGATGGTCGTGGTCGCGGGCGGCGGGTCCTTGGCTGCCAGGTGCGCCGCCAAGGTCATTGCCAACAAGCCGAGCGCGCCAAAAACGAAATTGCGGATGTGCATGTTTGCTCCTTTGCCTCGTTGCGGACGTGTGCCGCGGATCCGTCCGCAGCACTTCGGAAAAGCGATTACGAAAGGGAAGTCACTTCACGTAGCTCTCGGGCGCCTTGACCTGCTCGGGGTTCTTCTTGGCCAATTGCACGAATTCCACGACGCACGGCGGGCAGCAGAACTCGTACTCCTTTCCCCCGATCACCCAGGAGCACTTCGGATTGGCCTTGGTCAGCGTGACGGGGCAGATTTTGTCGCCGGCCTTGGGGTTCAGGTCGTGGGCCGGCTTGAAACCCTTGAACTTCTCCGTCACGGTCATCCGCCCGTTGGCGGCGATGTCCTCGTCCGTGTACAGGCCGCCCGGCGTGAGGAACAGATCGCCCTCCTCCTGGTTGGAGACCATCTCGGGCATTTCCTGCGCTGGCTCGGCGTGCTTTTCTCCGGCCGCCTGGAAGCCGATGCGATAGCGCTCGCCGCCGACGCGGATGACGGGGATGGTGACTTGCACGTTTTTCCCAACGAGCTCCGCGGGCAGCTTGCCGACGAACTGCGAGGTCGCGCCTTGCGCGTCGCCGGTTTGGGGCGCGGGCTCGAGCGAGAACTTGATTGCGGAAGCGTCGCCTTCGGCCTTGGCGAAGGCCGTCAGGGTCTGGAGCTCGATCTCGCGGACCTCGGTCTCGTCGTTGCCGAGCATGAACAGGGCCAGCGAGCCGTCGCGGTCGAAGACGGCCTCGGCGTGGTAGGCGTCGTGGCCGATCGAGACGATGATCCCGCCGTGGGCGCCGTCGGCGTGTCCGTGCTCGCCTTCAGGGTTGGCCGTGTTGCGGACGGCGGCCGCCGGCGGCGCCGCGTCCGGGGCGCAACCGCAAAGCAGCAAGGCGCTCGCCGTTAGCGCAAGCGCTGCAGAATGAACGGAGAAAGCGCGATACATGATTTGTCCCTTTCTGCGGTTGGAGAAGTGGTTTTGTAGGTTCGTTGAGCGGGCTTATGGTGGTTTGGGCGGCGATGTGCACTGTGCCGGCACAAACATTGCACGGCGCAGTTGCGGTGCAAACGTTACGGCGCAGCCTTCGGGCAGCCGCCGAATGCGGGGCTGCTCGATGTGTTGCTGGGGATTGCCGCGGCCGCTTGATGGCGTCAAGGGCGGCGGCGACAGCAGCGCCGTCGCAGCTTGACGGCAGCTAGCAACGCAGGACGCAGAGAGCGCGCAGAGTTTCCGTGCCCGTGCGAAATGGCGGCGGTGCATGACCGGGCGAAGATCCGCCGGAGCCGTCGGCATGCGCCGGCCCTACGTCCAACGAAAGGCCGGCCAGCGATGGGAACTCCCCTTGGGCCGCTTCGGTCGGCGAGCCGACGCGAACTTCCCGCTCGACGAACGCGACCGGGACCGCCCAGTGGTCCTGGCACGGACAGCGGGGAGACTTGTCGTCGCGCGCGGGGCGCGACGGCGATTGATGCGCATCGGGCGACGAGTTGGAGAGATCCCGATGATGGCAGCACGCGTGGCGGTGAGCGTCGCCGGCCGCGGCGGAATGGCAATCGCCGGCCGCGAAAAGGCGAACGATCGTGCAGCAGCACAGCCCCGGGCCCGCGCCGGCCACTGCAATCAGATAGGCTGTGACGATGGTTCGGAACATGGCTCGATAGCGAAAGTCGATTCCGCGCCGGGGGTTGCCCGGAAGCGCGGGCGCCACTCTTTGGGGGCTGGATTCTTCGGTCCCCAACCGCTTGCGTCAAGCTCGAATTCGCCGCGCCGCATGGAAATGGGCGCACTTGCGGCCACGGGCAGTATGTCGGCCGTTGCTGGGGTGAAACTGGAGCTTTTTGTCGCGGGCCAGGTCGCGCGCGTGGACGCTGATGCGAGCACGGGCGTGCTGGCAGCGGCGACTGGGCGCCTTCGCGCCGTAATCTGCGATCAGCAACGGGGCTGGCAACGACAGCTCGGCGTCATTTCGACGTCCCCGGTCCCACCCGCAGCATCGCGCTCCCCGCTGGCAACGCCCCCAGGTCCGGCTTCCCCTCGTCGGCCGACCGCAGCGGATCGGGCCACTCGGCGGGAGTGGCCACGCCCGCGTCCACCGCCGGGCTGCCCTTGGATAGGCGCAGGTCGAGCGGCTCCGCCGGGTCGGAGGAAAAGGCCGTGAATTTCGGGTCGGCAAAGATGTCCGTCGCCGCCCAACCGGGCGCGTAGCGCGCCTTGCTATCGGCAAACGCCTTCGAGGCCCGGTACTTCGTAAAAAAGTCGCCAGCGTGAGATGGCCCGGCCAGGTAGCTCCAGTGCAAATTGCCGTCGGCCTGGATGTCGTCCTCGGCCGGCCCGAAAGCCAGCCCCGGCAGGCCATCCGCCTGGACGAAGATGTTGTTGAAAATCCGCCGCGTCGTGGCGCGCGTGTGCCCGCCCCAGCCGGCGCCGTAATAGTTGCGAAACGCCGGCCCCTCCGAAATCACCGTGTTGTGGTAGACGAACATCGGCTCCCACTTGGGGCTGCCGTGGTCGCTGGCCGGGCGGCCCTCGCGGCTGTGGTCGGCGAGCGTCGTCGAGGCGTCGGAGTCGGCGCTCGACGGCGGCTGCGACATCGTCCGCCGGCGGAAGTCGATGACGTTCCGGCAAATGAACACGCCGGGCCCGACCTCGTTCGAGGCCGGCTCGCCCGACTGCGCGAACGAGAACATCGTGTGCGTCCGCGACAGCACGTTCTGATAGACGTGAATGTCGGCCGGCGGCACGGGCCGCGAGAGCGTCAGGTACAGGCCGTCGTCGTCGAAATTGTCCACCAGGTTGTGATGGAACCGGAGCTTCTGCATCGTGCCGATGATGAGTCCGTCGTGGTTGTCGGTGAACTCGCAGCCGGCGAACTCGAAATCGCGGCATTGCGGCAGCCGGCCTTCGATAATCACGAGGTACGGCAAGCAGCCCCGGTACTTGTGGCTGGCTCGCGACGACCACGGCGCCGACAGCCCGCGCACGGCGCAATCGAGCAGCTTGAGCCCGGCGGTCGCGCGGATCGCCAGCGCCGGCGTCCCGCCGTAGATCGTCACGTTTTCCAGCGCCACGGACTCGGACTCGATGATCTGCACCGTCGCCACGGCCGACCCGCGAACCACGAGGTCCTGCAAACGCAGGTGCCGCGCGTTGTCGATGACAAGCGGCGTCAGAGGGCCGGCCACAACGAGCGGGATCCGCCGCGGATCGGTCTGGCCGCGATAGTTCGCCCCGCCCAGCACCTTGAGGTGCAAATGCGACAGCCGCACGTGGACGCGCCCCGTCTCCTTGTCGAGCCACAGGCCCGGCCCGCAGTAGACGCCCTGCATCTCGTCGAGCTTGTTGGAGACGGTCCAGTATTCGTTGGCCGTGCGGAA
>JACOUI010000387.1 GCA_016177915.1 Planctomycetia bacterium
CCCTCCTGCTCGATGGGGTTCTGGGTGGCCATCACGAAGAAGGGTTTCTTGAGATCGAACCGCTGTCCGGCCGCCGTCACGGTCCCTTCCTGCATCGTTTCCAGCATGGCCGACTGCGTCTTGGGGGTGGCGCGGTTGATCTCGTCCGCCAGGCAGATCTGCGTGAAGATCGGGCCTTTGTGGAACTGGAAGATGCGCTTCCCCTCCGGCGTCTCGATGACCATGTTCGTGCCCAGGATGTCGGCCGGCATCAGGTCGGGCGTGAACTGGATGCGGTTGAAGTCCAGGTCCAGCGCCCGCGCCAGGGTCCGCACGAGCAGCGTCTTTCCGAGGCCAGGCACGCCCTCTAGCAGGGTGTGCCCTCCCACGAAGAGGCACGTCAAAACGCCGTGTACGATCTCGTCGTGCCCGACGATCACGTTGCCGATCTCTTCGCGGACCGAGTTGTAGCGGCGGGCGAATTCCTCCGCGCGCTGCTCCATCGACTGGGCGAGTGTGGCGGTCGTCATGGTGCGATTTTGGATTTGGGATTCTGGATTTTGGATTCGTGGGCCGCACCGGCACGCAGCAGAAGCCCGCTCAGACCGTCAACTTAATGGCGTGAACGACCGGTGCAAAGGGTAGGAAACAAGACGGAGGGAAACGGACGTGTGTTCGCCGACGGACGAACAGTAATTCGACGGAGCATCTCTTCATTTTCAATTTGCAGTTTGCAATTCTCAATTTGCAATTCCCGTCCGCAGCCGGTCCTCGCGCCGCTCCACCCCGTTTTCCGGCTCACTTTTTCCGGTCCTCCAGGGCTTTCTTCTTGGCCTTCAGGAGCCGGTTGGTGTAGGTGTCTTCGTCGGCCTGGGGCTTCATGCCCGGCGCCAGCTTGGGCGGTCCCGCGGCGGCCGGGCGCTGGGACAGCTCGTCGGCGACGGCGTCGCCCGCCGGCGCGTCCGGCTGCGGCTCGAAGCGCGCCGCCGCCTTGAGCTGCTCGATCTGCTCCGACACCTCTTCCTTGCGGCTGCGCAGCCGGCTCATGTACTCCGAGCGCAGCGCCTCGGCCTGCCGCCGGAGCACGAAGTTCGTCGCCGTCGCCATCGCCGGTTGGACCCAGCTCAGGTCCACCTGCACGCGCCGCACGAACACGTCGGCGAAGAAAACGCAGCAGGCGATCACCACCAGCACGAACCAGGCGTCCTGGCCCGTCCGCGCCCGCGGCAGGTCCCGCCGGAAGGGGTTCGGAAGGTCCTTGTTCTTGTTCGCCGGATTGACCGTCGCCACCTCCAGCACCTGCCCCGGCTTGCCGCCCTCCGGCACGAGCCGCGCCAGCTCCACCGCCAGCGCCTCGTCGGTCGTCCGCTCGCGGAACTCGGCCGAGTAGGGAATGTTCACTCCCACGCGCAGCGGCGGCTTGCCCGGCCCCGTGCTGATCATCAAAAAGTGCGTGCCGGCGTCCTTGGCGTCCACCGTTCCCACGTACCGCCCCGGCGCCACCTGCTTGATCGCAAAGTCCTTTCCCGTGTTGTTGGGGTCCACGGCCCGCCCCGCCATGTTGAGCAGGTTCAAATACTCGTCTTCCTTATCCAGGGCCGTGACGACCACCTTCACCTGGCCGTTTTCCACTTCCGTGGCCACGCTGAACTTGCTGTCGTCCTGCGAGGGCCGCATCGACCAGCGGATCATCTGCGTGTAGAACTTGTCGTAGCCCTCCCACGACGTCCACTGGTTGGCCCACCGCGAGCCGGCGTCCGTCGTCAGGCACACCGCCCTTCCGAGGCCGTACGTCCAGCTCGCCAGGACCGCGTTCTCGCGGCCCTTCGGCGCCGGCGCCAAGAGCGACACCTCCACCAGCGAATTCTGCTTGATCGTCGTCATCACGTAGCCGGAGATCGGCGGCAACGCGTCCGGCAGGCCCTCGATCATCTCGTGCGGATACCTGCGCTGCGGGCTCTGCGGCGGGGGCGTCTCGTAGATCAGCGGCCGGGCCACTCGCCGGGCTTCCTTCTGGAAAATCCGGGGGAGCGTCTTGTTGTTTTTGACCGGATAGAAGTTCCCCTTGGTGTCCTTCGCCAGCTTGCTGAGCACGTTTTCCTCGATCGTCCCGTGCGCCCCGACCGCCACCGTGGAGACCGTGACCTTGGCGTCTACGAAGGCCTTCTTGATCGCGTTGGAAGGCTGCGTCGGGTCGCCGTCGCTGATCACGATCACGTGCTTGGCCGAGGCGTCCGTGATCCCCTTCAACGAGGTCAGCGCCATCTTCAGCGACGGGTCGAACTCCGGCATGTCGCCGGGAAACATCTTGTCGAGCTTCGCCAGCATCAAATCGCGCTGGCCGCCGATCTTGATGCACCCCTTGGGCTTGCCCCACAGCCAATCCGGCCTGCCGTTCCAGTGCACCACGCCGCAGTAATCCATGTCGCCCAGCGTCTTGAGGGCCTCCTGGGCGATGATCTTTTGCCAGTAGTTGCCTTGCGCGATCTCCGAGGCGTGCATGATCATGACGAGCGCGCCCTTGGGCATCACCTGCGCGTTCTGGATCTGAAAGTCCAGCGGCATCGCCTTTTCAAGCTCCGAGTTCGTCCAGCCGCCGGCGCCGAAGCTGTTGGGACCCCCGAGCATCACGAGACCGCTCCCCGTGTTCTCCGTGTTGCTGACCAGCATCGAAATCTGGCTGTCGGTAAAATCCTCGCGCGGCACGTTCGCCAGCACCACGCAGTCGTACTGCTGCAGTTCCGGCAGGCTGGAGAAGGCCTGCGCGCTCGAACGCACCTTCACCTCGATGTTGTTCGCCCGCAGCCGGTCGACCAGGAAGCTGTGCTCGCCGGGATGGTCCTGGTCTTCGATCAAGAGCACCTGCCCGCTGCCCTTGACGTGCACGTACGTGGCCGCGTGGTTGTTTTCGATCATCGCGTCGTCGGCCTGCGACGCGGCGAGGAAACGCACTTCGTACTCGTAATAGTTCGGCTCGGAAAGCTCCCGCCGCAGCGAAAATACGTTCTTCCCCGGCCGCAGCGTCACCTCCTGCTGCGCCGGATCGTCGTTCAGCACGATCGGCTCGTCGTCCGTCCGCTGCAAAAACTGGAGCCGTCCCCTCACCTCGCGGTCGCCCGTGTTCGTCAGCACCGCCCGCAAGTCGAAGGGCTGCCCGCGGCGCACGTCGGTCGGCCGGGCCAGCTTGTCGACGATGATCTCCGCGGTGTTGTCGTACCGCACCGGCCGCACGTCGATGCTGACTCCCTTCTCCGCCAACAGCCGGGCCTGCTCCACCGCGTTCCCCACGTTTTGGGAAAAATCGCTGACCACCACGATCCGCTTGGCCGAGCCTTCCGGGAACGACGCCAGGGCCATCTTCAGCGCCCCCTCCAGGTTCGTCGCCTCGCGGTCGATCAGGGCCTCGATCTGTTCCGTCACGCGAATCCGGTCGTCGAGCGGCGGGACCTCCATCGCCGCGTCGCGGCCGAAGACGACCACGCCGACCCGATCTCCTTCCTTGCGGTGCTCCTTCACCGAGGCGTTCACAAACGCCGTCATTTCCTTGCGCTGCTGCTCGGGGATGCTCAGCGATTGGTCGAGAAGATAGAGCACCGTGATCCGGTCGGTGGACCGGACCCATTGAATGCCAGCCAAAGCGCAGACGATGATCGCCGTCACGGCCGACCGGATCACCAGGGCCAGGATCCGCCGGAACTTCCCCAACCCCGCCAGGCTGCGGAAGCTGAAGATCCAGAACAGCGGAATGAGGATCAGAAGCAGCAGGAACCAGGGATGCTCAAACTCCACGCGATACTCGCCCAGGGCACGGAGCATGGCACGACCTTCTGTTGGAGTCCCGCCTTCAGGCGGTCTTCCGTTGGAGTGCCGGCTTTTGCCGGTCTTCCTTGCGTTTGGGGGCCAGCGTTGACAGTTGTCCAACCGCAAGTCCCCTTGCGCCGCAACCTCCTGCGGCGGCCGGCGGACCTAAGCCCATCCTCGCACGTATTTTACCGCCACATGTCAGTCGCCGCCAGCGCGGGACCATCCCACCCCGTTGGAGTTCCCACCTTCAGGCGGTCTTTTCTCTGTGGTTAGGAATCGGTTCCTGAAGCCGGAGTCAACGAAGACCGGCTGAAGCCGGGACTCCAGCCGAGACCGCCTCAAGGCGGGACTCCAACGCTACAGCCGAATCCTCTCCACCCTGTGATTGTACGTATCCAAAACGTGCAGCGCTCCCCGGCTGTCGCGCACCAGGCCCCACGGATTGTGAAACTCCCCCGGCCCGCGCCCGTGCGTTCCGAAGCACCCCACGGACTTCCCATCCGGCGCGAACTTCTGCACGCGGTGGTTCCCGTATTCCACCACGTACAAAAACTCCTCCTTTTCGTCGAACGTGATGTCGTAGGGATAGCTAAGTTTTCCCGGCTCGGTCCCTTCCTGGCCCCAGTGAAAGAGGAGTTTTCCGTCGGTGTCGAAAACCTGAATGCGGTGGTTGCAGGCGTCGGTCACCCATAGCCGGTCGTGGCGGTCGACGTAGATCTTCTGCGGCCGGCGAAACTGGCCCGGCTCGACGCCGTGCCCGCCCCATTCCAGCAAGTATTTCCCTTGCGGCGAGAACTTCTGAATGCGGTCGTACTCGCCGTATTCGGCAATGTAGTAATTGCCCCCGGAATCCTGCACGCAGTGCGTGACGAAACCGAACTCCCCCGGCCCGTTGCCGTGCGTCCCGCCGATCGTGCGCTCCTCTAGCAACTTGCCCTCCGGCGTGTAGACGAGCATCCGGTAGTAATGCGTGTCGGCCACGAGGACGCGGCCGTCGCGGGCCACCCAGATGCCCGTCGGGCGGCCGTTGGCCGAGGCGGGCGTCTGCCACCCGCGCAGGTATTTTCCGTCGCGGTCGAAAACCTGCACGCGGGCGGTGAAGTCCACGATGTACAGGTTGTCGTCCCTATCGATGGCGATGGCGCGGGGCTTTTGCAACTGGCCGGTCAGCGGACCCTGCTGCCCCCAGACCGCCTCCAGCCCCTCGGCGCCGCCCGGCGGCGCGGGGGTGTCGTCGCAGCCGGCGACGGCGAGCGCAGCGGCAACCGAAAGCAGCATCGCCAGCCGAACGGAAGCGGCAAACCATTTCCTCATGTCTTTCGATCCTACCAGAGCGGGCGGCGCCGCACAAAACCGATGCCCGCACTGCGCCCCCAACTTTCATCGCCGGCCGACCCGGTTGATGCCGCGACGTGCGCTCGTCACTGCGGCCAAAGGTGCGTCGCGTGTCTTGTCCCCCCCTTACGAAGGGGGGATAGGGGGGGTCTGAACCACGAACCAGATCTCCATTCGCATCGATCAAGAAAACGCGATTGCCGTCGCGCTCCAAGCCCCCGCGGCCAGCGATCGATAAAGTCAGGGCGACGATTTTCCTTGCGCCGCCAACGCACTAAATGCGGTCCCTTGCCAGCGCGCCACAGCAGGACTATCATCGCCAGTCGCTTTTTCTTGTCGCGCCGCGCGCATGCCGCGCCACGGCGGCGATAAATACCGCGCGTTCGCGGCGGCGGAGGAGCCTCTCATGCGGCACGTTCTCTCGGCCTTGGTGCAAAACGTTCCCGGCGTGTTGGCGCAGATTTCCGGCATGCTGGCGTCGCGCGGCTTCAACATCGAAAGCCTGGCCGTCGGCGAGACGGAGGACCCCAAGCTGTCGCGGATGACGTTCGTCGTCCGCGGCGACGACCGCGTCCTGGACCAGGTGGGCAAGCAGCTCGAAAAGGTCGTCACCGTCGTCAAGGTGATCGATATCTCGGCCCAGGACTTCGTCGAGCGCGACCTGATGCTCATCAAGGTGGCCGCCAAGCTCGGCAGCCGCGGCGAAATCCGCGAGCTGACCGACATCTTCCGCGGCCGGATCGTCGACGTCGGCGCCAACGAAGTGATGATCGAAATCTCCGGCCAGGAACGGAAGATCAACTCCTTCATCGAGCTGATCCGGCCGTTCGGGATCGTCGAGCTGGTCCGCACCGGCCGCATCGCCATGGTCCGCAGCACGGGCCGCCTGCGCGACGACAAGGACGGCGGCGACGAGAATGAACCGCCGGCCATGCGAAAATCGTAATATCCGACTCGAGCGACGCGAGCCGCTGAAACACCGGGGGGCTGACGCCCCCCGCTGGCCAACCAGCCACAAGCCACTAGCCACCGACCACTCTCCTCCATGCCTGCCAAAATCTACTACGACGCCGACGCCGACCTCTCCGTCCTCAAGGGCAAGACGATCGCCATC
>JACOUI010000130.1 GCA_016177915.1 Planctomycetia bacterium
CGTGAATCTGGGTAAGACCGTTTCTCAAGTTGGGGGCTGTGGGTGACGGGCGATCTTCCCCATGTTGTCATGGTTCGTGAACCCGCGCTGTAGTGTTAGTAGTTTCACTGTCCGAGTTCTTGGAGCGGCAGTAACCGATTGACGCGCGAGACGTTAGCGACGCTAGTGTCCTTCGGCTGGAAAACTCGAACGCGAAGCACGTCAACCTCCGGTAGCTGAGAGATTCTCGGGGTTTCGCAAGCAAGCATCGACTCCTGCTTGAAGTTTGACTCGTTCGGGCCGAAAACGCGCTAGCATGCATAAACTTCCTTCCGCTAACTGGTTCAGGCTCGCTTCAAAACTCGGACAGTAGAACTACCTACGAACGGCCCTTGGGCTTGTCGGCCTTTGGCTTGGCATCCGTGGTCTTGGACTCAACCGCCTTTTTCTCGGCCGGCTTGGCTTCCGCCGTCGTCGTCGTCGGTTCCGTCGTCTTCTTGTCCTCCGCCGCGCGCTTCTGGTACGACGCGCTGCGGTAGTCCGTCTGGTAGAAGCCCGATCCTTTGAACACCACCGCGGCGCCCGCCCCAAACAGCCGGCGAAGCTTGAGCTTGCCGCACTTGGGGCACTTCTTGATGGGATTATCCTTGATCGACTGGAAGAGCTCGAAGCGATGGTCGCAGGCGTCGCACTGATAGTCGTAAGTCGGCATCGCTGTCACTCGCTTTCAATGTAGGGTGGGCCGAGCTCGCGCCGCGCCTTGGTGGGCGTCGCAAGCTCCGCCAACCGAAAGCTCAGTCTAATTTCGACGCCGCAGTTCACCGCGAGCGAAGGCCCACCGGCGCTGGTGCTTGCTTCGCCCACCCTACGCCGGCCCGGTCGAGACGATCACCTGCGCAGGCCGCAGCACCCGGTCGTGCAGCTTGAAGCCCGCCCGCACTACCTGCGAGACCGTGTTGGCCGGGTACTCGCTCGAGGGCTGCTTGAGCAGGGCCTCGTGAAGCTGCGGGTCGAAGGGCTGCCCCAGGGCCTTGATCTCCTTGCAGCCGTGCTTTTCCTGAACGGTCGTGAGCTGCTGGGCCACGAGCTTGAACCCGGCCCGCAGGCTTTCCGCGTCGCCGTTTTTTTCGGCCGCCTCGATGGCGCGGGCGATGTTGTCCCAGACGGGGAGCAAATCGCCCAAGACCACCAGCGCATAGAATTGCCGCTCTTCTTCGCGCTCGCGGCTTGCGCGCTTGCGGTAGTTGTCGAAGTCGGCGTGGGCGCGAAGCAACTGGTCTTTCGTCGCCGCCAGCTCGGCGCGGAGGCGGTCCGCTTCCGCTTGGGCGGCGGATTGCACATCGGAAGCCGCGCCGCCGTTCTGGGCCGGCTGCGCCTCTTCATTCGGCGCTTGAGAATCGGATTTTTGCGTGACCACGTTGATTTCCTCCCGCCAGGAATCAGGCGTCGCTGTGGGGCTTGTCGTCGGGCGAGAACAGGTCCTTTAGCCGCTCGATGAAGCTCTTTCGCTTGGGCGACACGTGCTTCTTCTCCAACTCCGCAAGCTGTCGCAGCGATTCCTCCTCGCCGGACGAGAGTTTCTTGGGCACTTCGATCGTCACCTGCACCAGCACGTCTCCCCGACCGCGGCCGCGCAGGCTCGGCATCCCCCGCCCCTTCAGGCGAAAGACCTCGCCGGGCTGCGTGCCGCGCGGAATCGTCAGCTCGTGCGGCCCCTCGAGCGTGGGCACCTGGATCGTCGCCCCCAAAGCCGCTTGCGGATAGGTGATCGGGACTTCGCACACCAGGTGCATTCCGTCGCGCTCGAACAGGGGGTGTTTTTGCACGCGGATGACCACGTGGCAGTCGCCGCGCGTGCGTCCGCCCGGCCCCGGCTCGCCTTCCCCTTCCAAGCGGAGGTGGTTGCCGTCGTCGACGCCCTTGGGGATCGACACCTCGCGCTTCACGTGCTCCAGCGTCAGCCCCGCACCGCGACAGCGCTGGCAGGGCGCGCGGATGATCGTCCCTGCGCCGCGGCAGGCCGGGCAGGCCGTCTGCATCCGGAAAAACCCCGCCGACTGCACCACCTGGCCTTGGCCGCCGCAATAATCGCACGGCTCGGGCTTTGTCCCCGGGGCCGTGCCGGCGCCGTGGCAGGCCCCGCACGTCGTGTGCCGGTCGAACTCGACGACTTTCGCCACGCCGCTAGCCGCCTCCTTGAGCGTGATCGTCGTTTCGCAGGCGATATCGGCCCCGCGGCGCGAGCGCCGGCTTGCGCCGCCGAAGAGGTCGCCGAACAAGCTGCCGAACTGGGCGAGAATGTCGTCCAGGTCGTGGAATTGCGGCGCGTAGCCCGCCCGGTCCAGCCCGGCGTGGCCGAAGCGGTCGTAGGCTGACCGTTTTTCCTTGTCGTTCAAAACCTCAAACGCCTCGGACGCCTCCTTGAACTTCTCGACGGCCTTCTCGTCGCCGGGATTCTTGTCGGGATGGCACTTGAGGGCCACCTGGCGATACGCGTCGGCGATCTCCTGCGGCGCGGCGCTGCGCGATACGCCCAGGACTTCGTAGTAGTCGCGTTTGCCGGTCATCGTGGCCATACGAGCCGTGGTCTTGGCGAGCGGGGGCGTCAGCCCCCCGGTGGTTTGAAAATGCCGACCCGCTTCGACGCTCCTCCAATTCTAGCTGACCGGCGGCGTTATTGCCGATGTCGAACGCACGGTCAGTTTTTGCCGCCATTGACGACGCAGGCCGCCCCCGTGACAGGGAGCGGCCCGTCGCTATCGGTTCGCCGGCCGCGACGGTCCCTGTCGCCGGCAGGACGGTTGTACGCAATTGACTGCTACCGGATCGCCCCCTCCACCTGGCGCTTCGCCTTGTCGTCCTTGTCCAGGCTCGTGACCATCGCCTCGGTCGTGAGCATCAGCCCGGCGATGCTCGCCGCGTTGGCCAGCGCCGAACGCACGACCTTGAGCGGGTCGATGATGCCGGCCTTGAGCATATCCACGTACTGCCGCGTGTTGGCGTCGTAGCCAAAGTTGGCCGACCGCTCGCGGACCTCGTCGACGACGACGGAGCCGTCCACGCCCGTGTTTTCCGCGATCTGCCGGATGGGAGACTCGAGCGCCCGGTACACGATGTCCACGCCGATCTGCTCGTCGCCCTTGGCCTTGACGGCCTTGACCGACTCCTGGCAGCGAAGCAGGGCCACGCCGCCGCCGGGAAGCACGCCCTCTTCCACGGCCGCCCGCGTCGCGTGGAGCGCGTCCTCGATGCGGGCCTTGCGCTGCTTCATGTCGGCCTCGGTGGTGCCGCCGACGGAAATGATCGCCACCCCGCCGGTGAGCTTGGCCAAACGCTCCTGAAACTTCTCGCGGTCGTACTCGCTCGCCGTCGCCTCAATCTGCTTGAGCAACTGGTCCTTGCGGGCGTCGATCTCCGACTTCTTGCCGGCGCCGTCGATGATCGTCGTGGCGTCCTTGTCGACGCGGATTTGCTTGGCCCGGCCGAGCTGCTTGAGCGTCAGATTCTCGAGCTTGATCCCCAGGTCTTCGCTGATGAGCGTGCCGCCGGTCAGGACGGCGATGTCCCCCAGCATCGCCCTGCGGCGGTCGCCGAAGCCCGGCGCCTTCACCGCGCAGACGTTGAGCACGCCCCGCAGGCGGTTGACGACGAGCGCCGTCAGCGCGTCGCCCTCCACGTCCTCGGAGATGATCAAGAGCGGCGTCGCCGTCTGGCTCACCTGCTCCAGGATCGGGATCAGCTCGCGGAGGTTGCTCAGCTTCTTTTCATGGATCAGGATGGCCGCGTCTTCCAGGACGCACTCCATCGTGGCGGGCTTGTTGATGAAGTAGGGCGAGATGTAGCCCTTGTCGAACTGCATGCCCTGCACGAACTCGGGCGTGGTCTCGGTCCCCTTGCCTTCCTCGATCGTCACCACGCCGTGCTCGCCGACCTTTTCCAGGGCGTCGGCCAGCAGGTTGCCGATGACCTGGTCGCTGTTGGCGCTGATCGCCCCCACGTGCGCGATCTCCTCTTTGCTGCCGACGTTCTTGGCCATCGACTTGAGCTTGTCGATCGCGGCCTGGACGGCCATGTCGATGCCCTTGCGGACGGCGACCGGGTTCGTGCCCAGGCCGACCGTTCGCAAACCTTCCTCGAAGATTGAGCGGGCCAGCACCGTGGCGGTGGTCGTGCCGTCGCCGGCCACATCGGACGTCTTGGAGGCCACCTCGTTGACGAGCTTGGCGCCCATGTTCTCGAACCGGTCGTCCAGCTCGATTTCCTTGCTCACGGTCACGCCGTCCTTGGTGACGACCGGGCCGCCGAACGACTTGTCGATGATCACGTTCCGACCCGTCGGACCGAGCGTAATCGCCACGGCGTCGGCCAGCTTGCGCACGCCGTGCAGCATCTTCGTGCGGGCCTGCTGATCGAAGAGAAGTTGTTTGGCCACCGGTGCGTTCCTTATGTGTCGGGTTGTGTGTGATTTGATTGGCGCTTTCCAGCCGGCTTATTTGACCCTGCCTATTTGACGACGCGGGCCAGGATATCGCTCTCGCGGAGGATCTTCAGGTCCTTGCCGTCCACTTCCACGTCGCTGCCGGAGTACTTGCCGAAGATCACTTCGTCGCCGACGGACACCGACAGCTCGCCCCGCTGCCCGCTGTCCAAAAGCTTGCCCGGCCCGACGGAAAGCACGGTCCCGCGCTGGGGCTTTTCCTGGGCGGCGTCGGGCAGGACGATGCCCCCCGCCGTGCGCTCCTCGGCGGCTTTCGGCTCGACGACCACGCGATCTTCCAGCGGACGAATCTTGGCCATGGCGGTTTCCTTCCTAAATGACGAATCGTGTTTGATGTTTGCGTTGATTGCCCAGCGTTGATTTGGCTGGCGTTCATTCTGTTCGGGCGGGCCGATCAGAAATCCATCCCGCCGCCCATGCCTCCCATTCCTCCCATGCCGCCCATTCCACCCATGCCTCCCATGCCGTGGTGGTCGTCGTGGTGGTGGTCTTCGTCGGACTCTTCCTTGGGAATCTCGGTGATCAGGGCCTCGGTCGTCAAAAGCAGCGCGGCCACGCTGGCGCCGTTCTGCAGCGCCGCGCGGACCACCTTGGCCGGGTCGATGATCCCGAATTCCATCATATCGCCATAGCGGTCACGGTCGGCATCGTAGCCTTCGTTCTTGTTCTTGAGCCGCCGCACGCGATTTACCACGACGGCCCCATCCACGCCGGAGTTGTCGGCGATGAGCCGCATGGGGTAGTCCAGCACGTCCGCCACGAGCTTCGCGCCCAGGGCCTCGTCGCCCGCAAGGTCGATCTTCTCCAGCGCCTTGGCGGCCCGCACGAGCGCCACGCCGCCGCCGGGGACGATGCCTTCTTCGAGAGCCGCCTTGGTGGCGGCGCGGGCGTCCTCCAGCAGGAATTTTCGCTCTTTCATTTCCGTTTCGGTGGCGGCGCCCACGTTGATCTGCGCCACGCCGCCCGCCAGCTTGGCCAGGCGTTCCTGGAGCTTTTCGCGGTCGTACTCGCTGTCGGTGACCGCGATCTCCTTGCGGATCTGCTCGCACCGCCCGTCGATCGCCTCTTTCTTCCCGGCGCCGCCGACGACCGTCGTCTCCTCGGCCGAGATCGTGATTTTCTTGGCCTTGCCCAGGTCGGTGAGCTTGATCGATTCCAGCTCGATGCCCAGGTCCTTGAAGATGGCGGTGCCGCCCGTGAGCACGGCGATGTCGCCCAGCATGGCCTTGCGCCGGTCGCCGTAGCCGGGGGCCTTCACGGCGCAGGCGTTGATAATGCCGCGGAGCTTATTGACGACGAGCGTGGCCAACGCCTCGCCCTCGACGTCCTCGGCGATGATGAGCAGCGGCTTGTTGGCCTTGCTGACGGACTCCAGCAGCGGCACGAGGCCCTTGGCCGAGCTGATCTTTTCCTCGTAAATCAGGATCAGGCAGTTCTCCAGCTCGCACTCCTGCTCGTCCTGGTTGGTGACGAAGTGCGGCGACAGGTAGCCGCGGTCGAACTGCATCCCCTCGACGATCTCCACGAACGTCTCCGCCTGCCGGCCCTCCTCGACCGTGATCACGCCGTCCTTGCCCACCTTGAAGAAAGCGTCGGCCAGCACGTCGCCGATGCTCGGGTCGTTGTTGCCGGCGATCGTGGCGATCTGCTTGATCTCGGTGCGGTTTTTGTCGTTGATTTTGGTGGCGTTTTTGAGGACGTAGTCGGTCACCAGGTCGACGGCCTTGTTGATGCCGCGAGAGACGGCCATCGCGTCGGCCCCGGCGGCGATCAGCTTCAGGCCCTCCTTGTAGATGGCCTCGGCCAGCACCGTCGCCGTTGTCGTGCCGTCGCCGGCCACTTCATTGGTCTTGCTGGCGGCCTCTTTCACGAGCTGCGCGCCCAGGTTCTGGTACGGGTCGTCCAGCTCGATGTCCTCGGCCACGGTCACGCCGTCTTTGGTGATCTTTGGCGTTCCCCAGCCCTTGTCGAGCACGGCGTTGCGGCCGCGCGGGCCCAGCGTGCTCGCCACGGCTTTGGTCAGCTTCGAAACGCCCGCCGCCAACGCCTGACGGGCTTCGTCCGCAAAGACCATCTGCTTGGCCACAGGTTCCTCCGGTTTTTGGGTGGGCAGTTGAGCGGGCACGCCAGGAGCGCGCCGGTGGGATGACGGCTTAGAGTCGCTTTCCGCGAAAATAGCCCGACCGGAGCGCCAAAATGGCGGCGCACGATCGGGCGCGGCGGAATTCTGCAATCGGCATGCCAGCGAAAAGGCATTTGGCGCAAACGATTGCAGCCAAGACAGTTGCGGCAAATCGTCTGGAGCCGTGCGGTTGCACAGATGGTCGTGGTCCGGCGGCCTTTGCCAATTTGGCAGCCGATTAAGCGGCTTTCAGCTTGCCGCCGCAGGCCACCCAGCCCAGGATCCCCACGACCAGCGCCGCCGCCCCGCCAAAGGCAAACCACCGCCAATTGCGGCTCCAAACGCTGGTCGTGCGATCGTCTTCGTCCAACGAGGCCGCCTGTTCGTTTGCAGCCGCCGAACCGTCGCCAGGCAGCTTGCCGGTCAGAAAGTCCGCCAGGAACTGTTCCAGCTCGGCGGTCGAGCCTTTGTAGACGTCCAGCAGCTCAGGCTTGCGCTGCGCCAGCCGCCAGCGGATTGTCTCGCCGTCGCGCTGCCCCGTGATCTCGAACCACGTCCCTTCGCAATACGCCGGCGCCTGGTGAAGCTCCGCATTGCGCTGGGTGATGAACAGGATCACGCGCCGCTGCGGCTGGAGCGATTCCAGAACGGTTTTCGCATCGGCCGGCTCGCTGCTTTGCAGGAGAATTGGCAGCCGCAGGGCGGGGCACTTGCCCTTCAGCTCGCGCTCGAGGGTCAGCACCGCCGAGGGCCGCTCCGGATCGACGCGCTCGACGACGGCAACCGCAATTACCTCCGTGTCGCGGACGATTTTTTCCATCGTCGCGCGATTCTCGATGACGGCCCTTGCCGCGTCAGGCGCGGCCAGCGCTACGGCGGCCAGCGCGCACGCCACCGCCCATCGCGCCGTACGAGCGAGGTTCGACATTCGAGCTTCCTTCGTCATTTCGACGTTGGTCCTTCGTCATTTCGGCCGTACGGCCCGCCTACGGGTAGAGCAACGTCTTCGTCCACCCGCCCGGCCCTTTCTCGTACGCCACCCGCTCGTGGAGCCGCGCCGGCCGGCTGCGCCAGAATTCGATCCGCAGCGGCACGACGCGGTAGCCGAGCCAGTGCTCCGGCCGCGGCACGCGCTGGCCCTCGAACTTTTCGGCGAATTCGGCGGCGCGTCTTTCCAGCGTCTCGCGGCGGTCGAGCGTCTGCGACTGGTCGGAGGCCCAGGCGCCAAGCTGGCTGTCGCGCGGGCGCGAGTGCCAGTAGTCGTCGCTCTCCGCCGCCGTGACCTGCTCCACCGTTCCCTCGATGCGCACCTGCTCGAGCAGCGGGTCCCAGTAGAAGCAGAGGGCCGCGCGGGGGTTGGCCGCCAGCTCTTCGCCCTTGCGGCTTTGCGAGTTCGTGAAGAAGACGAATCCGCCCGCGTCGTAGCGCCGCAAGAGGACGACGCGCGCCGAGGGCCGGCCGCTCACATCGGCCGTGGCCAGCGTCACCGCCGCCGGCTCGCGCAGCGCCGCTTGCGAAGCCCGCTGAAACAGTTCGCCGAACCGCTGCACGGCTTCGGCGTACATCGCGTCAACGATCGCCATTCATCGCCTCACCGGAGCAGCTTCTGGTACGTCTCTTCATCGAACCCCACGATCAGCGTCCGTCCTTTGCGGAGGGTCGGCGCACGCAGGTTCCCCGTCGGGCCCAACAGCAGCGCTAGCAGCCTCTTCTTGTCAGGCTGCTCTGCCTTGAGGTTTACGTGCATTACGCTCTTTCCCTTGGCGACGTAGATTTCATCGACGCCCTCCAGGACGGACAGCGCGTCCTTCCCGACGATCGTCGAACGCCTCGCGTCCATCTGCGTTTCAGCGGCGACCTTCTTGCGGGCAAGAAACTCTTGCGTTTTGCCGCAAGTCTTTCACCCCGGACGATGGTAGCTCCAATCGACTTTCGGCATCGAACACTCCCGCTGGCGTTTCCTTCCTGTACCTGATACGAATTCTAATCACCCGCGACGGGCGCTGAAATGCCGTCGCGTAGCCGTCTCGCTCCGCGAGACGAGGCAACATCAGGCGGACTGGTTCACGATCGAACCGATCACCCATACCGATGACTACGAACGCGAATCAGGCGCAACCCTTTGCTCGCCAACGCGCTGCCTCACGCGGAGCGTGAGGGCTACTTTCGCAGGAGCGTGATGGCTACTTTAGGTTGACGTTCAAAATGACCCTGGCCGCCGAAAAAACCTTGCAACTGTCGGAACTGGCGGAGATCGTCGCCCGCGCCGACCCGGCCGCCTTTGTCGTCGAAGCCCGCGTCCTGAAGCGGCTCATCAAGTACGACCGGCGGATCACGGGCCTGGGGCTGGCCGTCCCGCACCGCAAGACCTACGTCGCCAGCCGCGAGGCGCTGCTGGAAGTCGTCGAGCCGGACGAATTGCACCCCCGCCGGCCGCTCCCGGACCGCCTCATCCTGCTGGCCGAGCCGGACAGCGACGAGATCGACGGCCTCTCCCGCGGCGAAGTCCTGCGCACCTACTGGCGGCGGCTGTTTCACGCCCGCGTTCACTTCCACTTGGAGGAAGAGCTGGCCGAGGGCCGGCTCACGCGGCTGGCGATCCTGGAGCGGATTCACCGCATCGGCCAAAGCGAGTTCGACGAGATCGCCGCGGTGCTGCGGGCCGAGGGGTTCCTGCTTCCGCCGCGGGACGACGCGACGGTGTACGTCGAATTCGCCGCCATGTTCCTGGAGCTGCGCTTTTTCGACCCCGAATTGATGCCGCGATACTTCCCGTCGCTGGCCGGTGTGGAAACGGCCGCATCGGGACTGGTCGAGTCGGTCCTGGACGACGACGTGGACGGCCAGGCCCTGCTCAATCAGACCCGGCTCGAAGGCTCGGCCGAGCGCACGGCCCCGTCGACGCCGGCGCCGCGAAAATCCGCCGACGAAGGGCGTCCGCCGTCCGGGCGCCGAAGCGACGCGAAGTATGAGCGGCTCATGCGCCGCGCCGAGCAGACCGAGTCGCACGGCAACGTCGTCCGCGCGGCGCTCTTGCGCACCAAGGCCGTGGCCGTCGCCTCGCCCAAGCAGGCCAGCGATGCCCGTTCCGCCGCCGAAGAGGCCTTGAGGCAGCTCGTGCGGCGGCTGCAAAAACCGCTCGATTTGGACCACTCAGCGGGGCAGAAGCTGCTGGCGGCGCTGCGCAGCATGCTGGAGCGCGCCCCGGCCGGCCGCTGGACGCACGAGGCCCGGTTTCTCTACGACCTGCAAAAAGTCTGCGTGGACGACGAGCGGGAGATCTTCAAAGTGGGTCTTGGGGCCTGGCTGCTCTCGCGCGGCCGGCGCCCGATCCGGCGTCCCCTGCCGCAGCAGCGGGAAGTCTTGATCTCCAAGCACCTCCGCTCGGCGGCGGCGCGGCTGGCCAAGGTGCGCGTGTCGGACGCCCATCGAGAGTCGCTGGAGGGCATCCTTCGCGACGCTCACCATCACGCCGAAGACCGCATGCGCAAGCGCCTCCGGCCGCACATTTTGCGGACCCTCGAAGACGTGGGACTCGTGCCGCACGGCCAGGTCGAGGAAGTCTCCCGCGACAAGCTCGTCGAAGAGCTGCTGGACCGGGTCGCCGTCCGCGGCTACGCGAATTTCGGCGACCTCCGCGACGCCGTGGCCGCCAACCACGTTAAGCTCCCCGACCTCGTCGGACCGAAGGAATTCATCCTGGGCGACAAGCTCTTGCGGGCCGACGGGAAGCTGAACGAGCGCCTCGACGGCGTTTACCACGGCAGCGAAGTCTACCTGCGGCATTTCCAGCGCGCCAGCTCCTTGGCGTTCGGCAATCCCGTCGGGCGGCTCGTGATGCGCTACGGCGTGCTGCCCTTCGCCGGGGCGTACATGCTGCTGGAGTTCTTCGTGCACATGCTGCACTATCTGCCGCTGCACCGCGCCCCAGGCTTCGAATGGCTGGCTTCCAGGTTTTTCTGGATCGTGCAGAGCTACTTTCCGCTGCACGGCAGCGAAATGACGGCGCTCTGCCTGGGAAGCGTGGGTGTTTTCCTGTTGCTGATTCTGAACTTCGCACTTTTCCGGCGCGCCGTGGGGCAGGGCATCGGCAGCGCGTGGAGCGGGACGGTGACGGGCGTGCGCTTCGTCGGAAGACTTTTCGCGCTCCCGCTGATCCAGAGAATCCTCGCCAGCCGGGCGTTCTTTTACGTCCGCCGATACGTGATTCGACCCCTGGTGGTCACGGCGCTGTTGTGGCTCGCCGTGCGGCTTTCCGGCGGCTCCATCGCCCAATGGAGCGTGTGGCACGTTTTGCAGTTCGTGGTCGTCTTTCTCATCCTAAACCTCGTGCTGAATATCCGCGCATGGCGGGACTTCGAAGAGCGCTTCGCCGACTACGCCGGCCGCGCCTGGCTCCGCTTCCGCGTCTACGTCCTGGCCAACATTTATTACTTCATCGTCGACCTCTTCCGCCTCGTCCTGGAACAGCTCGATCGCCTGCTCTACGCCGTCGACGAATGGCTCCGCTTCAAACAGGGCGAAACGGCGCTCACGTTCTACTTCAAGCTCACGGCCGGCTCTTTGTGGTCCGTCGTGACGTACGTCGTGCGGTTCAGCGTGAACCTGCTCATCGAGCCGCAGATCAACCCCCTCAAGCACTTCCCGGTCGTCACCGTCTCGCACAAGCTGATCCTGCCGCTGGCGGTCTCCACGTCGTGGTCGGCCGTCCCCTCGCCGCTGGCTAGCGGCGTGCTCTTTGTGCTGCCGATCTCCGTCGAACTGGCCAACTGGCTGGCGCTGTCCGTCGTGTGGGGCATTCCCGGCATCTTCGGCTTCATCGCCTGGGAGCTGAAGAACAACTGGCGGCTGTACGCGGCCAACCGCGGCGACCGCGTCCGGCCCGTCATTATCGGCAGCCACGGCGAGACGATGCGGCGGCTCATCAAGCCTGGCTTTCACTCCGGCACGCTCCCCAAGCTCTACCGAAAACTCCTCCGCGCCGAGCGCAAGGCCCATCGCGGCGGCAGCGGCCAGGCGGTGCGAAAACTGCACGACGCCCTCGCGCACGTCGAGGAGTCGATCGCGCATTACGTCGAGCGGGAACTGATCGCGCTTTTAGCGCGCTCGCCGCGCTGGAAACACCGCCTGGAGCTGGCGGGCGTCGCCACGGCCTCCAACACCGTACGGATTTCGCTTCGCTGCGAGGAATTCGCCGAGCCGCCCCTCATGATCGCCTTCGACGAGCATTCCGGTTGGATTCTCGCCCGGGTCGCGCAGCCGGGCTTCTTGCCGCGGCTCGATCCCCTTGCCAGGAACGTGCTGCGCAACGCCCTCGTCGGACTCTACAAGACGAGCGGCGTGGACCTGGTCTGCGAGCAGATCGAGAGCTTATTGCGGCTGCCCGATGCCCCGCCGACCGCGACGTCGCCCGGCGGATCGTCCGGCTACCACGCCTTCGATCGGCTGTGTTTCGACGTCTCGCCGGAGGGGCTCGTCGTCTGGCCCGACCGCACCTGCGAAACCGAGGCGATTTACGACCTGGAATCGGAGATGATGGCGCCGCAAATCCGCGGCCACGCGCCCGTCCGTCCGCTGCCGGCATTGGTCCTTTCCGACGTGCTCTTCAGCGAGCGGCCGCTTTACTGGCCGGACTGGACCGCGGCCTGGGAAGACGGCCGGCGCGGCGATTCACAACCGCCGGTGTTGCTGCCCGACGTAAACGTATTCCCCACCGCCTGAGGACGGCGGCAAGAGAGTCTTCATTCGCCTCGCCCGCCTGTGCGGCGCCGTGCTACAATGAAGGTCGTCGGCTTCGGTTCCGCGCCGCGAGAAGAGGAGGAGACCGATGTCACGTCTGGCTGCGCTCCGTGTGTTAGCTGTGCTGCTGGTAGCGACCGTGGGCGCCTCCGTCTGTTCGCCCGCCCGCGCCGAGATTGACCCCGACCGCATCAAAGAGTCCATCGACCGCGGCGTGAAATGGCTCAAGAGCGAGCAGTTGCCGCAGGGCAATTGGTCCACGGTGCCCCCCCTGTCCAGCGACCCGACGGCCCTTTGCGCGCTGGCGCTCGTGAACGCCGGCGTGCCGCCGCAGGACGCGGTCCTTCAGAAGGCGATCAAGTACATCCTCAAGGGGCGCCTCGACCAGACTTACAACGTGTCGCTGGACGCCATGGTCCTCTGCGCCGCGGAGCCGGAAAAGCACCTGCTGGAGATCCGCAAGCGGGCGAAGTGGCTCAACGACAAGCAGATCAAAACCGGCGGCAGCCGCGGCATGTGGGACTATCCCGGCCGCGGCGCCGGCGGCGACAATTCCAACACCCAGTTCGCCCTGCTGGCGCTGTACGAGGCCGACCGCACGCTCGCCCGTTTCGGCCAGGAATCGCCCATCGAGCAAGAGACCTGGCGGCTGGCGCTGGAGCACTGGGAGACGTCGCAGCACGACGATGGCTCTTGGGGCTACGGTCTGGGGAATGAAATTCGCGACGCAGGCACGGGAAGCATGACCTGCGCGGGCATCGCGTCGGTCATCATCTGCTCGGGCAGGCTTTACGGCGGCTCGGCCCGCATCGAAAACGGCGTCGTGCGCTGCTGTGGCGCGCCGCCGGCGAAGGACCCCGTCGCCGACGGGCTGAAATGGTTCGCCCGCGGCAGGAATTTTTCCGTCGAGCACAATCCCGGCCAGTCCGGCTCCTGGTGGCTGTATTACATGTACGGCCTGGAACGCGCGGGCCGCCTTACGGCGCAGCGCTTCATCGGCGAGCACGACTGGTATCGCGAGGGCGCGGAGCAAATCATCCGCGTGCAGGACCCGCTGGCCGGGTACTTCAAGGGCGTGGGGCCGATCGAGCAATCGCCGCTCGTGGGCACGTCGTTCGCGCTCCTGTTTTTGTCAAAGGGGCGCTGGCCGGTGATCATGGCCAAAGTGAAGTATGGTCCCCAGACGAACCTGTGGAGCCCGCACCAGCACGACGTCGCCAACCTGGTGCAGTACGTCGAGCAGCGCTGGAAGAAGGACCTGACGTGGCAGGTGATCGACGCGGCCGCCGCCAAGGCCGACGACTATCAGCTCGCCTCGGTGCTCTACATCTCAGGGAGCGCCAGCCTGCCGCTGGCGGGCGACGCGGCCGCCGCCAAGGAGCTGCGGACGTACATCGACCGCGGCGGCTTCATCTTCGCCGACGCCTGCTGCGACGACCCGCGGCAGTTCGAAGCCGACTTTCAGTCGCTGATGCGCGACGTCTTTCCCGAGCCGGAGTTTCAACTGCGCCCCTTGGACAAGACGCACGAAGTCTGGTTCATGGAAGAGGCGCTGGGACCGGATTCGGCGTATTGGGGCACGCTCCACGGCATCAACGTCGGCTGCCGCACCTGCGTGATCTATTGCGGCGACATCGACGAACCCTTCGTCGTCCGCCCCCGCGGCTTGAGCTGCTTCTGGGAATTGGGCCGGCCGGGCCGCGGTGAAAAACTCCCGCCCGACGTGCAAAAGCGCGTCACCGACGCCCTGAACCTGGGCACCAACGTCCTGGCCTACGCCACCAACCGCAACCCGAAGTACAAGGACCAGGTCTATAAGGAGCAGGCCCGCTCGTCGCGCGGCCCCCAGTCCGACAGCAAGCGATTCATCATTGAAATCGTGAAGGTGAAGCACAGCGGCGGCTGGAACGTCGCGCCGGGCGCGCTGCCCGCGATCCAGCGCGAGCTGAACTTGCACGCGGGCGTCCTCGTCCCTACCGATCAGCTCGCGCTGGACATCACCGATGAGAAGCTCTTCAATCACCACATGGCCTTCATCCACGGCCGCAATGCGTTTTCGTTCAGCAAGGAAGAACGCGCGGCCATCAAGAAGTACCTGGAGAACGGCGGCGTGATCTTCGGCGACGCCGTCTGCGCCAGCGAGGCCTTCGCCCGATCGTTCCGTGAGGAGATGAAGACGATCTTCGAGAAGGACCTGGAGCCTATTCCAGCCACGCACCCGATGTTCACCGACAAATACGGCGGTTTCGACCTGGCGACGGTCAATCGCCGCGACCCGCCGCGCGAGCGGGGCAAGGGCCCGCTCAAGGCCGTCGAGCGCGACGTGCCGCCGGAGCTGGACGGCATCAAGTTCGACAACGACCGCTACGGCGTCGTTTTCTCGCGCTACGACCTGTCCTGCGCCCTGGAGAACTTCGAGGCCACGCAGTGCCGCGGCTACACGCGCGACGACGCGGCGCGGATCGCCATCAACGTCGTCCTCTATTCGATGCACGAGTAACAGCCGCGGGGGAGCCGGCAAACGACTCTGCCGGCTTCAGCCGGCATCTTCGTTTGCCGCCGGCTTCAGCCGGTGGTGGCGAACTCGCGCCGCACCTGTTAGCCGGCTTCAGCCGGCTTCATCGGGCTTTAGCAAAGACGTTCAGCGATGGCGAAGCTAAGGGTACGCCTGCCCGATTCACTCCACAAGCAACTCCGCGAGTGCGCGCGGCGCGAAGGCACGTCGATCAATCAGCTCATCAGCTCCGCCGTGGCCGAAAAGTTGGCCGCGCTGTTGACGGAAGATTACTTAGCGGAGCGCGCCAAGCGCGGCAGCCGCAAAAAGTTTCTTGCGGCACTCAAGTCGGCGCCCGACGTCGAGCCGGAGGCGTTCGATCGATTGTCGGGAACCCAAGCTCCGCCTCGCCGCCGCCCGTCGCAAAATGCCGACGCCTGAACGCCGCTTACGGGTCGCGCTGCTCCTCCGGCGGGTCATCGGGCTTAAGGTCGGCGCCGTCCGACGGTTCCGCGTCCTCCGTCGGCCGGACTTCGTACCACGGCTTTCGCGGCAGCGGCCGCCGCGAGACCTTACCCAGCCGGCGAACCAACCGCGCCCCCATGACGATGAATACCACGATCGCCAGGAGCAGGATGACCAGCGCCAGAAGCGCCATCAGCAGCCGGGCGCGCGTCACCGGATCGAGCCGCTTCCAGAGCGGCTGAGGTTCGATTGCCGCCAGGAGCGGGAACCAGCGCCACATCATTGAAATCGCTCCGCCGCCCGCCGCGCCGACAAACTACCACTCCCCTCCCACCACGTCCACGTCCTCTCCCTGCCTCCTGTCCCCTGCTTCCTGTTCCTGCTCCTGTCCCCTTGTCCTACCCGCCTCACAAGCCACGATTACAATAGACCCGTCGGCGCGAACCTACCTGCCACGCTCCTGCTTCCTCCCATGGCCAAGTGCGAACAAGGATACCTCTGCTCCGTCTGCGGCCAGGACGTGGCCGAGATCGCCGACAGCGATCTGTACCTGCGGTTCGTCATCGGCCTGATTGACCCGGAAGTGCTGCACACGGAGAAGGAGCGGCACATCCGCTGCAACCCCGTGCTGGCCCAGTTCATCGTCGACGACCTTTTCCAGCCGCCGGTCGTGGTGGAAGGCCCGTTCGACAAGCGCCAGCTCGATCCCAAAATGGTCCACGAGCGCGAGGTCCTCGTCACGCGCGGCTGGCGGCGCCTCCGCGAGGTCCAAGGCCAGGAGCTGCGGATCATCGATTATCCCCTGCCCGAGGTCCGCGCGCGCCTCGACCAACAGGCCTGACGGGAAGGACCTCGCTTGAACCGCTCGCTCGTCGACACGCCCGGCACCCTTCGCCCGATGCTGCGCCTGGCGCTGCCGGTCCTCGTCGAGCAGTTGCTTTCGCTGGCGGTCATCTTCTCCGACCTGGCGCTGACGGGGCATTTCCTCGGCCAGACGGACATGGCCGCCATGACGATGCTCTCCTACATCATGTGGCTGATCCCGTCGCTCTTCGCCCTCGTCGGGATCGGCGCGACGGCCCTCGTGGCGCGCTTTTGCGGCGCCAAGGAATTCGACCTGGCCCGCCGCGCGACCCACCAGGCGCTGCTCCTGGGCGCCGGCCTGATGCTCTGCGTGATGCTCGTGGTCTACTTCGCCGCCGAGCCGCTCCTGGGCAGGCTCAATCTCAGCACTAGCGCGCTGCCGCTGGCCGTGCGCTACATGCGCCTCGTCGGTCTGGCGCTGCCGGCGATCATGCTCGTGACGGTCGGCCCCGCCTGTCTGCGCGGGGCGGGGGACACGGTCTCCGGCATGCTCGCCATGGGCCTCGTCAACCTCATCAACATCGCCACGGCATGGACGTTGGTCCGGGGCTCGCTGGGCGCGCCCGAGCTGGGTTGGGACGGACTGGCCTTTGGCGTCCTGGCGGGCTACTGGGCGGGGGCGATTGTGATTCTCGTGCTGCTTTTGCGCGGGCGCGCCGGCCTGCGCCTGTCGTGGCAGGAGCTGACGCTCGACCGCGAGCTATCGGGCCGGCTCTTGCGGGTCGGCGTTCCCGGCGGCAGCGACCTGTTGTCCGTCATCCTCTGCCAGATCTGGTTCGTGTCGATTATTTTTCGCTTGGGCGACGACGCCGCGGCGGCGCACGGCGTCGCGGTGCGCATCGAGGCCCTGGCCTATCTGCCCGGCTACGCCTTTCAGATCGCGGCGGCGACGCTGACGGGGCAGTACCTGGGCGCGAAGGACCCCAAGCGCGCCGCGCGCGGCGTGGGGATGGCGCTTTTGGCGGGCGGAGGGCTAATGATCGCCGCCGGACTTGTGATGCTCTTCGGCGCCGAGATGCTCGTACACCTGTTCGTCAAAGGCGACAAGGTCGACGTCATCGCGCTGGCCGCGCCGCTCCTGCGCATCGTCTCCTTCTCGATGCCCGCGCTGGCGCTGCTCTCGATCCTCTCGGGCGCGCTGCGCGGGGCGGGCGACACGCGCTGGCCGTTTCTGATCACGCTCGT
Source organism: Planctomycetia bacterium (assembly GCA_016177915.1). Taxonomy (GTDB): domain Bacteria; phylum Planctomycetota; class Planctomycetia; order Pirellulales; family S012-138; genus JACOUI01. Next base: position 17,347 of record JACOUI010000130.1, read on the forward strand.
CGGGCTGGTCGGCGTGCGCATTCCGCTGGCGTATTTGTTCACGGGGCACTACGAGCTCGGCGTCCAGGGCGCCTGGTACGCGATGGTCATCGACCTCGTGGTTCGGGCGACGCTGATCACGGCCCGGTTCAAGAGCGGGGTCTGGAAACACATCCGCGTTTGAGCGGGGATCGCTCCGTACGACGGCCTTTCCAGGCCGTCGCCAAGAAAGACGGCCTGGAAAGGCCGTCCTACTGTTCACCGCACGACTTGCAATGGGTCGAGTCGCGCGCGAATCTGCTTGGGTGAGACGCACAGCTCGCCGCCGAAAGAGACGTCCAGCTTCAAGGCCTCGTCGAGCCGGCGCAAGAACTCCCGCCGCGGGATGGGTTTGGCCCCCAGGCTGCGGGCGTGCGGCGTGAGTTGCTGGATGTCGAGGAGCGCGTAGCCCCGCGCCTTGAGATGCTCGACCAAAAACACGAGGGCCACCTTCGAGGCGTCGGAGACGCAATAGAACATCGACTCCGCCGAAAACGCCCCGCCGATCGACACGCCGTAGAGGCCGCCTGCCAGCTTTCCGTCGCGCCAGGATTCGACGCTATGCGCGTGGCCCAGGCGGAAGAGCTCCTGGTAGGACTTGCGAATCCCCGACGTGATCCAGGTGCTGCGACGGCGGCGGCCGGCCGTGGCGCAGGCCAGCACGACGCCCGCAAAGTCGCGGTCGCATGTCACCTCGAATTTTCCGCTGCGGCAGGTGCGCGCCAGGCGCCGCGAGACGTAGAGTCCGTCCAGCTCGATGATCGCCCGCGGGTCGGGCGACCACCACGTCAGTTGCCGCTCCGAGGCGGGCCAGGGAAAAATGCCGTGGCGGTAGGCGTCCAGCAGGCACTCGGTCGAGAGGACCCCTCCTTTCGCGACCATGCCGTATTCGTCGGCTTCTTCAAGCGGCGGAAAGAACCGCGAGGCGTCCACAATTCGCGCTCCCAAAACCGCACCGCTCAAAACCGGTGCCCCTTTTGCGGCCCCGTCTGCGTCACCGTCAGCACCTCCGGGCCGGTCTCGGTCATCAGCACCGTGTGCTCCCACTGGGCCGACAATCGGCCGTCGGCCGTGCGGACGGTCCATTTGTCGTGCTTGTCGAGCACGGTGTCGTAGGTGCCGGCGTTGATCATCGGCTCGATCGTGATGCACATCCCCGGCTCCACCACCGCCCGGAACCGCGGTTGCGGAAAGTGCGGGACTCCCGGCTCCTGGTGAAACTGCCTTCCCACGCCGTGCCCCTGGTATTGCCGGACGACGGAAAAGCCCTCGGCGTGGGCGTGCCGGACGATCGCCCGCCCGATATCGTTCACCCGCCCGAACGGCCGGATGGCCTCGATGCCCAGCCACAGGCAGTCGAACGCGCACTGCACGAGGCAGCGGGCCTCGTCGCTCACGCGGCCGATCATGAACGTCTCCGACTGGTCGCCGTGCCAGCCGTCGACGACCGTCGTCACGTCGATGTTGACGATGTCCCCCTCCACGAGCCGCCGGTCGCCCGGGATCCCGTGGCACACCACCTCGTTGATGCTCGTGCAGATCGAGCAGGGATACCCCTGGTAGCCCAGGCAGGCCGGCGTGTGCCCGTAGTCCCGCGTGTACTGGTAAACGTGGCGGTCCAGCTCCAACGTCGAAACGCCGGGCACGACGTGCCCACGGAGAAAATCCATCAATTGAGCGTTGAAGCGGCCGGCCCGGCGCATGCCCTCCCGCTCTTCCTCATTGAGGATCAGCGAACGTTTCTTCAGGCGGCGAAGCATGGCCGATGTCGTCCTTCCTTTTCGCCATTGTGGCCGCGCTTTTGGCGGCGGTCAAACCCGGCTCGGCCGGCGACGATGAGCCTGAGGCGTCCGCCGCGCGAAGACCGACGCGGCAGGCGTGACATCCGAGCAAAACGCGCAGGCCAGTTTTCAAATCGGCGCGCTGCTTCAACGACCGACGTCGTCAGGTCGCCGATCCTTCTGTGATTGTCGGCTGCGGCGCGGGACGCGCGAGATCGTTGCGCGAGTTGACGGCGAATGCGCGCCCATTCACCTCGGCGAAGCTGTCGTTGCCTGCGGGCCGAATCGCCAAAGCTGGCAGCGATCTTTGCCGCAAAAACGCCGTTTCAAGGCCCCTGCACTCCTCTGCAAAATCGCAAATTTGAGTGTGAAGCCAAGCCCTGCCTGCCGACGATAAACTTTTCCGGCGTGGCACCCCTTGGGGCAGGCGCCGCAATGCCGGGACTCAACACCCCCCGAAAATGCGGCGTCAGGTGCCACGCCGCTTTTTCTTTTCGATCGCGCCGTCGCGCGGCAGAAACGTCGCGCGGCAGAAACGCCGCGCGCAGTCGCGCGATCATGCGCTGCTGACCAGGTCTTTCCCCAGTTGCCCGCGCGCTGCGGAGGGGCGCGCTGCTTTTCCCGCGCTCGGCTGGTAAACTCGGTCCACGTTCGCACTTCGTGGCCCCGGAGCGCCGGCCGTGTACGAAAACCTGTGGGCCCCCTGGCGCCTGGCCTACATCGCCGGCGAGGGGGAAAGATCGACCGCTCCCGCGCCGCCGCTTAAGCTCCTGCCCGGCGGCGACGAGAGCTGCTTCGCCTGCCGCGCCGTCGCCGACGACCGAAAGCGCGACCGGCAAAATCTGCTCGTCGCCCGCGGCAAGACCACCGTCACGTTTCTCAATCGCTACCCCTACAACAACGGACACCTGCTCGTCCTGCCGCTGGCCCACAAAGACCGCTTGGAAAGACTCACGCCCGACGAGCTGCTTGAGTCGCAGCAGACGATCGCCTGCTGGGTCGATCTCCTGGAATCGACGATGAAGGCCGAGGGGTTCAACATCGGCCTCAACCTGGGGCGCGCGGCAGGGGCGGGCCTGCCGGGACACGTCCACTGGCACGTCGTCCCCCGCTGGCACGGCGACACGAACTTCATGCCCGCCCTGGCCGGCGTCAAGGTCATCCCGCAATCGCTGGACGACCTTTGGGACTTGCTGCACAAGGCGTGGGGGGCGTCCTCCCACTGACCCGAAGCGCCAGCGAGGGAAAACTCTGAGGAGAGAACTCTGACGAGAGGTTGTAGGCGGCATTTCGCCGCCCACCCAACCTCAAGAAAGGGAAAAGACAATGGGTCGCTCCCTCGCGACGCGGCGAGAACTCAATGCTTCCCGTGCCGGCCGAGGCTTCCCGGTCGTTTCCCTCGCTGGCGCGTCGGGTTGGTGTGCGGGAGCGTGAAGGCTACCACACCACCCGCGGCGTACGGAACAGGTTCCGGATCGGCTGCCCCGGCACGTACGTCGTCACGTACCCCGGCCGGTAGGTCACGACCGGCGAATACACGGACCCGTAGACCGGCGAGTAAGTCACCACGGGCGAGTAAGCC
>JACOUI010000098.1 GCA_016177915.1 Planctomycetia bacterium
AATCCGAAATCGCCGGGAGACGTGCACCTTGCCCGCTGAAACCCTCGACGTCTACAAGGAATGGCTCGGCATCCCCGAGGGTCCGCGCCCGCCCGACAACTACCAATTGCTGCGGCTGGTGCAGTTTGAGGATGGCACCGACAAAATCCGCTCCAATTACAAAAAGCTGAACGCGCACGTCCGCAAGTACGCGACAGGCCAATACTCGGTGCGCTCGCAGGAGCTGCTCAACGAGCTGGCCAAGGCGATGCTCTGCCTCACGGACGCCACCCGCAAGGCCGACTACGACATCTCGCTGGGCCGCAAGGACAAGGCCCGCGGCCAGCTCTCGCTGGAGCAGATCCTGATGTCGCGGAACCTCGTCGACCAGGCCCAGATGGCCAAGGCGCGAAAATACGCCACCATCGTCGGCTGCGACATCCGCGAGGCGATCCTGCAGCAGAAGGTGGCGCCGCCGGAGGTCGTCATGCTGGCCTTCGCCGAATCCGTCGGCCGGCCGTTTGTGGACCTGAAGGAGACGGGCATCGACGAGCTGGTGGTGCGCAAGGTGCCGGCGCTGGTCGCGCGGCAGAATTCCTGCGTGCCTTTGATGATCGACGACGACCAGCTTTTGATGGCGTCGCCCAACCTTTTGGCGCCGGACGTCGAGGACGACCTGCGGCTGCGGATCGGCATCCCCATCCGCACCGTGCTCTGCACGGCGGCCGACGTGAACGCCATGATCGACAAGCACTATCCCAAGGAATTGGTCGATGCCGAGGCGGCGCAGGCCCAAGCGCCCGCCAAGGGCAAGGCCGCGGCCGCGGCGGGCACAAAGCAAGCGGCCGCGCCCAAGGAAAAAATGCCGCTCAGCGAAGAGGAACGCCGCAAGCAGGAAATCCTGATCCCGATCATCGCCTTCAACATGTCGCTGATCGGCTACATGATGTGGAAAACTCGGATGTTCCTGCAGGCCGAGGCCGTCGGGATCATGGATTTTGTGTGGGCGATCCTGATCGGGACCGGCGTGGCCGCCGTGACCTTCGTGGTCCTCAAGCTGCGGAAATAGCCGCCGGGGAGTCGCGTGAACTGCCGCAGCCTGCTTAGCGTCCTGCTCGCCGGACTCGTCGTGCTCCTGATCCTGGCCGGCACGCTCCTGGCGCTGGCTCGGTTGCTGGCCGCGGTCGGCGACGCCCCGGCCGCCAGCGTGTGCGAATACCTGGCCCTGGCCGCCGGCGTCTTGATCGTCGTGGAAATGTTCTCCTTGACCCTCCTCATCGGCTGCCTGCTCCTATCGCCACGCGATCCACCCGACTCGCCCGACAACGAATGACCTCCCCTGCGCCCTGCCCCCTGCTTCCTGTTCCCTGACTCCCGATTCCCGACTCCTGATGCGCTACGCCATCTGTAACGAGACGTTTCTCGACTGGCCCTTCGAGCGGGCTTTCGATTGTGCGCGCGAGTGCGGGTACACGGGCCTGGAAATCGCTCCCTTCACGATCGACAGCGACGCGCGGCGGATTTCCCCGTCGCGCCGGACGGAAGTGCGGAAGCAAGCCGAGGCGGCTGGCCTGGAGGTCATCGGGCTGCACTGGCTCTTGGCCAAGACGCAGGGTTTCCACCTCACCAGTCCCGAGGCCGCCATTCGCGGGGCGACGGCGGAGTATCTGCGCGAGCTGGCCCGGCTGTGCCGCGACCTGGGCGGCTCGATCCTGGTTTTCGGCTCGCCGCAGCAGCGAAACCTGCTGCCCGGCGTTTCACGCGACGAAGGCATGAAGTGTGCGGCCGAGGTGTTTTCCTCCGTGATACCGGACCTCGACGCGCTGGGCGTGACGTTGGCCGTCGAGCCTTTGGCCCCCGCCGAGGGAAACTTCCTCAACACCGCCGCCGAGGGCCGCAGGCTCGTGGAGATGGTCGCCCATCGCCGCTGCCGGCTGCACCTGGACTGCAAGGCGATGTCGAGCGAGCCGCAGCCGATCGTCGACATCCTCAAGCGGCACCGCGACATCCTGGTCCACTTCCACGCCAACGATCCCAACCAGCAGGGCCCGGGCTTCGGCCGGCTCGATTTCGTCCCCATTCTCGGGGCGCTGCGGGAGATCGGTTACGCCGGCTGGGTCTCGGTCGAAGTCTTCGATTATGCGCCGGGCGCGGAGCGGCTGGCGCGTGACAGCATCGATTACCTGCGCCGCTGCGAGGAAAGGCTCCCTTCCCGCTCTTGACCCCCTCCCCTATCATGGGGCCGTCAAGGAGCACGGGTCCCTGGCATGACGGAAGGGAGGCGGCGCCATGAACTCGACAACGTATTCGCAGGAAACGCTGACGCGCACGCTCGGGGGCCAGCCGGCCATCCGTGCGCCCAACGAGCTCAACCAGCGCTACCAGGGGTTGATCGCCGAGCAGCGGTTTTCCTGGACGGCGCACCACCAGTTCATCCGCCTGCTCGGTTCGGGCGGCCAGGGCGTGGTCTTTCTCAGCGAGCGCCGCGGCGCGGATGGCTTCACCCTGCCCGTCGCCGTGAAAATCTTCTCGCCCGAGCGCTATCCCGACGCGCGGGGCTACGACGAGGCGATGTCGCAGATCGCGCGGATCGCCGCCCGCGTGGCGCAAATCCAGCAGGACAACCTGCTGGACGTGCACAACTTCGTGGACCGCAACCGCATCCGGCTGATGGAAATGGAATGGGTCGACGGGTACGACCTGCGGCGGCTCTTGACGGCGGAGATGCTGCAGCGGGCGCGGCAGCGCGTCAACCCGCTCCGCTGGGAGTACATCAACAACGTCATCGTCACGCAGGGACCGTATCAGCCGCGGCTGAAGCCGGGAATCGCCATCGCCATTCTGCGGGAGTGCCTGGCGGCGCTGGGGGCCTTGCAGCGGGAGGGGATCGTCCACGGCGACTTGAAGCCCTCGAACATCATGCTCAAGCGCACCGGCAACGCGAAGGTGATCGACATCGGCTCCGCGTTCGACCTGGACGACGCGCCGCAGCGCCGCACGTGCACGCCCAGCTACGCCGCGCCGGAAATCCTGGAGGGGGCGACGTGCTCGCCGCGCGCCGACTTGTGCAGCCTGGGCTACGTGCTCGTGGAAATGCTGGCCGGCGCCAGCCCCTTTGCCGGCCTGGCAACGACCAAGGAGCTGCTGGAGGCCAAGCGCACGCTCGTCCAGCGTCTGCCAAACATCCTGCCGCAGGAGGTCGTCTGCAACGACCTTTTGATGAACATCTGCCGCGGCCTGATCGCCACGGATCCCACTCGCCGCTATCCCAGCGCCGAGGCCGCGGACCTCTTGAAGGAGGGGGCGGCCAGTTTCCAGCGGCAGCTTGTGAAGGTTGACCTGGCGAGCGAGTACGAGAACGAAATCCGCCTCTGGCTCGAAGAGCTGGATGAGTAGGTCCGGCCGCCCTGCCCCGGCCGCTGTCCCATGCGTTGAGTAGTTGGGACGCCTGTAGGACGGCCCTTCCGGGCCGTCGCTAAAATGACGGCCTGGAAAGGCCGTCCTACCGCCAAATTCTTCTGCGGGTGCACTTAGCCTTCCAACCTCCCGCTCCGGCGGCGCAAGGCCGCGAGGGCAGGCGGGCGCCCCGGCCCTCGTGTTGCGTTTTGGCGACACTTTGGCGCGCAAGCCGACCGCATCTCGCGCGTTTCCGCGCCGTTTGCGTGCCCCCAGGTCGTGACCTAAAGTTCGTATGCGGACCGGCGGACGACGCCGGCCGATGCGGGGTCACGGCCTGGCAGGCAGTCCTGACTGAAGCGACACGTCGCCGCCGCCAGGCGAAAAACGGCTCAAGCGCAGAGGCCCTTTGTGGACGTTGCGCAGAATCAATCGCGGCTGCTGGCGGCCTGTCTGGAGCTCTGCGAGTTCGCCACGCGGATTCGGGGCTATGCGGAAAGCCTCAAAGCGCTGGAGGAGGTCCAGAGCCGCCGGCTGGAGTCGCTCCGCGAGCGCCTGGCTTCGCGCGCTTCGACCGAGAGCGTCTGGCAAACGCAATCGCGGCAATTGCAGCAGGTCCACACCGAGCTGGCCGACGTCCGCAGCCAGTTGGCCGATCAGAAGAGCCACTTGCAGGCGGCGGTCACGGGCTGGGAGGCTTCCAAGACCCAGCTCGAGACGATGCGCGCAGACCTGGAGCGCGCGCGCAGCGACCTGGAGGCCGGCGCCCACAGCGCCCAGGAGCTGCAGCAACGGCTGACCGACGCGCACGCGCAATGCTCGGCGCTCGAAGAGCGCATCAGCGATCAGCAGCGCAGCTCGCAAGACGAACGACAGCGGTGGGCCGCCGAATTGGTCCTCTTGCGCGAAGCGCTCGAGGGAATGCGGGGCGCGGGCGAGGTAGGTCCGCCCGTGGGAGAGGGGTATGAGGCGCCCGCGCCGGAGACGCACCGCCAGCAGCCGTCGCGCGAAGAAGCGCCGTACCTGGAGCCGGTGCTGGCAGGGGAACGCTCCCACGCACGCCCCGCACGCCGCGACGCGGCGCACGAGGAAGACGGCGAGCAAGCGCCCTCGGCGCGGCCCACCCCCGCCGACGCCCTGCTGGGGGCGGTGATGCAACAGTTCGAAATCCTGCGAGGTCATCCGTCCAATGCGCCCGCGTACCGAAAACGTCGTTAAGGGATCCAAGCGCGTGCTGCGGCGAACCTGGCCGATCGTGGCGGGCGTTCCCGTCGCGGCGATGCTAGCGGTGTTGCCGCAATGGCTGCCGCTGCCCCCGTCGGCCGTGTGGTGGATCGGGGGCGTGGTCCTGTCCGCCGCGGTCGTATTTGCCGTCGTGCTCTGGATGCGTTGGCGGCGGTCTGCGCCGGCTTCGGTCGCGCCGGCCCCGCCTCGTCCGCAACCGCGCGGAAAGCCCGCCGACACCGACGCCCTCGTCGAGGACATGCTCGGACAGGGCCGGTACGCGCTTTTGCTGCGGCCGGAAATCCGGGCGAACCTGACCATCGAGCAGGGGCATCGCGCGCTGGACCTGTTGACGGCGGAGATGGCCGCGATCGGCGCCGGCGAGGTGATGGTCAACCGCTTCGACGACGAAGCGCTGGGCCTGCCGCAGGGCGAGCTGCAGGTCATCGACGACCTGTATCTGGACCGCACGACCGTGACGAACCGCCGGTTCCTGGAGTTCGTGACGGCCGGGTCCTACGCCGACCGCACGCTCTGGAGGCCGGAAATCTGGCCCTTCGTCGGCAATTTCCTGGACCTTTCGGCCCGCCCCGGTCCGCGCCATTGGCAAAACGGAACGTATCTGCCCGGCGAGGAGGACCTGCCGGTGACGGGCGTTTCCTGGTACGAGGCCGACGCCTATGCGCGGTGGGTGGGCAAGCGCCTGCCCACGGACGCCGAATGGCAAAAAGCCTGCGGCAGCCCGGTGCGCCTGGCGGAAGGGACGCTCGTGCAGCGCCGCTTCCCCTGGGGCGACGCCATGGACCTGAGCAAGGCGAACGTCTGGAAGGCCGAGTCGCAGCGGCCCGCTCCGGCCGCCGCCTACGACCACGCGGCCGGCCCGGGCGGCGTCGTGCAACTGATCGGCAACGTCTGGGAATGGACGCTCGAAGATTTCGGCCTGTCGCACGGGCTGGAATCGGCCGCCGCGCTCATCCTCCCGGCGCCGATGAAGAGCATCCGCGGCGGGGCGTTCGACACCTACTTCGACAGCCAGGCCACGAGCCAGTTTCAGAGCGGCGAGCACCCGCTGAGCCGCAAGCACAACATCGGCTTCCGCTGCGCGCTGGGCGTCTGCCAGCTTCGCGGCGAGAGCGTTCCCGTCGACGAGTCCGAGTCGCTGGAGGAGGTCCCCGCATGAGCCGCGTGAGCACGGCGATCGAGCTCGACTCGTACCGGCTGGCCAAGTACGCCGAGCAGGTGCACTGTTTCATTTGCGACGAGGGAAACGCGCTCGACGCGGAGCTGTGCCGGTTCTGCTTTGCGCCCATGGCGCTGGCCCACCAGGCCAACTGCCTCAAGGCGCCCCCCAAGATGATCGCCTGCATCGGCTCCAGCGGGGTCGGCAAGACGGTTTACCTCGGCATGCTGCTTGACATGATCTCGCGGCGCGCGTCGTCGGCCATGCAAGTCCTGGCCCGCGGCGCGTTCTCGCTGAACCTGCAGCAGAAGACGATGACCGCCCTGGCCCAGTGCGAGTTTCCGGAAAAGACCCCCAACGAGCCGGACCGCTGGAACTGGGTCCATTGCCAGGTGCAAAGCGACAAGTGCCCCAGGCCCGTCGAGCTGGTGATGCCCGACATGGCGGGCGAGGCGCTCCTCGAGGAAGTTGATCATCCGCACACGTATCAGGTGGTGCGGCTGTTCCTCACGAAGTGCCAGGGCGCGGTGGTCCTGATCGACGCCCATACGCTGTCGGCCGGCACGGCGGACCAGGACTACTTCACGATGAAGCTCTTGAGCTACCTGATCGAACTCTGCGACGATCCCAAAAAGGGCTGGCACAACCGGCCGATCGCCATCGTCTTCAGCAAGGCCGACCAGTGCGAACAGTGCTTCGACGATCCGGAGAGCTACGCCGCCCGGCACGCCGCCGGCCTGGCGCGGCATTGCCGCGAGCGCTTCAGGACGCACAGGTTCTTCGCGGCCAGCGTCGCCGGCAACTGCGCCATGCGCGACACGCAGTTCGGCCGTGCGCTGGTGCCGCTGCGCGTCGAGCCGCGCGGGATCGTCGAGCCGTTCGAGTGGCTGATCCAGCAGCTCCCCAAGAAATGAGGGTGGGGCCGTGGAACGAGACAGGGCCGAGGGCGGCGACGCGCGCCGGGGCGGCCAAAAGCCGTTCCCCCCGGAGGCACAACAGCGCGATCCGCCCGCCGCTGAGTCCGCCTTTTCTCCCGACCCTCCCAGCAGCCTCTCCGGCGACGCTCGCGTCGTAACGCTCGACCAGGCCGTCTTCACGTCCGTTCAGGCCGCGCGCGGGGCCGGCTATCAGGTGGCCGGGCGCAGCGCGGGCGTGACGGCCGACGAGTGCCGCGAATTGTCGCGCTGGGGACCCTCGCACGATTCGCTCGTCGATCCGGCCGTGCCCAGCGTCAATTTCCATCGGCTGGACTCCGGCCGGCTCTGCGCGTCGCGGAGCGCGGCGGTCGGGGGCGAGTACAGCGGCCGCGGCGCCCAGGTCTACACGCAAATGGTGTTGCTCTCGGCCGAGCAGCTTGCCGAGTTTTCCGGGCACCCGTTTTACGTGTTGCAGGCGGCGGTGTCGGCGGGCGAGCTGCCCGTTCACGAGGAGGTGCCTTCGCAACTGCCGCCCTTGAGCGTCGGGGCCGCCGCGCCGACCTCGGACGCCGACCTACTGCGCGAGGTGGGGACGGAATTGCCCGCCGGCGCGATGGCCGAACTTCTGGACGCCGTCCTCTCCGGTCAGGGCGTGGGCGTGGTTGCGCCCGGCGGGATGGGCCGCGCCGTGGCCGTCATGCTGGCCTGTCTTCCCGCGCCGTGCCGTGCGGAAGTTTCGTTTTGCACGGGTCTCAAGCCGTCGCCGCGGCGGCCGTTCCGCGTCGTGCCGGTGCCGGACGACCCCATGCTGCGGCGCCGCGCGGAGCGGCAATACAACTTGCGCATCGTCGACCTGGGTGCGCCGGTCCCGCGCCCGTCGCGCGGCGCCTTCACCTGGCCGGACCTGGTGTCGGAGGTCGCCGCGGCGGGCCACTGGGAGGAATTCGCCGCCTGGCTCCACGAAACGCGCGAGGCCTTCCGCCGCGCGCCGCCCACCCTGGCCACGCTCGATCATCTCGCCCCGCGGGCGCGGGACGCGCTGGCCGCGGGTGCCACTGGTGCCACTGGCGTCTCGCCAGTGCGGTGGGCCGTGGGCCGCTGAGCCGCGTCCGCCGTCCGTTGGTGCCGCCTCCATTTGCCCTGGCTCTTCTGCCAGGCTCTTGTGCTCCGACCAAAAAATCGATTCCGGTCGGCAAGCAACGTCTTGTTCCGTTCCGGAGGCAAGCATAGGCTGGTGGTTCCGAGAGCCGGGGCCGGACGACTCGCCAACGGAGGTGGATCGAGGGTCCGGGCAGCAAGAGCCTGTCGCGGGGAGCACCGGCGACACGCCTGGCACCCGATCAAACAGTGCCACCCGCCCGCTACTTAAAGCACACACGTGCGTTTCTATCCTGACAAAACCGGAGGAACGTGTCTCTTCTGATCGGCAAGGATGTGAAGGTGGAGACGATTCCACTCGGTGCAATGGTACACTGGGATCCGTGACTGGATGGAGCACGCCGCCGCCAACGGCCGGCGCGGAGGGCGCCCGACCAAGACGTTGTCCGCCGACCTTCGGCTTGCGACAAAGACGGTTGCGGACCAGCTCGGCGGCATCGACAAGGTTCGGTCCGCCCTGGAGCTGCTTGAGAAGCTGCGGTAACTCACCATGCTGAAGGCCAAAGCCAGACACACGATTTCGGATGTCCTTCGTCAGGCCATCCGGGACAGTGGCGTCCCAATAGTGCGGATCGCGCGCGACGCCGGAGTCTCTCGACAGCGAATCATGCACTTCCTGCGCGGCCGGCAGAGCTTTCACCTTGAAAGCGCCGAGAAGCTCGTTGCATACCTCGGGCTGAAAGTCGTCAACGCCGGCATCGCGCACGGTGGCCAGCGCGGGACGCGCCGCGTTCCAACCCCCTCGGGCAAGCATCCGCGCGCAGTCCGAACGATGGTGCTGGGGCGCGGAGTAGAGCGAACGATCTCCGGATTTCTCCGCGACGTCATCCACGTCAGCGGAATGCCTTTGATGTGGATCGAGCGCGAGGCGGGCGTCTCACGGACGCGGATTGGGCGATTCCTGGGGGGGAAGGAAAGACTGATGCTCAGCAGCGCCGATAAGCTCGCTACGTACTTTGGGCTGGAACTGGTCGCACCAACTGGCACGGCAGACAGCGAACCAACACGGTCACGTGCCGACACGTTTATCGCGCAGATGCTACTCGCAGCCAAGCAGCTCGCAGAGATCGCGGGCGGGATCGACAGGGCGCGGGAGGCGGTGGAGTGGGTGGAGAGGTTGAGGTAGAGACCCACGACGCCGGACAGTTCGCGCCGCTCTGGAACGCGCGGCGAGCGGACGACCTGGTCTTCGACGCTGCCGGGCAGAATACGGTCATTCGCCTCGACAACGGCTCGCGCACGAGGTTTTCAGGGCGTGGCGGGCGCAGAGTGTGCCACCCTAGCCGCCGCCCCGCCTGCGGCTAAAATAAACGCCGTCTCGCTCGCCCGCTTGCAGGGAGGTCGTCGTTTTGGGTACGGACATTCTCACCGTCATCTTGGCCGGCGGCAAAGGCACGCGCCTCGAGCCGCTCACCCGCGACCGCGCCAAGCCCGCCGTCCCCTTCGGCGGCTGCTACCGCATCATCGATTTCACGCTCTCCAACTGCCTCAACAGCGGGCTGCGGAAGATCCTGCTGTTTACGCAGTACAAGGCCATCAGCCTGGACCGGCACATCAACATGGCCTGGCGGCGGCTGGTGCTGCACGAGATGGGCGAGTTCATCGACGTCGTCCCCCCCCAGCAGCGGATCGACGAGCAGTGGTACAAGGGCACGGCCGACGCCGTCTATCAGAATATCTACACGCTCGAGAAAGAGCGGCCCGACTACGTTTTGATCCTGGCCGGCGATCACATCTACAAGATGGATTACCGGCACATGATCCAGTATCACCTCGACAAGCACGCCGACGTGACCGTCGGCGCGCTCCGCGCGCCGCGCAGCGACTCGATCCACTTCGGCGTGATCCAGATGGACGACCAGGGGCGGATCGTCGGCTTCGAGGAAAAACCCCGCGTCCCCAAGACGATCCCGGGCGACCCGGAGCACATCCTGGCCTCGATGGGCATCTACGTCTTCAACACGCGGTTCCTCTTCGAGCAGCTTTGCGAGGACGCCACGCGCCCCGAAAGCCAGCGCGATTTCGGCCGCAACGTCATCCCCTCGATCATCCACTCGCACCGGGCCTATGTGTTCCCCTTCCTGGACGAAAACCGCAAGAAGGACGCCTACTGGCGGGACGTGGGCACGCTGGACGCCTATTTCGACGCCAACATGGACCTGGTCGCGGTCGATCCAGCGCTCAACCTCTACGACCGCGCCTGGCCGATCCGCACCTACTACCCCAACGATCCGCCGCCCAAGTTCGTTTTCGCCGAAACCGGTCCCAACGCGCGGCGCGGCCACGCGGTCGACAGCATCGTCTGCCTCGGCTCCATCGTCTCCGGCGGCACCGTCGAGCGGTCGATCCTCGGGCCGGGCACGCGCGTCAACAGCTACGCCCACGTCGAGGATTCGATCCTCTGCGACGAGGTGGACATCGGGCGGCACGCCCAGGTCCGCCGCGCGATCGTCGACAAGGGGGTCCGCGTTCCGCCGCACGCCAAGGTGGGCTTCGACCTGGAAAAAGACGCCGCCCGCGGCTTCACCATCACCGAACGCGGAGTGGTCGTGATCCCCAAGGCCGACGGGACGGATTATTTTGCCAACGGCTAAGGAGGCATACGAACCCGACGCGCAAGCGAGGGAGACGGCGAGCGACGTTCGTTTCTGCAGGGCCGCCCCGATGCGCCGACGCGTCGGGAGGTTTTTACGTCTTAAGCGAATCGCCGCACCGTGGTGAATGCCATGTGGGAATGCCCGCGCTGCCACGAATCCGTGGAAGACTCGTTCGACGTCTGCTGGAACTGCGGGACGACGAAGGAGGGGGTCGTCGATCCGGAGTTCAAGCGCGTCGAGGAGATCCCCGGTCCGCCCGATCCATCGCTCGACACCCAGTTGGCGGAGCGATTCGTCTGCGCCAAGTGCCAGCACCACGGGGCGAGCGTCAAGCGGATCGCCGCGACGGGCACGGGCGTCTCCAAAGTCCTCGACATTCAGCACAATATCTTCATTGCCGCCTCGTGCCCCAACTGCGGCTACACCGAGATTTACAATCCCGAAGTGCTGGAAGCAAAGCCGATGCTGGGGACGATCCTGGACGTGATTTTCGGGATGGTCTAGTGCGGGAGCACAGCGCGGAGAAAAGGACATCGATCGGTCACGGCCTATGCCACGCGATGTGATCCTTTACACGCGCCAAGGCTGCCATCTCTGCGACGACGCAGGCGAGATCCTGCAGCGGTACGGCCTTGAACCAACGCTCGTCGACATCGATCGCGACCCCGAGCTGAAACAGCGCTACGACTGCTGCGTGCCGGTCGTCGTCATCGACGGCCAGGAGCGCTTTCGCGGCCGGGTCGATGAAGTCCTGCTGCGGCGGTTGCTGCGCGCCGGCACCCGCGGGAACGACGCCGCAGGGGCCGGCCCATGAAACGCCGCCTCTGCATGTTCGCCAAGCACTGGGCGCCGGGCCAGGTCAAGTCGCGCCTGGCGGCGACCGTCGGCGATGAGCGCGCCAGCCGGCTCTATCGGGCCTTTTTGGAATCGCTCCTTGAGCGGCTGCCGAGTGCAGACTGGGAATGCGTGCTGGCGTTTGCTCCAGTTTCCGCACGCAGCGAATTTGAGAACCTCGTCCGAGGCACGGTTTGGCGCTTGGAGCCGCAGGCCGACGGCGACCTGGGAGCAAGAATGGCGGCCGCGCTGTCGGCCGGGTTCTCGGCCGGGTGCGACGCCGTCGTGCTCGTCGGCTCCGACAGCCCCACGCTGCCCGTGAATTTCGTCCACGACGCCTTCGCAAAACTTGAGCGTTCGCCGGTCGTGCTCGGCCGTGCCGCAGACGGCGGCTACTACCTCCTCGGCGCGCGTCCGCCCGTGCCGCCGATCTTCACCGGGATGGCCTGGAGCACGCCCGACGTCTTCGAACAGACCGTCTCGCGCCTGGCCGCGGCGGGCATTGGGTACGAGCGGCTACCGGACGGGTACGACGTGGACGACGCCAATGGCTTACTGCGGCTCCGGGAGGAGCTTTCGCGCGCGGCTGAGCACGCCGACGAAGGGCAAAGCCTCTCCCGATTGCGGCGCGCCGTGGCTGAAATCCTCGGCCCCGCGTAGGACGGCCTTTCCAGGCCGTCATTTCCGCGACGGCCCGGAAAGGCCGTCCTACGGAACCAATGGCGCGCAAAAAAAGCGGCGACGAGTCGCCGCAGTCCAAAATGGGCTCGACTGGATTTGAACCAGCACCCTGTTGCCAGGACCAGGCCCTCAACCTGGCGCGTCTGCCAATTTCGCCACGAGCCCGTGGGGGCAATTGCCGGCACCGCTGCCCTCGCTAGCACCGCTCCTTCGAGTCTACGGCGTTTCGGCACGCCGTCAAGCTCGGTCGTCGCGGTCGTCGATGCGATGTGCGCATCCAAACCCAAACCGTCCCGGCCGAGTTTTTGCAGAGAGGTAGCATTGCGGGGCGGCAATGCAGATACTCTATGGAATGGAAAAGGGCCGCCTGCGGCCTGACCATGTGAGGACGTGCCATGACGATTTCGATCCCTCGCGCCGCGGCGCTTCCGCGCTGGGCCGCCACAGTCCCGGCAATCCTGCTGTTCCTTGCCGCTGGCGCCGTCCACGCCGATGAGGAAGCAGAACCGCAAGCCAGCCTGTCCGGCCTCCGCGCCGTCCTCGTCTCGCCGGAGCTGGTCACCGCCGAAAACCTCAAGGCCTGGCAATCCGCGAAAGTTTCCGACGCCGCGCCGGAACCCTACAACGCCGTGGTCCTTGAACTTCGCGCCGCGAAAAACAACAAGAAGGACGATCGCTCCAAAGAGGATGCCGCCGCCCGGCTCGCGTCCGCCGCCGGCCTGCAGCTTTTCTACTGGATCGAGGTCGCGCGGTGCCCGGAGCTGGCCGATGCCCACCCTGAGTGGATCGCCAGCCTGCAAGGCCATCCGGAATGGCGGCGGTTCTATCCTAAGCTGCAAAAGCCCGGCGACGACGAAGTCGTCAAGAACTACCCCTGGGTGCCCGTTTTTTACAAGGAGTCGTTCGCGGCGCAGCTCACGCGGGTTTCGGAGCTGCTCTCGGACCGGCCGGCGGCGAAGGGAGTTTTTTTGAACGACGTGCAGGCGGCGCCGTCGGCCTGCGGCTGCGGCAGCATTCTCTGCCGCTGGGTTGCCGACTACGGCCCGATCAAGACGGCCACGCCGCTTTCCGACGACGCCCCGGCCCAATTCGTCGCCGCTGTCAAGAAAGCCGCCCCGAACTTGCAAGTCGTGCCCGTCTGGACCACGGAGTGCGAGGAGCACGACGCCGCGAAGGACGGCATGTGCGCCGGCGTGGGCTGCTTCGACGGCCTGTGCTGGAAGCACTCCGTCGCGCAGTTGAGCGCTGTGCAAAAAGAATGCCCCACGCTGGCCGCCCTCCTTCCCTATCGTCTCTTCCAGCGCGATCTGCCCCTCTACGGCGAGAAAGCGGGCTGGGTGCGCGTCGGCATCGAGTCGCTGGCGAAAATGCCGGCGCGCCACAAGGGCGAGCCGATCCCCGCCTCGCGCGTCGTGGCCGTCCTCCAGGGCTGGGACGCCGGGCCGGACGACCTGGCCGCGCAGATGGCGCGGGCGAGGGAAGCCAAGGCGGCGGGTTACATCGTGTCGCTCGTCAAGATTGAGCAGAGCTGGGAGCCGAGGATCGTGAATCGCGGCGTTGGTCAGTAGGTCCGCGAACCTGCTGCGTTGCCCTGCGCGGCGCGGTATGATAACAGTATGGAAAACGCAAGCGTTCTCGACCGTTTGTTGGATCCTCTGGGTTCGCTGCTTACGCCGGAAGTCGCGCGGCGTGTGGCTGATTTTCGCGCGGACGCGGAGACCGGGCGCAGGATCGAGGACCTCGCTGAGAAAGCGAATGAAGGAACCCTGACCGAGAAAGATCGCCGTGAGTACGATACGTACATCGCGGCGATTGATTTCATCACCGTCTTGCAGGCAAAGGCCCGGACGAAACTAAAACAGCGACCGTGATCCTGGGCCCCACGGTAGGGCGGCTGTCCCGCGCCCGTGCGTCCGTCGCTGCCCGCCGTATTGAACGCCGCTTCCCCCTCCGTTAGACTCGCGCTTGAGCGGAGTGCGGCGGAGTGCGTGCGTGGGGACCACGCCGCGCCGGGTCCAGGATTCGCGGCGTTCAATCCGGGGCGCCAAACCACGCGGCCAGCGCGAGCCGTTGCGATGGGCGTATTCCGCTTGCAAGTCCATCCCCCTGACCGGGTCACGCCCGCAGCCGCAGAGCGCGCCTACTTCACCGCCCGCGACCGCTTCCTCCTCCCGATCCGCACGCGGCAGACCGACGACGGCCTCGTCGTCGAGCGCAGCGTCTCCGATTCCGGCTTTTTCCATATTCCTTGGCAGGTGACGGGGCACGGAGAACTGACGCTGGCCACGGCCTGGCTCATGGAGCGCCAGGCCCCCTATCAGCTTCAGGTCGAGCTGGCCCGCGGCAAGATCAACCAGGTCCGCAACCAGATGGCCGAGTGGCAGGCCATCGGCCTTGGCGTGCCCGACGACGTGCGTGCCGTGCTTTCCCGGGCTTCCGCCCAGTTCTACGAGGCGGCGACCATGCAGCAAAATCCGCCGGAAGCGGCCCGGTGTGCGGAGCAGGCGATCGCTGCCGCGGCGGCGGCCAGCCAGGCGCTGGCCCAATGTTATTGCGAGCAAGCGCTGTCGGCGAGGGTCCGGACCAGCGGCCGCGTCGACACGCTGCTGGGCGTGAACCTCGGCGGTTCGCTGCCGGCGCCGAAGCTGTTGCCGTCCCTTGCCGCCGCCTCGACCGGCGTTTGCGTCCCGCTCAACTGGCACGATGTCGAAGCCACGGAGCGCGCCTACGACTGGAGCGTCAGCGATCAGCAGCTCGATTGGGCGATGCAGGAAAAGCTGTTCGTCTGCGGCGGACCGGTCGTCTCGTTTGGCGACCTGGAGCTTCCCGCCTGGCTCACGCTTTGGGAGGGCGACTACGAAAACGTCCTGGCCTGCGTCGGCGATTTTGTCCAGCGGGCCGCCCGACGCTACCGCGGCCGCTTCCAGCTCTGGCACGCCGCCGCCCGCCTCAATGTGGGCGACGTGCTGGGGCTGACGGCCGAAGAGCGGCTGCGGATCGCCGTGCGGACCGTCGAGATCATCACCGCCGTCGACCCCGACACCCCGGTCATCCTCTCCTTCGACCAGC
>JACOUI010000099.1 GCA_016177915.1 Planctomycetia bacterium
CTTTTCCGGGGGTGGGAGGAAAGCGAAGGTACCGAAGGGAGCCTTACACAAAATCGGGCAGAAAAATTCCAGTTGAACCCCGCGCTAAGACACTGACGTATCCGAAGCCGGGCGGCAAAGTGATCCATTACTTGTGCCTTTGGGGCCAAGAAGATCCCGATCGGGAAGCGGAGCGCGTCGCCCTCAATCCTGATCCCAGCGGCTGGAACCACTACGAGATCGTTGTCCTCGGAAAGCGGATCGTTGTCCGGCTTAACGGCGTGAAGACTTTCGACGGCGATATCTGGGACAACTCAGATGATGTCGGCCGCACGAGCATCTTGCTCACCAGGAATGTAGAGGGCCGGATGCGTTTCCGAGACATCCGCATCAAGGATCTTTCCAAGGAGCACTCGGAAGCGGAAGCGCTGCGCGACTGACCTGGGTCGCATCATCAGCGGCACCGTCGCAACTGAGGAGTACAAACGACGGTGGGCGTGGTGCAAGTCGTCGTCCCCCGTCTGGGCGTCGCGCGCTCGAACCCAAATCGAGGCGCCGGGGGAAATAAAGGTGGCAGGAACGAATGGCACTGCCGCTTGCCGTAAAACGACTTACGCCGCCGCGGCTAGCAGCTCCGCCCGCGCTTCGGCGCGCGGCTTGCGCAGCAGTCGGTGCGGCTGCGGCCGCCGCTTGATCGCGCGCGGCTCCACGCGGTTCGTGCGGTCTTCCACCTCCTGTCTTGGCACGTTGCCCGATAGACCTTGATCACGAGTGATTGTTGAGCGTCGCGCGCGTGCGATGGGCCCGCGCGCCGTGCCACACGGCGAAGTGAGCGGTGTGTGCCAGACGGGAGCGCGCCGCTTTCGTTTTGCGCGCGGCGCACAAAGTCGCCTGGGAACTACTGGTCGCGACTGGTTACAATCCTGCCGGTCTGGCGACGATTAGGCTCGGGTGGTCGTCCCGCAAATCCTGTTTAACCCGCGTGACCGCCACGCTCGCCCGATCGGCATGGTTTCTGCTTCTCGCCCCAGGGACACGGGAAATCGCCGTCGTTTTTCGGGCGGCGTTGTCTCTCAACCGCGGTGGGCAATGGCGGAAGAAAATCACGTCCCAGCGAGCGACGGCCAAGCGGAACCCCAGCGCCGACGGTTCCTTGTCGATCTCTCGTCCCTGGCCATGGGCGGGGGGCTGATCGCGGGATACGGCTATTTGGGCGTGATGGCCGGGCGGTTCCTGCTGCCGGCCGAGTCGGGCCGGACGATTCCCACGTTTGTGACGGAGACAAGCCGGCTGAAAATGGGCAAGTCGATGCCATTTGTGACGGCCGCGGGCGAGAAGGTGGTCGTCGCCCGCCGCGGGCCGGGCGAAACGGCCGACGATTTCATGGCCCTCTCGAGCGTCTGCCCGCACTTGGGCTGCCAGGTCTTTTGGGAGCCGCAAAACAACCGGTTTTTCTGCCCCTGCCACAACGGCACGTTCGCCGCGGACGGCAAGCCGACCGGCGGCCCGCCCCTGGCCGGCAATCAGTGGCTTACGCAGTACAAGGTGCGGGTCGAGAACGGCCTGTTGTTCATCGATTTGCCGGCCGACCGGCTGACGCGCGAGCAGCTTGCATCGCAGGGATGCGGCGGGCACGGCGACGACCCCGGCGACGACGCCGCACGCGGAGGGGGGGCCCTGGCATGAGCGCGATCTCGCGCTGGTTTGCCGAGCGCGTGCCCATCTCCGGCGACCGGCTCCGCGAACTGACCAACGAGCCGGTCCCCAACCACCTCAAGCGGTGGTGGTTCTGCCTGGGCGGGACGCCGGCCTATTTGTTCGTCGTGCAGATCGCGACGGGCATCCTGCTGGCGTTCTATTACCAGCCTTCGCCGGCTTCCGCCTACGAGTCCGTGCGCTACATCACCGAGGAGGCGGCCTACGGCTGGTTTTTGCGCGGGCTGCACAAGTGGGGGGCCACGTTCATGGTCGCCGCCGTCGTGCTGCACCAGATGCGCGTCTATTTCACGGGCGCCTACCGCCGGCCGCGCGAGGTGAACTGGCTGATCGGCATGGCCCTTCTCATGTGTACGCTGATGGTCGGCTTCACCGGCTACAGCCTGGTGTTCGAGCAGCTCAGCTTCTGGGGCGCGACAGTGGCGGCCAACATCTCGAACCAGGTGCCGCTCGTCGGCGGCTTCCTCAAGGAGCTGTTGATCGGCGGCGACTCCTACAATGAGCGGACGCTCTCGCGGCTCTTTATCCTGCACGCGGCCGTGCTGCCGGCCGCGATGATGCTCCTGCTCTTCATCCACATCACGTTCATCCGGCTGCACGGCGTGACCGAGCTGAAATTCGAGGACGAAGACGGCGACGGCGCGCAGCACTTCAACTTCTTCCCCGACCACTTTTACACGGAGCTGACGATCGGCCTGGTGCTGATGCTGCTGCTGAGCTTCATGGCGACGGTGTTCCAGGTCGAGCTGGGCCAGAAGGCCGATCCCCTGACGACGCCCGAGATCATCAAGCCGGAGTGGTTTTTTTACGTCACCTTCCGCTGGCTGAAGATGTTCTCGGCGACGTTTGCGGTGCTGAGCACGGGCTTCATCGTAGGGGCGATGTTCGTCTGGCCGTGGATCGACGGACTCTTGCGGAAGGTGACGAAAAAGGAAGAGATCAGCACGTACATCGGGATTGTGGCGGTGCTCTTGATCATCGGGCTGACGATTTGGGAGGCGGCGGCGCCTCATTAAGTTCGTAGGACGGCCCTTCTGGGCCGTCGCGGAAATGACGGCCTGGAAAGGCCGTCCTACCTCGCAAGGGCGGTGCGACATGACGCTGAAAGCCAAGCGATACCTGATCTTCGTCCTGGGCATGCTGTTCCTGGCGTCGCTCGTCTTCGTGCAGTGGATGGAGGCCGTCCGGCGGCAGGAGCGCGTGGGGGGCGTGCCCGCCAACGTCGCCATTCCGGCCAGCAGCAAACGGTGCGTCGAGTGCCACGGCATCGAATCGCCCGGCATCATCGACCACTGGAAGGGCAGCACGCACGCGGCCAAGGGGGTAGGCTGTGTCGAATGCCACCAGGCCGAGTCCGACGACGCCGACGCCTTCACGCACTACGGCGCGCTCATCGCCACCGTCGTCACGCCCCGCGACTGCGGCCGCTGCCACAAGCTCGAGAGCGAGGAATTCGTGGCCAGCCACCACGCCAAGGGCGGACAAATCCTGCACTCGCTCGACAACTTCCTGGCCGAGACGGTCGAAGGCTCGCGGACGCCCTTCAACCCGCACTCGCCCACGCCGCACATGGAGATCAAGGAGGTCAACGGCATGGCCAGCGCCTTCACCGGCTGCCAGCAGTGCCACGGCAGCAAGGTCGCGTTCCAGGCCAAGGACGGCGGCATGGTCAACGTCGACGACCTGAAGCCCGACAAAAACGGCAAGCCCACCAACAAGGACGCCCTCGCCCGGATCGTGAAAAACGGAGACGGCCGGCCGCTGTTTGCCGCCAGCACGTGGCCGAACACCGGCATCGGGCGATTGAACCTCGACGGGTCGCTGGGATCGTGCTCGGCCTGTCACAGCCGGCACGACTTCTCGCCGCGGCGGGCAAGGCAGCCGGAGAACTGCGGCAAGTGCCACCTCGGTCCCGACCATCCGCAGAAGGAGATTTACGAGGAATCGAAGCACGGCGTGGCCTACCGCGACCTGCGGGAGCACATGAACCTGGACGCCAAGGACTGGGTGCTGGGGAAGGACTATTCGCAGGCGCCGACCTGCGCCACCTGCCACATGTCCGGCCACACCCGCAACGGAGGCAAGGTGACGCACAACGCCGGCGACCGCATCTCGTGGACGAATCGGCCGGCCGTCAGCAAGCTGCTCACGACGGAGACGGAAACGTGGGAGGCGCGTCGGCAGCGGATGAAGGACGTCTGCCGGCACTGCCACACCGGCGATTACGTGAACGCCTTTTACAAGCAGTACGACGATTTCGTCGTGCTCTACAACGAGAAATTCGCCAAGCCGGGCGAGGCGATCGTGGAGGAGCTGAAGAAGCAGGGCCTCATCACGGCCACGCAGTTTGACGAGGAGATCGAGTGGACGTGGTTCTACCTCTGGCACCACGAGGGCCGCCGGGCGCGGCACGGCGCCTCGATGATGGCCCCCGACTACGCCCACTGGCACGGCATGTACGAGGTCGCCGAGCGGTTCTACAAGGAGCTGATCCCGCAGGCCCGCGAGATCGCCGATCATGCCGCGAAGGAAGGCAAGACGCAGCAGGCGTCGGCCGTCCGGGCCGTGATCGACGGGATTCTGGCCCGGCCGGAACACAAGTGGTACGAGGCGGGGAAGCTGCCGGCCAGCGCGTCGGACGTGCGGCGGCGCGCGCGGTGAGCGTCGACGAAGAGTCCGATTACGACCGCTGTGGCACTGCCCGTGCCGCGTTCTCTGAAAACGCTGTTCGGCCGCACTCTCTTCCAGCGCGCCCGCGCCCGCACGCCCCCACCGGTGTTTGCGCAGCCCGCACACCGCAAAAATCGCCTGAAAACCGTGCCGGCGCGCAGGCACGCGGTTTGCACTACCGTGGTCCGCAGAGGCGGCCGGGACAGGCCGGCCGGCGTTCAGCCATGACCATGACCACGTTACCGCCGAAATCCAAGGAGACACCGGCCCCGCCGGACGCGGCCTTGCTGAACCTTGTGGAGTTCCTGTCGCGGCCTTCTTCCTACCCGGAGCGGCCGCGGCGCGTCGAGCACGTCGAAACGCACATCTCGCACGTCTTTCTGACCGACCGGCACGCCTTCAAGCTCAAAAAGCCCGTCCAGTTCGATTTCCTCGATTTCTCCACGCCGGCGCTGCGCAGGGCGGCCTGCGACAGCGAGGTGCGGCTCAACCGGCGGATGGCGCCGGGCGTGTATCTGGGGGTCGTGCCGATCGCGCTTTCGCGGAGCGGCAAGCCGCTGCTTGGCGGCAGCGGCACGCCCGTCGACTGGGTCGTCAAGATGCGCCGCCTGCCGGCCGACCGGATGCTCGACAAGCTGATCGCGGCGGGGCAAGTCTCGCACGCCGAGGTCGAGCGCCTGGCCGACCGGCTGATGGCCTTCTATCGCGACGCCGCGCCGTTGGTCATCTCCGCCGAGCGCTACAGCGCCCGGATCGAGGAGCACGTGCGGGCCAACCGGCAGGAACTCTTGGCCGCCGCCCATGCCCTGCCCGAAGCGCTCGTCCGCCGCGTCCACGCGGCGCAGCTTTGGCTCCTGTCGTCGGCCCGGGGGATGTTCGACATCCGCAGCAACGACGGGCGGGTGATCGACGGCCACGGCGACCTGCGGCCCGAGCACGTCTGCCTGGAGATCATGCCCGTCGTCTTCGACTGCATCGAGTTCAACGCCGAGTTCCGGCAGCTCGACGTGCTGGATGAGCTGGCGTTCTTCGCGATGGAGTGCGAGCGGCTGGGGGCGGCCTGGATCGGGCAGCGCATCCTGGAGGCCTACGCCGAGGATTCGCACGACACGCCGGACAAGCGGCTGCTCTCCTTCTACCAGTGCTACCGGGCGTGCGTGCGGGCGAAAGTGGCCGCCCTCCGCGCCGAGCAGGAACTGCCCGAGCGGCGCGGCAGGGACGTCGAGACCGCCCTGCAATACCTGAACCTCGCCCAGAAATACGCCGAAGCGTTCGAGCGGAGGTTCGTGGTCGTGCTTCGCGGGCTGATCGGCAGCGGCAAGTCGACGCTGGCCCGGGCGATCGCCGAGAAGCTCGGCGTCGAGCGGCTCAGCACCGACGAGGTCCGCCGCCGCGCGATCGGCCGAAGCGCGACGCCGGAGCCTTTTGGCGGCGGGCACTATTCGCCCGCCGGCCGCCTGGCCGTGTACCGCGACATGATTTCGCGGGCGGTCCCGCTCGTCTCGCAGGGGCTCTCCATCGTGCTCGACGGGACATTCCTCGAGGCCGAGACGCTGACGATGGCCAAAGCGCTGGCCGAGTCCGCCCAGGCCGAGCTTTTGGTCGTCGAGTGCCATTGCCCGGACGACGCGGCCCTGTCGCGGGTGGCGGAGCGTCTGGCGGCGGGGAGCGACGCCTCGGAGGCGCGGCCGGAGTTTCTCGCCATGCAGCGAGCCAGGCGGCAAGCGATTCCGCAGGGGATCGGGCATCTGCTCGTGGACACGACGGCCTTGCCGCCGGTGCTGGTGAATCAGGTCATGGGCCGGCTGGCGGCGCGAGGTTGATAGACCCTCTCCTCCCGTTGCGCTGCCCAGACAACCACAAACTAGCTCAACTTCCGCAGTTCGCGGTCAGAATCGCACGTAACTCCTTATTTTTCAACGCGTGCGACTGAAAAGTTGGCACTACATTTTGGCCCTTCCCTTTGGTAACCGGAGGAGGGGTGGTTTGCGCCGCGCCGGTGTCATTGCTTGCGTCCCTGTCAAACCGGGAAGGCTTGGGAAAAGCTGCTGGCTTTGACGATTGTTCGGCCGGTCGCTGCCGATATCAGAACAGACGCGCCAGCTTTGCGCGCCGATCGCGCGGAACTGAGAAAGTCGACGCGGGAAGCAGGCGGCTTTTAAACGCCGGCAGCAATGTGATGAAGACGCAACCCCCATCCCCCGCTGACCAGCCTGCAACTGGTGCCCCGGGACCCTCCCGGGGAGTATCGGGAGAGGGGGCTGAGTCAGCCGTGCGTCGCGTTTCAGCGCTGAGCGTCAGCGGTGGGCTGTTTGGCGGTTCAACCCCCCCCTATCTCCCCTTCGTAAGGGGGGAACAAAAGATTGCGACGCGCGTCGCACAGCGACGGTACGCGACGGGCCACTTTCGGTTGGCTGTGGCGGTCGCAGTTGCGACGGGCACGATGATGATCGGTTACAAGGCGGTGCCGGAGACGTGCGCACAATGCCAGGTGTCGGACGACGTCGAAGCGCGCACGGGGTTTGGTTTGGGTCCGCACGGAGATTGCTGCGCGGAGGCGCTGCCGCCGGGCGCGGTGCTCGAGCGTGGCGATATCGGCGAGCTGGAAACCACGACGGGGCGCCTTGATGCGACCAGCGCCACGACCGAAGCCCAGGCCGCGGCCCAGGACGTTTTGATGGCCCAGACGCAGCTCAAGGCGCTGATAGGGCTGGCGGCGGCCGGCGAGCCGACCCTGACGGTTGCCGACCCCCCGCCCGAGACCCTCCCACCAAGCCCCGACGGGCTTGTCGCCCAGGCGATGGCCTTGCGCCTGGACCTGGGACCGGGCGAGATGGCCGTGGAAAGCGCCGCCCAGCGCGCCGGCCTGGCGCGCACCGAGGCGGTGGCATTCACGGCGGTTCTGGACGAGAACGATCCGGAGGGCCCCATCGAATTCGGCCCCGGCCTGGAGTTCAGGCTTCCCATCCTCAACGGAAACCGGGGCGCCATCGTGCTGGCCGACACCGGTGCGGCCCAGCCGGAGCCGGCGAAATCCACTCAGAGCGGGCCGGGCAAGTCCGAGCCCAGACCGGGTCAAGAAGACCAACCCACGACGGAGTTCGAGGCGGGCTATGACGGTGGATTCTACATCAAGGACAAGGACGTGAAACTCACCATCGAGGGACTCCTCCAAGTCAACGCGCTCTTCTTCGAGGATGGCGGACCACACGAAAGCGAGTTCGTGTTGCGTCGATTTCGGCCGGAATTCTCCGGCGAGTTCTACGACATCTGGCGTTTCCATTTCGAGCCAAAGTTTTCCGCGAACGGCGTCGAGTTGGAAGAGGCCTGGCTCGGGCTTCAGGTGGAGGAGCACCGATTCATCTTCGGCCGGATGAAGGAGCCGTTCTCCCTCGAGGAGATGACTTCACAGCGGCACATGGACATGCTCAACTTCTCCATCCTGAACCAGTTCGTCCCTGCCGAGGATCACGGTATCACCGTGTTCGGTCTGTTCGACTGGCTCGAATACGGCGTCGGGTTCTACAACGGCACCGGCGGAGACGACACCACGAGCGATAAGGACGGTGCGATTCGCTTAGTCATTCATCCATGGCGAGGTCTCCAGTTCGGGGGATCGGCGACATTCGGGCGGCAAGACACGGACATCTCCGGCGGCGAACTGAACACGGAGGCGCGCGTACCGTGGGCCGAGTTCGAGCCGGGTACGACGATCGACGGCGAACGCGTGCGATGGGGCGCGGAAGCGGCGTTCCTTGAGGGGCCGTTTGCCCTCACCACGGAGATCATGGGCGTCCGCCAAGAGCTCAACGGCACGGCGGTCCACCTCACGGGCGGGTACCTCCAGGGCTCGTACGTTCTAACCGGGGAAGACAAAACGTGGAAGGGAATCCAACCACTGCGCCCGTTCTTGCGCGAACCGGACTGGGGAGCATGGCAGCTCGTGGCGCGCTGGTCCCGGCTGTCGCTCGGCGATGAATTCTCCCCCTTCCTCACCAACTTTCCGAAGACGATCGACTCGATCACGTTCGGCGTCAACTGGTACGTGAACGACCACGTGAAGGTGAAGCTCAACTACCTGCGCACGATCTACGACAGGAGCATCACCGTCGACGGCGTGCGTCACGACGACGAGGACGTGGTCATGGTCCAGCTCCAGGTCCATTTCTAGCCCAACTTCCGCAGGCTCACGGCGCGGCGTCGATGAACGCCGCCAGGATGTCCGTGGTCGAGACGATGCCGACCAACCGCCCTTTTGTATCGAGCACGGGCAGGCGGTGAATGTTGCCCCGGAGCATCTTGCGGGCCGCCTTGACGATCGGCGTCTGCGGCGTGGCCGATTCGACCTTGTCGGTCATCAGCTCCGTGACCGGGCGGCGGTCCATGTCGTGCTCGGCGAGGCGCTCGGCCAGCCACTGGTGCGACAGCTCGCCGAGGCGCAGGTCCTCCAGGTCCTCGTCCAGCTCGCGGGCCAGCGACAACAGGTCGCTGGCGGAGATGATCCCCACGCAGCGCTGGGTGCGGTCGAGGACCGGCAGGACGGCTACGCGGTTGGCGCCCATCATTTGCAGCGATTCGTGAACGGTCGCGTCCGCGCCGACGACCACCACCTCGCGGTTGAGAACATCGCCCACGAGCAGCTTGTAGGGGTTGTGGCGCGGTCGGGTTTTGGTCTTCTTCGCGGCAACGGCGGCTTTGGCCATGGTAGCATCTCCTTCGCCGGGATTTTTAGGTGTTGCGTTTGATCGATCGCGTGATACGGCGCGACGTCGCTCGTCGGTTTTGGCGCCGGCAGACAGGAATGTCGTTCTCCCTCGCTTGCGCTTCGGGTTAGTGTTCACCGCTGGCGCGTAGGGGTTCAGCTAGCCAGGCACAAGGCTGGCCGGGCTCTCTTTCCGCAAAAGCAGCCGCACGAGGCCGAACTCCGCCGACAGGTGCCCCAAGATGTCGTCGAGCGTGATCAGTCCCGCCAGTTGCCCGGAGGCGTTGACCACGGCCAGTCGGCGATAGGGCCCGGCGCGCATGGCCGCCAGGGCCGTCTCCAGGCTGGCGTTGTGGGCGACCGAGGCCACGGGCTTGGTCATCACCTCGCGGACGGTCGTCGTGGCCGCGTCGCGGGCCGGGGCCACGACGCGCACTGCCAGGTCGCGGTCGGTAAGCATGCCGACTGGCTGGCGGTGCTCGTCGACCACGAGCAGGCAGCCGATGTTGTGCGTGTGCATGCGCCCGGCAGCGACCTGGGCCGATTGTTCCGGTTCGATCACGTCAACGTTGCGGATCAGGATATCGTCGATGGCCACGGCGCGGTCCTCCAACGTGGGCTGGGGGATGGGGATGTCGTCCTGGGTCGGAATGTGGCAAACCGCGTGCCACGGCGGCCTACGGCGCGCCTTTGCGGCGCGGATTGCTTTGGCGACGCTAGTGGCGGTGGAGTCTAGTCTTGCGCGAGGGCATGTTATGGCCTTTTTGCGGCCGGAATGAAAGAGGCTGCGACAGCGGTGCGCCCTGGGCACAGTTATTCGGCGTCCAAGCGCGCGGCTGTGTCCGGCCGCACACCTGCGTGTGCGGTCTGTCCGCTGGTCAACGCGCGTGCGCCGAACTAGAACAAGTCTGATCGGCGTTCGTGGTCTTTTTCGGCGAAGGCAATGCGCATTGTCCTTTGTTATCCGCTGGAGCCGTCGCACCGGGTGCAGATCGCGGCGGTCGCGCCGCGGGCGGAGGTCGTCGACGCCGGCCAGGAGCGGATCGCCGAGGAATTGCTCAAGGCGGACATTTTTTGCGGGCACGCCAAGGTGCCGGTCCCCTGGGACGAGACGGTTCGGCAGGGGCGGCTACGGTGGATCCAGTCGTCGGCGGCGGGGATGGACCATTGCCTCGTGCCCTCGGTCGTCGCGTCGGACATTCTGGTGACAAGCGCCTCGGGCGTGCTGGCGGACCAGGTGGCGGAGCACACGTTGGCCTTGATTACGGCGCTGTGCCGCAGCCTGCCGACGTTTTTCCGAGCGCAGCAAAGGCGCGAGTTCGTCCGCCGGCCGACGCGCGACTTGCACCGCAGCACGGTGGGGATCGTCGGCCTGGGCGGCGTCGGGCGGCGGCTGGCGGAAATTCTCTCGCCATTTCGAGCCCGCATCCTCGCCACCGACATGTTTCCCATCGACAAGCCGCCGCACGTGGCCGAGCTTTGGCCCGCCGAGCGGCTCGACGACCTGTTGCGGCAGAGCGACGTCGTCGTGTTGTGCGTCCCGTTGAACGACCAGACGCGGGGAATGATCGACGCGCAAAAGCTGTCCCTCATGCAGCAGCACGCGCTGCTCATCAATGTCGCCCGCGGGCCGCTGGTTGTCGAGGCCGACCTGGTGGAGGCGATTGAGGAGGGGCGGCTTGCCGGGGCGGGACTCGATGTGACGGAAGTCGAGCCGCTGCCCGCCAGCAGCAAGCTCTGGGACCTGCAGGACGTCATCCTCACGCCGCACGTGGGGGGCCAGAGCGCCCGCCGGGCGCAGAACATGACGGACTTTTTTTGCGAGAACCTGCGTCGCTATCTGGCGGGCGAGCCGCTACTCAACGTGGTCGACAAGCGGCTGGGGTTCCCGGTGCGAGGCCGGGGCGGCTAGTGGCGCCGGCCGTGACAAACTCGTTACGCCCCGAGGGTCCCGCCGCCGTAGGCTGGCGCGCGGCATCCCGATAGAATCCCTTGGGGAGGGACGTTCCGTTCTCTCCCGGCGGCACGACGGAGAAGACTGCGATGAGAGGCTTGCGTCTGGCGGCTTTCGTGTTGCTCCTGCCGCTCGCGTTTTCCGGTTGCCAGCAGGCGCTGACCGAGGAGCCGCGGACGTCAGCCGTGACGCCAGAGTCTGGGGCGGGGTCCTATGCCAGCGTGCTGATTGACGACGTGCCGCACGTCCGCCAGAAGCCAGATTTTTGCGGCGAGGCCTGCGTCGCCATGTGGCTGGCGCGGCTGGCGCACGACGCCACGCAGGACGACGTGTTCAACTTCTCCGGACTCGACCCGGCCGAGGGCCGCGGCTGCTACACGCGCGAGCTGGTGGCGGCGGTTTCCAATCTCGGCTTCAAGCGCGCAGGCGCCTGGCACGAAATCGCGGCCGACGACGCCGACGCGATCGAAGCGCACTTTGCGGCGCTGCACGCCGACCTTACGCGCGGCGTCCCCTCGATCGTCTGCATGCACTACGACGACCGAGCCGGCACGACCGAGCACTTCCGCCTCGTCCTGGGCTACGACGCCGACAAGGACGAAGTCGTCTACCATGAGCCGGCCGCCGACCGCGCCGCCTACCAGCGCATGGACCGCGCGAAGTTCCAAAAGCTCTGGCCCCTCCGTTCCGGCCGCGATGCGAAGCGGCTCGTCGTCCGGATTCCGCTGGAAAAGGAAAAGCTCGCCGAGCGCCCGCGGAAGAAGGGCCTGACCTCGGCCGATTACGCCCAGCACGTGCTCAGGCTGAAAGAAAAGCTGCCCGAAGGATTCTCGGTCGTCGTCCAGGAGCCGTTCGTGGTGGTGGGCGACGAGCCGCTGGGGGCTGTCCGCCGCCGGGCCGAAAACACCGTCAAATGGGCCGTCGACCGCCTCCAGCAGGACTACTTCGAGAAAGAGCCGGAGCGCATCCTCGAGATCTGGCTCTTCCAGGACAAGGAAAGCTACGAGCAGAACGTCGAGGCAGTCTTCGGCGAAACGCCCACCACGCCCTTCGGCTACTACTCGGCCCGGCACGGCGCCTTGATCATGAACATCGCCACCGGCGGCGGCACGCTGGTACACGAGATCGTTCACCCCTTCATCGCGGCGAATTTCCCCGGCTGCCCCTCCTGGTTCAACGAGGGCCTGGCCTCGCTCTACGAACAAGCGGCCGACCGCGACGGGCACATCGTGGGACTCACCAACTGGCGCCTGTCCGGCCTGCAAAAGTCGATTCGCGGCAAAAGCGTCCCGTCGTTCGCCACTCTCTGCGGCACTTCGACCAACGAGTTCTACGGCGACGACCGCGGCACGAACTACGCCCAGGCCCGCTACCTCTGCTACTACCTCCAGGAAAACGGCCTGCTGGTGAAGTACTACCATGCCTTCCGCAAGAACGTGAAGGACGACCCGACGGGCTACGAGACGCTCAAGGAAACATTGGGCGCGAGCGACATGCGGAAGTTCCAGGCGGAGTGGGAAGACTTCGTCTCGCGGCTGAAGTTCGAGTGAGCGGCGCTTCGGCGTCACCACGCGGCTTGTCCGCGTGGGGCGATGTTTATGCCCCAGCACGCGGCGAATCAAGAATGGGAATGGGTCGCGCTGCCTCCCAAACACTCCCCCACGCGGACAAGCCGCGTGGTGGGAGGAACATCCCCTGCATTGCTGCAAATCGCCTGGCTAGCCATCCCCGTCTTTGCTCGCTCTATTACTTGCTGCCGGGAACGACTCGCGTCAGCGATCTGAGGCCCCGTTTGCCGTCCCCGGGACAACCGAGGAGCTGCTCGCTCGATGGCCGCCAAGCGCAAATCGCCTGCCACCTCCCAACGAGCCAAGACCCGCCGACCGCCGCGGCGGAAGACGCCTTCGCCGGGCGGAAACAGCCGCGCCTCGAACAGATCGAGAAGGCCCACGCCGACCGGTCCCGAACTCCTCTTCGCCGGCCGTTATCTGCGCGTCCTCCGCGACGGCCGCTGGGAATACGCCGCCCGCCGCAGCGGAATGGCCGCCGTGGCCATCGTCGCCGTCACGCCCGACGATTGCCTCCTGCTCGTCGAGCAATACCGCCCGCCGGTCGCCGCCCGCGTCATCGAATTGCCGGCCGGACTGGTGGGCGATGAAGCGGGCCAGCAGGGCGAGGCCCTGGTCGTGGCGGCCGAGCGCGAGCTGCTGGAGGAAACCGGCTATCATGCCGCCGAGTGGCGCTACCTCTGCGAAGGCCCGCCGACCCCCGGCTTTTGCAGCGAGATCGTGGCCCTCTACCGCGCCCTCGCGCTGACCAAGGTCGCCCAGGGCGGCGGCACCGGCCACGAGAACATCACCGTGCACGAAGTCCCGCTGGCCGCCATCCGTCCCTGGCTCGAAAAGAAAGTCGCCGAGGGTTTCTTCATCGACATCAAGATCTACGCCGCGCTGCATTTCCTGACACACTAACACTAACCCGAAGCGCCAGCGAGGGAGATGACGCAGCCGGGTTGGCCGTCAACGGAGTGGCGCGTAGTCTGTCTCGACCCAAATCGAGGCGCCGGCCGTCGACGCTTCTCCCTCGCTGGCGCTTCGGGTTAGTATGTAGCCGCGCCGTCGATTACCATATTGCCGGCTGTTCGTTTGCCCACGCCCTTGCTGCCCCCCCGAGGTTCCCATGCGTCGCCAAACTCTGCCAACCCTCCTCGCGCTCCTTCTCGCCTCGCTTCCACTTGCCGCCTCGGCCGGAATCCCCCGCGTCCTCCCCGACGGCGAAAAGCCCAAGGATTCGCGCCTGGGCGCCCTCAAAGACCTCAACGGCTACTTCCCCTTCGCCGTCCCGGCCACGAAGGAAGCCTGGGCCGAGCGCGCCGAAAAAGTCCGCCGCCAAATCCTCGTCTCGCAGGGCCTTTGGCCGATGCCGCACCGCCTGCCGCCGGTACCCGTCATCCACGGCAAGATCGACCGCGACGACTACACCGTCGAAAAGGTCTACCTCGCCAGCTACCCCGGCCATTTCGTCACCGGCAACCTCTACCGCCCCAAGGGCAAAAAGGGACCGTTCCCCGGCGTCCTCTGCCCGCACGGCCACTGGGCCAACGGCCGCTTCTACGACGCCGGCCCGGACGAAGTGAAGAAGCAGATCGCCGCCGGCGCCGAAAAATACGACATCGGCGGGCGCTATCCCCTCCAGGCCCGCTGCCTGCAGCTTGCGCGTATGGGCTGCGTCGTCTTCCACTACGATATGCTCGGCCACGCCGACAGCGTGCAGATCGCCCATCGTCCCGGCGTCCGGGAGCACATGAATACGCCCGAGGGCTGGGGCTTCTTCAGCCCGCAGGCCGAGCTGCACCTGCAAACGATGATGGGCCTGCAAACGTTCAACTCGATCTGCGCGCTCGACTTCCTGTGCGACCTGGATGACGTGGACGGCAAGCGGATCGGCGTGACGGGCGCCAGCGGCGGCGGGACGCAGACGTTCATGCTCTGCGCCGTCGATCCCCGGCCGACCGCCGCCTTCCCCGCCGTCATGGTCTCCACCTCCATGCAGGGCGGCTGCACCTGCGAAAACGCCTCGTACCTGCGCCTCGGCACGGGCAATATCGAAATCGCGGGACTCTTCGCCCCCAAGCCGCTGGGCATGTCGGCCGCCGACGACTGGACCAAGGAAATGACGACCAAGGGCTATCCGGAGCTGGCGCAGCTCTACGACATGCTGGGCGTCAAGGACAACGTGTTCCTGATTTCCCGCACCGAGTTCGGCCACAACTACAACTACGTCAGCCGGGCCGCGATGTACTCCTGGTTCAACCGGCACCTGAAGCTGGGCCAGAAGGAGCCGATCGTCGAGGCCGACTTTGTGCCGCTGACGAAGGAGGAAATGTCCGTCTGGAACGACGAACACAAAAAGCCCTCCTCCGGCGACGCCTACGAACGCTCGCTCGTTTCCGACATGACGATCGACAGCGAAATGCAGATGGAGGCCCTGCATCCGCGCGACTCGGCCTCGCTGGCCGAGTATCGCCGGGTGGTGGTGGGCGCCTTCGAGGTGCTCATTCACCGCGGCCTGCCCAAGGGCGACGAGCTGGAATGGGAAAAGAAAAGCGAGAAGGACCAGGGCAACTACCTGGAGTTCACGGGCCTCTTGCGCTACAAGCCGGCCGGAGAAGAGCTGCCGGTCGTCTTCTTGCACCCCAAGAAGTGGAACAAGACCGTGGCCATCTGGCTTTGCGCCGAAGGCAAAAGCGGCCTGGCCGGCAGCGACGGCTCGCTCAAGCCGGCCGTGCAAAAGCTGCTGGACTCGGGCACGTGCGTCGCCGGACTGGACCTCTTGTACCAGGGCGAGTTCCTGGCCGACGGCCAGCCGCTCGAACGGGCGCGCCTCCTGGGCAGCGGCCGCGACGCCTGGAAAAACTACGCCGGCTACACGTTCGGCTACAACCAGTCGCTCTTCGCACAGCGCACGAGCGACGTCCTCACGCTCATTTCGTGGTGCCGCAACCACGAAAACGGCGTGCAAAAGGTGCAGCTTGTCGGCCTCGACGGGGCGGGCGTTTGGGCCGCCGCCGCCCGCGCGATCGCCGGCCCGGCGGTCGACAAGGCCGCCATCGACACGGCTGGCTTCCGCTTCGCCTCGCTCACGTCGAGCGACGACCTCAACTTCCTGCCGGGCAGCGTGAAATACGGCGATGTGCCGGCCATCCTGGCCCTTTCCGCCCCGCATCCGCTCTGGGTGAGCGGCGAAAAGGAGTTGCCGGAGCTGGTCACCAAGGCCTACCGCGCCGCGGGGCAGCCGAAGAACGTCTCGACGTACGCCGGCGCTCAAGACGGCGAAGCCGCCGCCGCGGTAGAATGGTTGATGAAGTAGCCATCACGCTACCACGAAAGTAGCCCTCACGCTCCGCGTGAGGCAGCGCTTCGGCGAGCGCGCTTGAATCGCCGGCTTACTTTCATTGGCGAAAAGAGCGAGCACGACGACGAGACCGAGGACGCAAATGAAAGTCCAAAACTCCCAATCCGTCCCCAGCCAGCCCGTCGATATGCCCGGCGCCTCCGGCTGCACGGTCCGCTGGCTGGTGGGCGAGAAGGACGGCGCGCCGAACTTCGCCATGCGGCAGTTCGAGGTCGCCGCCGGCGGCTTCACGCCCAAGCACAGCCACCCCTACGAGCACGAAGTGTTCGTGCTCGAGGGCCAGGGCGTCGTCCTGGAAGGCGACCAGCAGCACCCGCTCCAGGCCGGCGACGTCGTCTTCGTCGCCCCGAACGACGTGCACCAGTTCCGCAACACGGGCCGCGGCCCGCTCAAGTTCCTCTGCTTCGTGCCGCATTCGGCCGCCAAACTGCCGATCACGATGGCCCCCGAGTGCGGCGTCGCCGGGCCGGCCAAGATGTGCGGCTCATGACCATTTTGGGGTGGCACGCCCTGAGCGTGGTTGCTACGAATTCGAGCGTCGTCCCGCGCTTCCACGCCGCCAGGGCGACGAGCGCCCCAACGACGGTCGCGAAGGGCGTGGCGCGGCGCGCGGACCCGCTGGAGCGCGCGCACGCCCTTCGCGTGCGCGAGACTGCGATGTCCATAGTCGCCAGCTCGCCTGTGTGTAGGGATGGCGCGCTCGTCGACATCGCTCAGGGCGTGGCACCCAACTTTTGAGGCTTGAACGCGCCTCCCCTTTGCCGCACCTTGCCGCCCGTGTAAACACAGATGGCGATGGACCAGCCGCCCGCCAGCCAACCGCCGTTGCCGCCCGCCGCCTACGCGGCCGATGCCGCCGCTGTGGCCGCGCGGCTCGAAGCCGACGTCCAGCGCGGCCTGACCGCCGAACAAGTTGCGAAGCGCCGCGAGCAATACGGCTCAAACCGCCTGGCCGAGGCGCCGCCCATTCCGCTCTGGCGGCGCTTCGTGGCCCAGTTCAAGGAGCTCGTGGTCGGCATCTTGATTGTCGCCGCTATTCTCGCGGCCATCGCCAGAGAATGGCCAGACACGGTCGCCATCCTGGCGATCGTGCTCCTCAACGCTCTGATGGGCCTGATCCAGGAGGCCCGCGCCGAACAAGCGCTGGCCGCTTTGCGCAAACTCTCCTCGCCGATGGCCCGCGTCGTCCGCGAGGGCAGCCAGCAGGTCGTGCCGGCCGAAGAGCTTGTGCCGGGCGACCACGTCGAGCTGGAGGCCGGCGACAACGTGCCCGCCGACGCCCGCCTCGTCCGCACGACCGAGCTGCGCGTCCAGGAGGCCGCCCTCACCGGCGAATCGGAACCCGTCGAAAAGAACGCCGACGCCGTCCTGGAGCCGCACACGGCGCTCGGCGACCGGCGCAACATGGTCTATCTCGGCACGGTGGCCGTCGCGGGGAAGGCCGGCGCGATCGTCGTGGCCACCGGCATGGCCACGGAGCTGGGTCGGATCGCGGGACTCTTGCAGTACGAACGCCCCGAGCCGACGCCGCTCCAGCGGCGGCTATCGGAGCTGGGGCGCGTGCTGATCGTCGTCTGCCTCGTCCTCGTGGCGGTCATCTTCGCGCTGCAAGTCGCGCCGCCGCCGATCGGCCGAGGCGGAGAATTCGTCGAGGTCCTGCGCACGTCGGTCAGCCTTGCCGTGGCCGCGGTTCCCGAAGGGATGCCCGCCGTCGTCACCATCGCCCTGGCGCTGGGCCTGCAGCGCATGGCCCGCCGCAATGCGCTGGTGCGGAAGCTCCCCAGCGTCGAAACGCTGGGGTCGGTCACCTATATATGCTCCGACAAGACGGGCACGCTCACGCGCAATGAGATGACGGTCCGCGAAATCGTCGTCGGCGAGAAGCGCTACCTCGTGGAAGGCGCCGGCTACGTTCCGCACGGCGCCTTTCGCGCGGCCGCGCTCGATGGCCCGCCGCCGGACGCATCTTCTCTCGCGGTCGTTTCGCCCGCGGATGCCCCCGACCTCCTCGATGCCCTCACGATCGGCGTCCGCTGTAACAACGCGCATCTTCAGCCGGCGGAGGAGGAGGGCGTCTGGCAGGTCATCGGCGACCCGACGGAAGGCGCGCTCCTCGTCGCCGGCATGAAGGCCGGACTCCAAGCCGATCGCGCCGCAGAAGTTCTCTGGGAAATCCCCTTCGACTCGCGGCGCAAACGCATGTCCGTCGTCGTGCGCCAGGAGGACGGCTCGGCCACGATGTTCACCAAGGGCGCACCCGAAGAGATCCTCCCCCGGTGTTCGTCCGAGCGCGCCGACGGGAATATGCGCAAGTTGGACGAAGCCCGCCGCCAAGAGATCGCGCGGTACGGCGCGGAAATGGCCGGCCGCGCCCTCCGCTTGCTCGCCGTCGCCTACCGCGAGAAAGTCAGTGAGAGTCCCACTCACGACGAGGAATCGGACCTCGTCTTCGCCGGGCTCGTGGGCATGATGGACCCCCCGCGCGACGAGGCCCGCGCCGCCATCCACACCTGCCGCGCCGCCGGCATCGTGCCCGTGATGATCACCGGCGACCATCCCGCCACCGCCGTCGCCATCGCCCGCGAGCTGGCGCTCTCCTCCAAGGAGAGCCGCGCCGTCTCCGGCTGGGAGCTGGACGAGATGGACGACGCGGCCCTTGCGCAACAGGCGGAGAACATCTCCGTCTATTCCCGCGTCACCGCCGAGCACAAGCTCCGCGTGGTGAAGGCCCTCAAGTCGCGCGGGCAGACCGTGGCCATGACCGGCGACGGCGTGAACGACGCCCCGGCGGTCAAGGCCGCCGACGTCGGCATCGCCATGGGCAAGACCGGCAGCGACGTCACCCGCGAAGCCTCCGATATGGTGCTGCTGGACGACAATTTCGCCTCCATCGTTCGCGCCGTCGAAGAAGGCCGCGGCATCTACGACAACATCCAGAAGTTCGTGCACTACCTTTTGGCCTGCAACGCCGGCGAGGTGCTGTTCATGTTCCTGGCCACGGCCGCCGGCTGGCCCGTCCCGCTGGCCGCGATCCAAATCCTGTGGATCAACCTTGTGACGGACGGGCTGCCGGCCTTGGCCTTGGGGCTGGAGCCGCCCGAGCCGGACATCATGCAGCGCAAGCCGCGGCCGCCGCGCGAACCGGTCATCACCTGGCGGCGCGGCGCGGCGATCCTGTTGCACGGTTCGCTCGTTGCCGCCGCGGCGGCCGTGGGTTTCTATATCGCGCTCTTCGTTTGGAATGCCAAACTTCCCGAGGCCCGCACCGTGGCCTTCAACGTCATGGCCCTCTCGCAGCTTGGCTTCTCCTTCGCCTGCCGCAGCCAGACGCGCACGATGCCCCAGCTTGGTCCCTTCTCTAATCCCGCGCTCTTCCTGGCGATCGCCGTCTCGGCGCTGTTGCAGCTCGCAGCCACGACGCTGCCCTTTTCGCACGGCATCTTCGACTGCGTTCCCGTCGGCCGGGACTTCTGGATCGTGATCGTCATCCTCGCGCTGGTGCCGGTGACGGTCGTGGAAGTGTGGAAACTCCTCGCCGCCGCGCTGCGCCGACACTGACCCGAAGCGCCAGCGAGGGAGACCACGCCAACCCGACGCGCCAGCGAGGGAGACCACACTAACCCGACGCGCCAGCGAGGGAGCGCGTCTGACCGAGCGGAGCGCGCGCGTGCATCCTCGGTTTGCTGTTAAGCTGGGTAGTCTGCGGGGCGCGTATTCAACCTCCTTGTCCTATGAAGCGCGCCATATCGCTCACTTCGCGGCCCGGAGGGGCCGACGCATCACGATCCGTGGATGCGTTAGGTCCGAAGCGCGCCATATCGCACACCGGACGGACGCAAGGCCGATTCAGGCCCGCTCCCTCATTCTGGATTCCGCCAGCGGACATTTTCGAGAAATCGCGAAAAAAGCGAAAAATTGCTTGACGCGCCCCCCCCGCTAGCGCGTTACAATCACCGCCCGTGTCTTCAAGTCTCGGCGATGGATCTGACAGTCAACCGCTCATCTCGTGGAGCATGCCATGAAGAAGGTCGGATCGAGCTGCGGTGCCCCGATTGCCTTGGCCCTGTGGGGGGTCGTCACGTGTGCGGCCTTTGTTCCACTCATCGCTGCCGACGCGCGGCTGCTGTCCGCAAATCAGGTTTGCTCGACCGTCGGTGCTGGTGTGTCCAACTGCGACGATGGGCAACACAACCACCCCGGCTGGACGTGCAGCGTGACGGCGCAGTTTCATTGCTTTTTCGTTTGTGACAAGTGTAAGAACTACCAGACGCAGGCCGAATGCCAGATGCGCAACTACGCAGCGCCTGAGCATTGCTGGAGCTGCCAAGAGGTTGTCGACATTAAGGTTTGCCTAAACGAGTTCCAGAAAGAGCATTACGGGTGCCAAGACCTTTCGCCCCAGGGACAGAACCCGTGCGGAAATCGCAAGGATTTCGGATGCAAGTTCCAGGACGGCAAGTGTGTCTGCGATGGTTCTGTGAGCAAACTGGGGCCCGCCTGCCCACGGCGCGATTGTAACTACTACTCCATCTGAGGAGGAACGACTAGCAGCCTGTTGAAAAAGTCCCTTGGCTACAACGATGGGATCCCAAAGGTGCAGCAAAATCGCGGCTAGCGACGGTAAGCAATTCGACTTTTTCAACACGCTCCTAGGCTGACAGATAGACTCCGTAGAGGCATCTTGGACGTTTGCGTCGAACGTTGCTGGAGCATTGGACGTGCATATTCCAAGGGCGTGTTTCCTGGTTACATTGGTTGGCGCGCTGAGCAATCCCCGGCTAGGGGTCGCCGCGGATCTTGTCGAAGTACTCCGTGCGCGAGCCGAAGCG
The DNA here is from genome assembly GCA_016177915.1 of Planctomycetia bacterium. Taxonomy (GTDB): domain Bacteria; phylum Planctomycetota; class Planctomycetia; order Pirellulales; family S012-138; genus JACOUI01. Next base: position 20,765 of record JACOUI010000099.1, read on the forward strand.
GTACACACCTTCCGGGCTGACGTCCACCTCTCGTTCAGCGAAGGCGCCGAACGCGCAGCATTTGTAAAGGATAATCTTGCGTTTACACAATGGGGAATCAAGAAGCGCATGATTTCGCAGGAAGAGGCGGCGGTACGCGACACAAGCATTCGATCCATGCTTCAGCCCGACCGGCAAGCGGACGAGCACTACCGCTATTCGGCGGACTCAAGCGGTAAGATGCGTGTCGAGCTGGCGCTTGGGACACCGAAGAAATCCATTGTTTTTGTCTACACAGGTTCCGTTTGGAGGTACCTTGTGACTTCGGGAGCCGATCCGGCTGTTCCGGCGCGCGCGCCGCAAATGGGGCTAAATAGCCGACTCGCGGAGCTGTCGTATGGAAAATGGCTTGAGGTGGCGCGCGGCAATGCGATCCCGATGGATACTCGAAGGGCAGCGCGCCATGGGTTCTCGGAGACGGCACAGGCTGTGCAACAGGTCTCGTGGCAGGAGATTGTGGATCACTGCGATCCGGTGGACATCGTGCAGACCCAGGCCGCATCACCTCGGGGCGGCTCGCAGCAACCCATGCTTGAGCTGACCTCGCGCCCATCGGCCGAGGACGTGCCGATCGGGCCTGTTCGCGTGCGAGTTTGGTTTGATCCCGCGAAAGGCTACTGCCCATCGCATCTTCAGGTATTCGAGGCAGCGTCTGATGAGGAACGAACAGCGTGGGACTACGTGATCGCGCACGCGGTTGACTGGTCGGACATTGCCACTGTTGACGGCGTCACGTTGCCTTTGACCGCGCGCGTTAAGGACTACCAGAAGTTCGCGATGCCGCAGGCCAATGACCGACTGGGCCTGGAGAAGGCGTATGAGTATTCAATCCGCACGTTCACATTCTCGAACGTCGCAGTCAACGCGCCGTTGGACGATTCCTGCTTCATAATCGACCCGCCTCCGGGCACGAACGTCATCGACGACGTTGCGGGGGAGGCGTACATCGTCGGTTCCATGGGCGAACAGTTGCACAAAACCGCCTTGCGTGAGAGAGCACAGCGCTCCGACGATGTGGCCTGGATTTCGGGCAAGAATGTGGCGATCATCGTCTGCGCGGTTGCAGTCGTAACCACTTGCCTGCTTGTTGTTTGCGCGCGTCTATGGCGCGTGCGCTGGCGATCCCGATGATGTGACATGCCACTTCTGACCTCCTTGCTGGTGAGTGTTGCGTGTGGGCTGACCTTCGCTTGCGCTTCACCAGCCGAGGCCGAGTTGCCTGAAGTGGGTCAATCGCGCACGGAGTCCGAAACACTGCCGTTCGAGCAGTTGCGTGAGGATACGGGCTGGTGTGCCCCGCGCGTGCTCTATTTCCTTGCGTGCTACGCCGGCCGCGAATGCTCGCTCGACGAAGTGGTCAAGCTTTGCAAGTGCGATGACAAAGGCACGGCGAGAATGAGCAGCCTCGTGGATGCGGCGGAGGCGCTTGGACTGGAGCCGACGGCGATTGAATGCACGGCGGATCAAATCGTTGGTCTGTCCGGGCCAGCCATTCTCTGCATCGACCCGCGGCGCCGCTTTGACGCGAAACCGCCTGGTGGCGACTTGGGCGTCCTGCATTTCATCGGCTACGTCCGTCCCGACGGCGACTACCTGCGGATCATCGACCCCGCGGTGAGCGGAACGACGATCCTTGCGCGCCGCGAGTCGATTCGAAAGATGTTCACAGGCAAGGCGATTCTGCTCAAGGGCTGCGACCGGCCGTTTCTTTTGCCTTCCTGGTATACGCCAACCAGCGCGGCGGTTGTTGCAGGCGCCGTGGGTGTCGCGTTGGGCGCTTACGTCCTGGTGCGCCGGCGAAAGGCTGCGCGTCGAACCATCGGAGCCCGCGCATGACTCGCATTCGCAAGGCCGCGTTTTCCGTGATCCTTTTCTTTTGCGTCGGCGCGCTGGCACTGCTCGCCTTTCTCAGCGCGACGTCGAAGGGACCCCTGCCACTCGCTGGCGGGTCGCCCGAGCCGCCGTTGTCAGTCGATGCAAGTCATAAGGATTTCGGTGTCGTCAACCACCGAAACACCATGTTGTCGCACACGTTTGTCCTCACCAACAACACCGACCGTCCCATGGCGCTAGAGGTTGTTGCCACCGGCTGCAACTGCGTCGACGTCCAGTGCCCGCCGTCGGTCGCGCCTCGATCGAAAGCCGAATTGAGGGTCGACATGGAGACGCGGTCGCGAGAAGGCCACTTTTCCACGTACGTCCGGCTGGGAACAGACGATGATGCGATCGTGCCGATCGAATTGACCCTGCACTTCTACTGCGAGCCGCGAATCTACGTCAGCCCTCCGTCGCTTCCGTTCTCGGGAGTGGCGCGCGGCGCGTTTCTGGAGCAGGAAGTGCGCGTTATCACGCCTCTTGAGCCGAACCAACAATTCGCGGGTCCGCCAGAGGCGCAGGTGTCCGAAGCGTATGTCTCCTGCAAGTACCTCGACACGAGCTTCGAGCAGGCGACGCTCAGCAACACCACGCTCCGCCGCGCGATCAACCGCTTCCTCGTGCGGATCGACACAAGCGCCTTCAGCGATGAGCCGCGCGTGAGCATCCCCAGGGCCGTCGCTTTTCAAGTTCCGGCCGAGCCAATTCCCAAGCGCGTCGAGTTGGACGCCGAAATCGTCTTTCGCCATCACAGCCGGCTCATCGGCCAAAAGTCCGTCGTCCTTAGCCGCTCCGCGCGCGCCGAGAAAACGATCATCCGTCTCTGGTCGACCGACAAGACTCCCTTTACGCTGCGCGACGCTTCGTGCTCGCTGCCGGAGGTGGCCGTGGAGTTCGCGCCCGGCGCCGCGCCGACGCACGAATTGGCCCTCGTCTGGAAACCCGACGCCACCGGCTCCGCCGAGGGCGCCAGCAAAGGTAAAATGCTCGTCACCGCCGCGGAATTCCCGGACGAACCCTATTCGATCGACCTTCTCGTGCTGCCATGACCGCCCGGCCGGCACTCTGGCTCGCGCCGCTGCTCGGCGTTCATGCCGCGCTCTTGGCCTACGGCGCCTGGGTCCACAGCCCGACCATGGATGAGGGGGCGCATCTGCCCTCGGGCATCAGCCACTGGCAATACGGTCGATTCGAACTCTACGCCGTCAACCCACCCCTGGTGCGGATGGTCGCGGCCCTTCCCGTGCTGGCCGCAGGCGCAAAGACGGACTGGAGCGCCGTCACCGACGCGCACTCGCACACACACGCGGACGCACATACGCATCCACATGCCCACTCACACCCACACACGCACACACACACACCAGACCCGATTCGGCGGCGGGAATTCGTGACCGGACTACTATTCATCAGCGCGAACGGTGTTCGGTCGCAGTGGCTGTTTGCCCTGGCGCGCTGGGGTTGCGTTCCCTTTTCATTAATTGGTGCCGTCGTCTGCTATCTTTGGGCGCGCGAACTTTACGGCCCCCGGTCCGGGCTTGTTGCCTGCGCACTGTGGTGTTTCTCGCCCAACATCCTGGGCCACGGACAACTCATTACGCCCGATGTGCCTGCTGCCGCATTGGGAGCGCTGGCGGCCTACTCGTTCTGGCGCTGGCTCAAAGAACCGACGTGGCTGGGCGCGCTGGAATCGGGCCTCACGCTGGGACTGGTCTTGCTGACGAAGTTCACGTGGCTCGTGGCCCTTCCGCTGTGGCTGGCGCTGTGGGTGATGTGGCGCTGGCGGACAACCCCCCACCCCGACCCTCCCCCGCAAGGAGGGAGGGAGCGTACCCCCCCACCCCAACCCTCCCCGGCAAAGC
>JACOUI010000100.1 GCA_016177915.1 Planctomycetia bacterium
GACACAGCGACAAGGAGACACAGCGACAAGGAGACACAGGGACAAGGAGACACAGGGACCCTATAATCCCTCAGCGGGTCGCGGTCTCCTGTCCTCGCATTTCCCCCAAGGCATGGGCGCTCAATACATCTTCACGATGGCCAACCTGACCAAGAAGTTCGGTCAGCGCGAGGTCCTCAAGAACATCTGGCTGGCGTTCTATCCCGGCGCCAAGATCGGCGTCCTGGGCCGCAACGGCTCCGGCAAAAGCACGCTGCTGCGGATCATGGCCGGGCTCGATAAGAACTTCGACGGCGAAGCCCGGCTGACCGACGGCTTCACCTCCGGCTACCTCTCGCAGGAGCCGCAGCTCAACCCGGAGAAAAACGTTTTTGGGAACGTCGAGGAGGCCGTGGCCCCGACGCGCCGGCTGTTGGCTGACTTCGATGAGATCAACACGAAGCTGGGCGAGCCGCTGGAGCCGGAGGAGATGCAAAAGCTGCTTGCCCGGCAGGCGAGAGTGCAAGACAAGATCGACGCCATCGGGGCCTGGGACCTGGACCGGCAGGTCGAGATCGCCATGGACGCCATGAACCTGCCGCCGGGCGAGTCGGACGTCAGCACGCTCTCCGGCGGCGAGCGGCGGCGCGTGGCCCTTTGCAAGCTGCTCCTGCAGAAGCCCGACCTCCTCTTGCTCGACGAGCCGACGAACCACCTGGACGCCAGCGCCGTCGCCTGGCTCGAGCGGCACCTGGCCGAGTATCACGGCACCGTCGTGGCGGTCACGCACGATCGGTATTTTCTGGACAACGTGGCCAAGTGGATTCTGGAATTGGACCGCGGGCGGGGGATTCCCTGGGAGGGAAACTACAGCGGCTGGCTGGAGCAAAAGCGGCAGCGGCTGGAAACCGAGGAGCGGTCGGCCGTGGCCCGCCGCAAGACGCTGGAGCGCGAGCTGGACTGGATTCGCCTGGCGCCGCGGGCGAGGCAGGCCAAGGGCAAGGCCCGCATCAGTGCCTACGAAAAAATGGCGGCCGAGAAGTTCGAGGAGCGGCTCGACGAATTCGAGATCCAGATTCCGCCGGGCAAGCACCTGGGCGAGCTGGTCTGCAAGGCGGAAAAGCTCAGCAAGGCCTACGGCGACAACGTGCTGATCGAGGACCTGTCGTTCACGCTGCCGGCCGGCGGGATCGTGGGCGTCATCGGGCCGAACGGGGCGGGAAAGACGACGCTCGTCCGGATGATCGTCGGCCAGGAAGAGCCCGACGGCGGCGAGCTGCGCCTAGGTTCGACCGTCGAATTGGGCTACGTCGATCAGAACCGCGACGCGCTGAATCCTGAAAAAACCGCCTTCGAGGAGATTTCCGGCGGGCACGACACATTCGAAATGGGCGGCCGGAAAATCAACGCGCGGGCGTACGTGGCGCGGTTCAATTTCACGGGCACAGACCAGCAGAAGCTGGTGGGCGATCTGTCCGGCGGCGAGCGGAACCGCGTCCACCTGGCGCGGCTCTTGCGGCGGGGGTGCAACTTCCTGCTCCTCGATGAGCCCACGAACGACCTGGACGTGGACACGCTGCGGGCATTGGAAGAGGCGATCCTGAATTTCGTGGGTTGCGTCGTCGTCATCAGCCACGACCGGTGGTTTTTGGACCGCATCGCCACGCACATCCTGGCGTTCGAGGGCGAAGGGCACGTACACTTTTCCGAGGGCAACTACCAGACCTACGAGGAAGAGCGGAAGCGGCGACTGGGGATCGCGGCCGAGGAGCCGAAGCGCTTCAGGTACAAGAAGCTGACGCACAAGTAAGGGAAGTGGAGAGTGTGGAGTGTGGAGTTCGGAGTGAGCCAATCAAAAATCCATGATCTACGATCCAAGATGAAAAACGCCGTGATTGTCGATTGCGTCCGCACGCCCGTCGGCCGGGCCCACAAGGAAAAGGGCTTCTTTCGGGAGGTCCGCTCCGACGACCTGGCCGCGGCCGTGGTCGAAGCGCTCGTCGAGCGCACGGGCATCGACCCGGCCGAGGTGGAGGACGTCGTGCTGGGGAACACGCAGCAGACGCTCGAGCAGGGTTTCAACGTCGCTCGCAACGTGGCGCTCCTGGCCGGCCTGTCGCTGCAGACCGGCGGGACGACGGTGAACCGCCTTTGTGGGTCGAGCTTGCAGGCGCTCAACCAGGCGACGCACGCCATCGCGGCCGGGGCCGAGGACGTGCAGATCGTCGGCGGCCTGGAGCACATGCAGCACCTGGCGATGGACCACGGCCTGGACCTCAACCCCAAGCTCTTCCATCGCACCAGCAAGGCGGCCTTGCACATGGGTTACACGGCGGAGTTTCTGGCGCAGACGCAGGGCATCTCGCGCGAGGACCAGGACCGGTTCGCGCTGCGGAGCCACCAGCGGGCCGCGGCGGCGCAGGCGGCCGGCGAGTTTCGCCGCGAGATCGTGCCGGTCTGGGGCCTCGACGCCGACGGCCGCAGGTTCCTCGTCGATTTCGACCAGTGCGTCCGGCCCGACGCGAGCCTGGAGACGCTGACCGCCCTCAAGGCAGCGTTCATGCCCGGCATGGGAACGGTCACGGCCGGCAACTCGTCGCCGCTCAACGACGGCGCGGCGGCGATGCTCGTGATGTCGGAAGATAAGGCGAAGGCGCTGGGCCTGAAGCCGCTGGTGCGGGTCGTGGCCACGGCCGTGGTGGGCGTCGAGCCGGCGGTGATGGGGACCGGCCCCGTCCCGGCGACGCAGAAGGTCTTGAAGCGCGCCGGGATGAAGCTCGACGACGTGGACTTGATCGAGATCAACGAGGCCTTCGCGGCGCAGACGCTGGCCTGCCAGAAGATGCTGGGCATTCCCGACGAGAAGCTCAACGTGCGCGGCGGGGCCTTGGCGATCGGGCATCCGCTGGGGGCCAGCGGAGCGCGGATCTCGACCACGCTGATTCACGCGATGATCGACAAGCAGGCGTCGATCGGGCTGGCGACGATGTGCATCGGCGTGGGGCAGGGAATTGCGACGGTGTTTGAGCGGGTGTGAAAACGACTCTCGCCGGACGATTCGTCTTGGATCCGACGAATCTGAGAGACGGCAACCCGCAGCGCGAGACCGACAATGAACCAGGCCGAGCTGCGGCAGATGGCAGTAGAGCGGATTCTCGACGCAGCAGCGCTCCTGGCGGGCGACCGCTGGTCCTTTGCGTATTACGTCGCTGGATACGCCGTGGAATGTGCATTGAATTCGTGCGTGCTGGCGCGCATGATCCACACGGGGGGAGTCTTCAAGGACAAGAGGTTCGCCGAGCAGTGCTTCACTCACGACTTCGTACAGCTCGTGAGACTTGCCGGTCTTCAGCAGGAGCTCAATGCGCGCTTGGCCGCTGGCGGCGCCTTCCCTGCTTTCTGGGGAACCGCCCTACAATGGAGGGAGACGAGTCGCTATGAAACGAAGACGGAGGCGGAAACGAAGAGCCTGTACGAAGCGATAATCAATGACCCAGACGGGGTGCTGCGATGGACACGGAGCTACTGGTAGACGAGCGGATCGAGGATGGGCGGCGCCTGATTGCGCAACTTGTCAAGGACGGGTTTGATGTTTCGGTTGCTTTCTGGGTTCTCACGGGCGAAGATCAGTTGTGGTATCTGTACATCGGTTCGGCGTCCGCGGACGCCAAGGACATCGGCAGCGCCTATCGTCGTGTGTATGCGAGTCTGGCGCGCCTTTCCAAGGCGTGCGTGACGTTTTCCGAGATCAAGCTGATCTCCCTCACCAACACCATCGCCCGCGATGCAATCGCGGTGCGCGATCGGTACCCGGGGCGCATGGCGACGCGGTTCCATGGGAAGCAGTTGGGAAACCTGCCAATCGAAGAAGCCTACGTTTACCCGCGAGCTGTAGGTCCCATGACGCGCAACGAAGTGCTGCAAACGGTGGTCGGCCTGATGAATCGTACCGGACCTTTGCAGCCTTCGATCGTCACGCTCTACAGCGGAGGCGCGATCAAGGCCATCCCGGTCGGGGTGGACATGAAGTCGCCCGGCGCGGTGAACATCGTGCTTCACGACGTGGTCGCGGGACAAGATCGCGTCGTCTCGGCCGACGACGTGGCGAACATCCAATGATTTGGAGGGTCACATGTCATTGCTCGGAGTCCATTTCACAAAGCCGCGCGTCGTCATCGCCTTTCTTGCGGCGATTGTCTTGGCTGGGGCGGTCCACGCCGGCGGGCCGCAGAAAGAGGATGAGAAAGCACAGGAAAAAGAACCGGCCGCCGAGAAGTCGTCGCTCCTGGCCTTCGAGGCCTTTGACGGCAAGCTCAGCCTCAACTGGAAGCCGGTCCGCCCGGACCCCTCGCACGTCTCGCTGACCAAGGTCAAAGGGGCGCTGACGATCACCACGCAGCGCGGCAGCATCCATCGCGACGAGAAGAATGACGCCTTCGGCGGGGGAGTTCAGGCCAAGAACATCTACGTGATCGACAATCCGCTCTCAAACACGGCCGATTTCGTCGTCACCACCTGCGTGAGCGAGTTCCTCCCCAACACGGTCTACCAGCAGGCGGGGCTCATTTGTTACGACGACGACGACAACTACCTCAAGTTCGGCTACGAGTTCGACTGGCAGCGCGGCGGCCAGGCGTTCTGCATCCTCACGGAGACGGCCGCCCAATCGGAGTTCAAATACGTCGATCCGGCGCCTGGGCTCAATCGCTTTTGGGTCCGCCTGACGAAGCGCGGGGCCAAATACGAGTACGCCTTCAGCAAAGACGGCAAGGAGTTCAAGGTGTGCGGCGAGAAGGAGTGGGGCGGAGCGCCCAAAATGATCGGCCTTCTGGCGAAGAACGGCGGGAACAAGGCTGCTCCGGAGATCGACGCGACGTTCGAGTTCTTCGAGCTGCGCTCGCCCCCGCCGGCGGAAGACAAAAAGGCGAAACAGTAGGATTCGCGGGCCACGACGGGACATCGCAGCGCGAGAAAGGCGCCGGCGCCCGCAGCACCTGCTGGCATTGCTTGCATCGGGGCATCTCCCCTTGTCTTTTCCTCCGCAGGGGGTATATTTCCCACAGTTTGGGTAGTGGAAAAGGATGAGAGCCAAACCCTCCCAGCGTGCTTCCATCCGAAAAACTGCACTTTGCGTTGCTTGGCCCTTTCTGGGCCGCTTCTGCGGGTCTGAGTTGATCTGCTCCCCAAGTGGTGTCACCGCGCTCGCGAACCGTATTGAGGGATTGTGCGGCGTCGGGCGAGGATTTCGTTCGGTCTTTCTTCGTTGAGGGAGAGCAGTCAGATGCCGCAAGGCAAGATCAAGAAGCTGGTTTCGGACAAGGGTTTTGGATTCATCGAGGGGGAGCGGGGCGACCTGTTCTTCCACCACACGTCGGTCGAGGGCGAGGGGTTTGACAACCTGCGCGTCGGCCAGGCCGTGGAGTTCGAGGTCGGCCGCGGCCCCAAAGGCCCGCGGGCCGAGCACGTCCGCGTCGTCGGATCCGAGGCGGCCGCGCAGTAACAGCGCCGGCCGTTGGCGAGACAGTTTTGCCGGCACGGCCGGCGCCGTGATCGTGCGCCGGCCGTGCCGCGGACCTGCGCGCAAATTGCTCGCAGTGCAGGGATGCCGTTTCCCTCTCGTTGCGGCGTAGCGTCGAGCCGAGCTTGCGCGCTTTTGCTCGCGGGATTTCTACGGGTTGGCGCTGGGCTTCGAGGGGTCGTTGTGCCGATGAAATGATCGTGCGCGCCAGAGTGCGGCCCCGACTTGGCCGTCACCAACCACCAAGGTGCAAGTCATGGCTCACCAGGGACCCGCCAGCATTGCCAAAGCCGTCTCGGCGGCCGGAAACGAGTCCCACGTTCGCTGCCCGGCGGCGCCGTTGCGGATGCGGATCGTGACCGCCGTCGTCGTCATCATCCCATTCCTGGGATTGGTCGCGGCGGCCATTCTGCTGTGGGGGATCGGGTTCAGTTGGACCCACCTGGGCCTGCTGCTGGGCATGTACGTGGCCACGGGCCTGGGCATCACCGTCGGTTACCACCGCCTGTTCACGCACCGCTCGTTCGAAACCAACTGCGTGGTGAAGTTCATTTTGGGCATGCTGGGCTCGATGGCCGTGCAGAACTCCGTCATCCTTTGGGTGGCGCAGCACCGTCGGCACCACCAGCTCAGCGACCTGCCCGGCGATCCCCATTCGCCGCACCTGGCCGGGCGGGGGCTGCTGGGGTTCGTGCGCGGGCTGTGGCACGCCCACATCGGCTGGTTCTTCGACGCCGACGTCCCCAACCTGATGGACTACGTGCCCGACCTGCGGAAGGACCGCGTGGTCCGCGTGGTGAGCACGCTCTTTCCGCTGTGGGTGCTGGTGGGGCTGCTGGTGCCGACCATCCTGGGCGGCGTGATCACGCTGTCGTGGATGGGGGCGCTGTTGGGTTTTGTCTGGGGCGGGCTGGTGCGGATTTTCCTGGTGCACCACGTCACCTGGAGCGTCAACTCCGTATGCCACATTTGGGGCGCGCAGCCCAATCACGCCGACGACCACAGCAAGAATAATTTCCTGTTCGGCCTCTTGGCGATGGGCGAGGGTTGGCACAACAACCACCACGCCTTTCCCACCTCTGCCAGACACGGACTCCGCTGGTGGCAGTTCGACCTGACGTACGTCGTCATCCGCGCCTTGGCGCTGGTGAGGCTGGCGCGGAACGTTCGCGTGCCGTCGCCGGCGATGGTGCGGGCGGCGCGCAGGTGAATTCGGCGATTCGCCCTCAGGCCTTGACGCCGATCAAGCGCTCCTGGATCACGCGCAGGATGCCACGGGCGACCCCTTCTTTCGTCCCGCGAAAGCCCGCCACGACGTTGCCCTGCCGGTCGAGGATTTCCACCTGGTTGTGCGTCGAGTGCATCGCCTCCGGGCCGTTGACGACGATCAGGTCGCAGCACTTTTTCTCGGCCTTGACGATCGCCCGGAACCGCGCGTCGTCGGTCTCCAGAGCGAAACCGACGACCCACCGCGCTTGCTTTTCCGCGCCGAGCGTGGCCACGATGTCGGGCGTCTCGACAAGTTGCAGCGTCAGCGGCTGGCCGGTCTTCTGGATTTTGCCCGGCTCGACGACGACGGGCCGGTAGTCGCAAGGGGCGGCGGCGCCGATCAGGCCGTCGCAGTGCGGAAAAACCTCCCGGCAGGCGGCCAGCATCTCGTCCGTCGTCACGACGGGAATGACTTTCGCCCGCAGCGGATAGGTCACTTCCACCGGCCCGCTGACGATCGTCACTTCGTGCGACAGATCCAACGCCGCCTCGGCCAGCGCCTTTCCCATCCGGCCGCTGGAAGCATTGGTCAAGTACCGGACGGGGTCGAGGTACTGGCGCGTCGGGCCGGAGGTGAGGAGGAGGTGGGACATGAATCGGGGGCCGGTCGACGGGGGTCGGTGGTCAGTCTCCGGAACGCACTGCAATCACCACACTCTCAGTCTGCGATCGGCAATCTTCAGTTCCCGCCCGGTCGGTACGTTCCCGGCGCGCTCGTCGGCGCGATGGTCGCGCGGCTCCACCATTCGTTGCGGCGCGCGGCGTTGAAGGCCGGGTTGGGCTGCGGCATCTGGGCGTTCACATTGCTTCGCCACTCTGCGAGTTTGTCTCGCAGTTTTGCCGTCTGCTCCGGCATTGCCGTGGCGAGGTTTTTGCTCTCGGAGAGGTCATCCTTCAGGTTGTAGAGCTCGATCTCCCCCGTGTCGAAATACTCGATGGCCTTGAAGTCGCCCAGGCGGATGGCGCCCGAGGGGCGGCTGTGGTGGTAGTGGGGATAGTGCCAGAAGAGGGCCTCGCGGTCGAGCCGCGCGGCAGGGTCGCGCAAGAGAGGCAGGAGGCTCAGGCCGTCGGCGGGCTGGTCCGGCGGCGAAGTGCCGACCGCGGAAAGGATCGTGGGATACAAGTCCGCGGAGATCCCTGTGCGGTCGCAACGACTGGCCTCTGGCGTCTTGCCCGGCCAGCGGACGATCAGCGGCACGCGCAGTCCGCCTTCGTAGAGCGTCCCCTTCTCGCTTCGCAGCGGGCGGTTGAGCGTGCCGGGCCAGCCGCCCATTTCGCGCTCCAGGCCACCGTTGTCGGAGGTGAAGATCACGATGGTGTCGTCAGCCAGGCCGAGCCGGTCGAGGACATCCAAAATCCGGCCGGTGCTGGCGTCCATTTCCTCCAGCAGGCTAGCGTAGAGCGGATGGCACGAATAGCCCTCGACGCGCGGCTTGCTTTCGTACTTCCTTTGCAATTCCGGCGTGGTATCGAGCGGGATATGGACGGCCGTGTGGCAGACGTAGACGAAGAATGAATTCGCGCGGTTGTGTTCGATGAAATCGATGGTGCGGTCAGCAAGGTAATCGGCAGTGCGTTTTGGCTCTGCAGCTGGCGGCACTTGCCGCGGGCCGGGGACGACGTGGCCGCCGAGTTCCTGCGCGACGCCGAAGCCCTGCTCCTTGGGTCCGAAGCCGGCCCCGCCGAGGTGCCACTTGCCGAACTGGGCCGTGGCGTATCCCGCTTCGCGAAGGCGCTCGGCGAGCGTCACCACTTCCAGCGGCAATCGCACGGCGTTGGGCGGCTCGACAAGCTGCTCGAACGGCCGCCAGTGGCCGGGAATATGCGCCGTCAGCCCCAGCCGCGCAGGATGCTGGCCCGAAAGGATCGCGGCGCGGGTGGGCGAGCAAACCGCGGCGGCGGCGTAGAACTGCGCGAATCGCATTCCTTGTTTCGCCAGGCCGTCGATGCGCGGCGTTTCATTGAACTTGTTGCCGTAGCAGCCAAGGTCGGCCCAGCCGAGGTCGTCGGCCAGGATGAGGACGACGTTGGGGCGGTCGGCGGCGGAAATGTTCGCGGCCATCGCCAGCGTCGCCGCCAGGATGAGCATGATTTTTGGCATGAGGAAGCTCCGAATTTGGATCGACGTTGCATAGTGGCTTGGCGGCGAATCACGCCAGTTGCGTCCCCTCCGGCGACGTCGTCTCACTCAAGAGATACAGTCGTAGCATGTCCAGCGCTTGCTTGGCGGCGCGAACTTTGAGCAGAGCCGGGTGGCCGCCGTACCGCGCCGAGCGCACGATCACGTCGTGTTTCGCCGCCATGGCGAAGTGGATCTTCGGCGGCACTTCGGGCACGACGACGGAGGCTCCCGCATGGGGCACGTCCGGAAACCGCCCTACGGCCAATGCGTATTCTGCGTCGAGACTCTTCTTCAGTCCGAGCGCAATTCCGCGGACGAACGCCGCGCTTTCAGCGCCGGCCGCCAGCGTGTCGGCATCGAGGTCGAGCAGGCTCGCGGCGGAGGGAGCATCGCTGACGACAATCCCGCCCGCAAAGAAATCCGCACACTTGGGATCGTCGCGGAACCAGTGCGCAATCTGCCCGCCGGTGCCCCATTCCGCCACCGCCAGCCGCGCCCCGCGCCGCGCGAGGAGCCGCGCGACAGCATGCTCAAGCTCGTCTTCCTCTTCGCCGAAGACGAGCGTCCCCAGACACTGCCGGATCGTGTCGATCGTCGGCGCCATGCGGGCATAGCACTCCTGCGGCGTCGACCCGGCGGCGGTGATCCTCAGCGTGATCGTCGCGTCGCTGACGGTGATGCCGACCGATGGATCACGGCCGCGGCGGATGAGATCGGGCAGCATCGCCTCCAGGTCGCTTTCGCCCGTCCCGAAGCACTTGATCCGCCAGTGTCGGATGATCTGCCCGGTCAGGCCGGCCTCGCGCAGGTGCCCTTCGACCCAGGGCCACATTTCCTTCATCTCGGCCGGCACGCCGGGGAGGGCGTAGATGCGGCAATCGGGGCGGCCGGCGCGGGGGATGGCCATGGCGATGCCCGGTGCCGATCCATGCGGGTTGGGGATGGGCGTGCTGCCCTTGGGGAACATGGCCTGCACGTTGTTCGACGGGGCCATCGGTCGTGCGCGGCGTGCAAAGAGCGCCCGAATGTGGTCGAGCGATGACTGGTCGAGGACCAGCTCGACGCCCGCTACGCCGGCCAGGGCCTCGCGCGTGAGGTCGTCGGCCGTCGGACCGAGTCCGCCGCTGGCGACGACAACGTCGGCCCGGTCGACCGCTTGCCGGAAGACTCGCACGTTCGCGTCCAATTCATCGGCCACGGTCGTGTGATAGAGCACTTTTGTGCCAAGCTCGCCCAGGCGCGTGGCCAACCACTGGCTGTTGGTGTCCAGCCGCTGGCCGGTGGTCAGCTCGTCGCCGATGGAAACGACTTCCGCAATCATGCGGACATTGTGGCATGAACGGCGCGGGCGTTCCACAGCGCGGCAGGGCCAGCCAAAAACCGGCGTTTTTCGTACAATGAGGAAAGACCGCCCCCGCGATCACCCGAGCCGCTCGCTCCGACGGAGCAGTGAATTGATCGACATCTTCGAATCGCTCAACGCCGCCCAGCGCGAGGCCGTGCAGCACGTCGACGGACCGCTCTTGGTGCTGGCCGGGCCGGGCAGCGGCAAAACGCGGGTGATGACCCACCGCATCGCGTACCTCTTGGGGCAGGGCATCCCGGATTCGTACATCCTGGGACTCACGTTCACGAACAAGGCGGCGGAGGAGATTCGCGCGCGGGTGGAGGCCTGCGTGAGCGGGCACCGAGTTTTCCTGGGCACGTTTCACCGGTTTTGCGCCCGGCTGCTGCGGCGGCACGCGCCCCTCGTGGGCCTGGAGCAGAACTACACGATCTACGACACGTCCGACAGCCGCCGCGTGATTAAGAAGGTGCTCAATGAAGTCGATGCGGCCCCGGGCGGCCCGACCGTCGATCGCATCGCCGAGGAGATTAGCTGGGCGAAGAACAACCTGATCACGCCGGCCGAATTCGTCTCCCGCCCCGGCGGCGCGCTGGGCGAGATCGTCAAGCACGTCTATCCGCTCTACCAGACCCGGCTGCAAAAGGCCAACGCCGCCGATTTCGACGACCTCTTGCTCCACGTCGCCGTGCTGATGCGCGAGAACGACGAAATCCGCAGCGAGCTGGACGAGCGCTATCGCTACATCCTGGTCGACGAATACCAGGACACGAACCTGGCGCAGTACGCCATCGTCCGGGCCATCAGCCGCGATTTTCCCAACCTGGCCGTCACGGGCGACCCCGACCAGTCGATCTACGGCTGGCGGGGGGCGAACCTGAGGAACATCCTGGAGTTTGAGAAGGACTATCCCAGCGTGTGCGTCGTGCGGCTGGAGGAAAACTACCGCAGCACGCGGCGCATCTTGCGCGTGGCCGACGCCTTGATCCAGCACAACCAGCGCCGTAAGCCGAAACGTTTGTATTGCGAGAAGGAGGAGGGTCGGCCGGTGCGGCTCGTGCAGTATGCCGACGAGGCGGCCGAGGGCGAAGCCATTGCCGCGCGGATCGCGGCCGACGTCCGCTCTGGAAGGCGGAAGCTGCGCGACTTCGCCGTCCTGTTCCGCGTGAACGCCCTCTCGCGCCCGCTGGAGGCGGCGTTTCACGAGTCGGGCATCCCTTTCCAGCTCGTCCACGGCGTCGAGTTCTTTCAGCGGGCGGAGATCAAGGATCTGCTGGCCTACCTGGTGCTCCTCAACAATCCCCGCGACGACGAGGCTTTCCTGCGGATCGTGAACACGCCGACGCGGGGCATCGGGGAGCAAACGGTGCAAAAGCTGGTCGCGCTCGCCGCGCGGCGCGGCGAGTCGCTCTGGGAAGCTGCGCGGTCGGCCGGCGGCGGGCTTTCCGCCAAACCCGTCGAGCGGCTGGCGCGGTTTTCCGCGATGATGGACAACCTGGCGGAGAAAGTCCACGAGCCGCTGCAAGAACTGCTCCGCGGCGTGCTGGCCGAATCGCGCTACCGCGAACAGTTCCTCGATTCGGAGTTGGAAACCGATCAGAGCCGACTCGAGAACATCGACGAGCTCGTGAGCGCCGTGCGGCAATTCGACGAGCGACACCCCGGCGAAAACAACCTCGAAGCCTTCCTCGACGAGGCCTGCCTCGTCAACGACACCGACGATTGGGAGGAACAAGCCGACCGGGCCACGATGATGACGCTGCACGCCGCCAAGGGCCTGGAATTCCCCGTCGTGTTCATCGTCGCCATCGAGCAGGGCATCCTGCCGCACGAGCGGTCCAGCGCCAACATCGACGAATTGGAGGAGGAGCGGCGATTGCTGTTCGTCGGCATGACGCGGGCGCAAGAGGAGCTGCACCTGAGCCGCGTCAAGGAGCGGACCTTCCGCGGCCAGACGCGCCGCGCGATCCCCAGCCCGTTCCTCATGGAGCTGCCGCGCGAGGAGATGGACGTCGAGGACGTTTCGGCGCGGGACGTTTCGGCGCGGGACGTTTCGGCGCGGGACGTTTCGGCTCGCGATGTTTCGGCGCGGGGCCAGGATCAGGGCGAGAACCACGAAGTGACCGGCCGGCTGCCGCGAACGGTCGGTCAGATTGCGCGGGCGGCCGCGAGCGTCGGACAGGCCGCGCCGGCTGTCGCGGAATCACGCCCGCGGTTGACGACGGCCGACCGGCTCATGGCGCCGGAGTCGGACGGCGGGCGCGGCTTGCTCGTCGATAGCGCCTCTCCTGTGGAAATGACACTGGAGGTCGACGTAGGCGGCGATGCCGACCGGTGTTCGCCGGACGAGTTCCAACAAGGCATGGGCGTCGTCCACCCCGAGTATGGTCCCGGCAAAATCGTGGCGCTTTCCGGCGAAAGGGAAAAGCGGCAGGCGACGGTGATGTTTCCCGGCCAAGGGCAGGAGCGGACGTTCGTCCTCGTTCACAGCCAACTCCGGCCGCTCCGGGCGAAATGACCCCTGAATCCCGCTCGCGGGCAGTGTATACTGCTGCCGAAGCGCGAGGGTCTGCCATGTCTGCCAAAAAGGACCCCAAGTCCGTTGCCGCGCCGCCACGCGCGGGTCGTGAATCGCCGCGCCGAGCCGAGCCGGCGCCGCCGCCGGAAAAAGTCGACACCGCGGTCCAGGTGCCGTCCGTCCGCTTCCGGCCGGCGACCCGGCCGCCCGTGCCCGTGCTGTGGATCCTGGACGACGACCAGGAGTCGGGCGAGCGTATGCGGATTCGTGCGGCCGTTGTGGTCATTGGGCGGACGGAGGGGCAGGTCCTCCTGCCGCACGACACGCAGGTTTCCAGCCGCCACGCCGAGATCGTCCGCCGCGACGACAACGGCCGCTGCACGTGGCACCTGCGCGACCTGTCGAGCACGAACGGGACGTTCGTCAAGATCGCCCGTTCGCGGCTGAACGACGGCGCCGAGTTCCGCATCGGCCGGCAGCAGTTTTGTTTCCGCTTGCAGCCGGGGTCGCCGCCGGCGAAAGGCGGAGCCGTGCTCGTCGAGCTGTCGGCCGACGGCCAGGAACAAACGCACGCGATCTCGGGCAACGAACTTTGGATCGGGCGCGATCCGCACTGCTGCGACGTGTCCGTGAAAGACCCGCTCGTCTGCCCGAAGCACGCGCGGATCGTGGTCGAGACGCAGGATCGGCGTTACCTGATCGATGGCGGCTCGCTGAACGGCACGTGGCTGCGCATCGAGGAGCTGGCGCTGACCAGCGGGAGCGAGTTTGAAGTCGGCGAGCAGCGATTTCGCTTCACGATCCCCTAGCGCAGCGCGCGATGCCGCGACACCGAGGAGTCGTGGCAGGGGTCGGCAGCCCCCTGCGACTGAAGCGAGCGCTCCGAGGGCGGGGGCGAAGCGCCGACCCCTGAAACGCTCTGCGACGTGCGGCGCGGCGTCCTTGACTTCAATTCGCGGCGTGCCACACTAGACGCAGCAGGGGAACGGCGGCCGCGCGGCAACGCCGCAAAGCGGCATCGCGGCGGGAACAGACGTCTTGACCGCGGAAGCCGCGCTTCGCCCGCCACACGGCCCTTTGGAACCGAGTGCCTGGCATGCCCATTGCCGTCATTTGTCCCGGGTGCAAGGCGTCGTTCCGCGTCAGCGACCGCTTCGCCGGCAAGACGGGACCCTGCCCCAAGTGCAAGACGCCCATCCAGATTCCGGAAGCGGCCAAGGACGAGGTCGTCATCCACGCGCCGGACGTGGGGCCCAAGGATTCCAAAGGCCGGGCGATCACCAGGCCGCTGGGGCGGCCGATCGAGCGGATCCCCTTGCAGGTGAAAGTCGCCCTGGGGGCGGGGATTCCGCTGGCGCTGGTGTCGGCCTGGATTCTGGGGAAGACGGCGCTCCTTCAGGACGCCGTCGTCGCGGTCATCGCGCTCGTCGTCGTCTCGCCGCCGATCGTCTGGGTGGCGTACCGACTGCAGCGCGGCGACGACTTCAACGCCTTCTACGGCAAAGCGCTGCTCCTGCGGACGGTGATTTGCGCCGTCGCGTATGCGGGGCTGTGGGTCGGGTTTCATCTCATCCCGCCGGAGTTCCTCGTCGACGTCGTCGGCACGTCATCCAAGGAACCTCCACCGCTTTCGATGTGGAAGTGGATGCTGATCGTGCCGCCCTTTGTGATCGCCGGTTCGCTGATCGCGCTGGGCTGCTTCGACCTGGACTTCGGCCAGGGCTTCTTGCACTTCGCCTGCTATCTGCTCATGACGGGCGTTTTGATCTGGGCGGCGAACATGCCGCTTTATCCCCAGGTGAAGGTCGAGCCGAAGAAGGTGACCCCCAGCCAAGCGGCGCCTGCGCCGTCAGCGGCGGCCTTGTCCGGCGCCACTTGGCGCTGACGGCCGGCGATCACACCGTCTGCGGCTGCTTGACGAAGACGTCCTTGTACTTCTCCAGCATGCGGCCGGGCGAGCCCATGATGTTGTAGCCGGCGTCGACGTGCAGGATCTCACCGGTGATTCCGCCCGCGGCGTCAGACAGCAGGAAGGCGCCGGCGCGGCCGACTTCCTCGTGGGTGATGTTGCGCTGGAGCGGGGCCATGGCCTCGTAGAGGAAGAGCATGTCGTCGACCCCCGCGCCCTTTCCGGAGACCGTCCGCAGCGGCCCGGCGCTGACGGCGTTGACGCGCACGCCGCGCGGACCCAGGTCGTAGGCCAGGTACTTGACGATCGAATCCAGGGCGGCCTTGCAGACGCCCATCACGTTGTAGCGGGGAACGGCCCGTTCGCCGCCGAAATACGTCAGCGTCAGGATGCTGGCCTTGTCGCTATAGATATTCCGGGCGGCGTTGGCCACCGCGATCAGGCTATAGGCGCTGATCTCCATGGCGGTTTTGAAGCCCTCGCGGCTGGTTTCGACCGTGTCGCGCCGGAGGTCGTCGGGCGGGGCGAAGGCGATCGAATGGAGCATGAAGTCGATCGTGCCCAGCTCGCGCCCGGCCTGCTCCATGACGGCCGCAATGTCGGCGTCGCTCTGCACGTTCATGGGGGCCAGGAACTTCGCGCCGGGATTGCCCTCGGTCAACTTGACGAGCCGGCCCTTGTTCTTTTGCCGCGGGTCGTCGGGTCTGTCGGGAAAGTGCGTGAAGCCGCACAGGCCGCCTTCGTCGAGCACAATGCGGGCAATGGCCCAGGCGATCGACTGCTCGTTGAAGACCCCCAGGATCAGCCCCTTCTTGCCGGTGAACATGCCCATTTTGAAAACCTCGTCTCTGGCGTTGCCCGCTTTCCTCCCAAGGCGACGGCGCCGAGCGCGAATAACGCGCGATCATGCGCGCCGCCGTACTCGCGCTCGACTGCGATCGGGCGCTCAGGATACCATGTTTGCGGACGAAGCGGAATTCGAGTTCCCCTTCGGCCTTCGCCACAGGCTCTCAGACCGTCATGGACGCGCTGCTCACGTCACGCAGGAAATCGGCGACTTCGTCGGGCAGGTTTGCGCGCGAGTTGCGATCGTTCGTGGAAGCCCTGGAGCGCTCATCGCCGCTGTCGAATATCTCCGACGCCCGCCGCCGAAGGCTGCGCTGCCTCGGCTTTGTGCTCGAAGACATCCTGTGGCGCTTTGCAGGCAGCCGCGATTGGCCTCTCGTTCGGTCCTTTCTTGCCCCCTCCCCCCTTGCGGGGGAGGGCCGGGGTGGGGGGTTGCGGGCGACGACGCGCCGTCTCACGTCCGAGATCGCTTCGCTGCTCGATCGTCATTCGTTCGACCCGACAGACTACGCTGCGGGCGCACTCTCGCCTCTGGCCGTCGATTCGGCCGTCGCCGCACTGACCGTCGGCCGGCACCGGAGCGGCGCCTTCGACACGCCCCCGGCCGTGGCCGCGTTCATGTGCCGCCAGGCGATCGAAGGCTGCCTCAACGACCGCGAGGGCAACGGCACGTTCGCCGATTTGAAGTTTGTCGATCCGGCCGTTGGCTGCGGCGCATTTCTCATCGAACTGTTCGATCAACTGAACGCGCCGGGCACGTCGGCGATGCGCGCTCCGCGCGGTCAGCCGGTCGCCGATTGCCTCTACGGGGCCGACGTCGACGCGGACGCCGGGCACGTCGCTCGACTCCGCCTTTGGCTGCGGCAGGCGGCGACGTCCGACGAGCCGCCGGATGGGCAGGGCATTGCGCGACGCATCATCGTCGGCGATTCGCTCATGGGCATCGACTGGCCAACGACGTTTCCCGAGGTGTTCACCGCCGAGCGCGGCGGATTCGACGCGGTGCTGGCCAACCCGCCTTACTTGCGGCAGGAATTGATCGATCCGCGGACGAAGGCGCGACTGCTGGCGGCGTTTTCCGACGGCGCGAGCGGCTTCTCCGACCTCTGCTGCTACTTCTACTTGCTGGGGCTGCGCC
>JACOUI010000101.1 GCA_016177915.1 Planctomycetia bacterium
CTCGCCAGAGGCGAACGCTTACGGAAACCGCATCGATTCGTGTGCCAGCCGGTCATTTCGCCATGACCGACAGCGAGCCGCCACTGAATCCTACGAGTCACCTGCCCGAAAATCGCCCTTTTTCCGACAGACTGTAGCCTATAGCCTCTCCCCTGCTCCGGCTACTTCAAGAAGTCAGGCAATTCGCTACGCGACGTCCTTTTTTCAGCTAGCGCTTGAACCGCGGGTGCTATTGAACGTAGTTTGTTCTTGTTGTTCGTCGGCATCCCGCGACAGTTCGGAGCGCCCTGTGCCCCTTTGTTGCCCGTATTGTCAGCAATCGATCACGCTCAAGGGCGCTCGGCCGGGGCGATACACTCCGCGCTGCGCCAAGTGCGGCGAGAAATTCCTGCTCGTCGTTCCGGACGGCGGCGCGGACCCGACGGCGGCGAAGCTGCCCGCGTCTGCAGGCGCCTCGGGCGCGGCCGAAACGGTCGCGCCGCCCGCCGGAGCGGGCGGAAAAACGGTCGCCGCGGCCAGCCCCTCGCCCGGTTCCGCCACGACGGGCTTCGACGTGACGCTCCCGGCCGAGGGGGCCGCGGGCCCCCGTGCGGCGGCGGAAGCCTCGCGCGCCGACGCAAAATCGAGAGCGGGCGTCGAGGAGACGCTGCCTTCCGTGGCCGGCCCGGCCGTCCAGACGTCGGCCGCCGCCCGCGCCGGCAGTTCCAAGCGTGAAGCGACCGACGCCGGCCTGGCGCGCTCGCCAACCGTCGCCGACGGCAGCAAGCCCGTCTCCGCCGAGCGGCGCCCCGGCGAAGTGCCGCCGGTGCTGGGGGGATATCGCATTGTCCGCCGCCTGGGCCAGGGGGCGATGGGGGCCGTCTACCTGGCGCGGCAAATGTCGCTCGACCGCGACGTCGCGCTCAAGGTCATTCAGCCCCAGTGGACCAGCAACGCCGCCTTCGTCGCCCGCTTCGTCCGCGAGGCCTACGCCGCCGCCCAGCTCACGCACCACAACGTCGTCCAGGTCTATGACATGGGTAGTGAGGGCAACCTGCACTTCTTCAGCATGGAGTTCGTCCGCGGCGAGTCGCTGGCGGACCTGATCGCCCGCGAGTCGCGGCTCGATACGGAAGTCGCCGTCGGCTACGTCCTGCAGGCCGCGCGCGGGCTCAAATTCGCCCACGACCACGGCATGGTCCACCGCGACGTGAAGCCCGCCAACCTGCTGCTCAATCAGGAAGGGATCGTGAAGGTCGCGGACCTGGGCCTCGTGAAAACGCCGGGGCAGGACGACACCATCGGCGACGACGGTCAGGAAGCGCCGCCGCGGCGCCGCTCGCGCGAAGAGGGCGGCTCGGCCGTCGCCGAATTGGCGCATACCGAGGTCACGCTGCACCGCGTGGCGATGGGCACCCCCGCCTACATGGCCCCCGAACAGGCGACCGACGCCGCCCGCGTCGACCACCGGGCCGACATCTATTCGCTGGGCTGCACGCTGTACGTGCTGCTCACCGGCAAGCCGCCGTTCGAGGGATCGACCGCCGTCGAGGTGATGAGCAAGCACAAGAGCGAGCCGGTCGTGCGGCCCGACGCGATCGTCAAGCGCATCCCCAAGGAGCTGGCCGACATCACGCTCAAGATGGTCGCCAAGAAGCCCAGCGACCGCTACGCCAGCCTGGACGACGTGATCCGCGACCTGGAAAAGTTCCTGGGCGTGCAGCCGCTGGGAACGTTCTCGCCGCGCGAGGAGCACTTGCAGGTGCTCGAGTCGAGCGTGCAGGGATTCAACGCGCAGGCGCTGGCGAAGCTCCGGCCGCTCGTGGCGCTGGTTTACATCCTGGCCTGCCTGGCGGTTTTCCTGATCGGCGGATTGATCTGGCGGCCGCTGGCCGGGGCGGCGCTGGGGATGATCGCCGGCGGCGTGCTTTCGTACTTTTTGTACGCCGGCTGGCGCGAGCGGACGTTCCTATTCGACAAGACCCGCGCCATGCTGTTTGCAGCGCGGATCACCGACTGGCTGACGATGGCCGTCGGCGCGCTATTGGCCGCCGCTGCGCTCTACGTGCTGGGCGCGCTCTTGGGGTTCATCGCCGGCGCCATCGTCGGCGCTCTCTGCGGCATCGCGTTCTATTACCTCATCGACCGCCGGCTGGCCGCGCAGCGCGCCGAGGCGGCCCTGGCCATGGAAAACCTGCTCAAGACGCTGCGCCTCAAGGGCCTCGACGAGGTCTCCCTCCGCGGCTTCGTCGCCCGCTTCAGCGGCGACAACTGGGAGGAGTTCTACGAGACGCTCTTCGGCTACGAGGCCAAGCTGCAGGCCCGCGACGCCTGGGGCCAGCAGCAAGGCCGGCGGCGAAAGTCCTTCCGCGCCTGGCGCGATCCGATGGTCCGCTGGATCGACGGGCGGCTGCTCGCACGCCGGCAAAACAAAGACCGCAAGATGCTAAGGAAGGTGCAGGTCGCCAGCCTGCAGGCGCAGGGAATCCCCGCCGCCGAGGCCCAGCGCAGGGCCGAGAACATGGCCCAATCGATCGTCGAGCAGGCCGCCGAGCTGCGCGCCGAGCAGGCCAGGCCGAAAACCGACGAAACCCCCGAAGCAAAACGCGCCCGCATCAAGGCCATGCTCGCCGCCGCCCGCCGCGGCGAGGGCGACCCGCAAAAAACGGCCACGTTCGCCGAGCGGCTGGGGCTGATCGTGGCCCCGTTGTCGGCCAAGGCGCGGTTCCTCGCCGGCGCACTCCTGCTCGCCGGCTGCGTCCTCTGGGCCCATCAAAACCAGTTGCTCCCCACGTCCACCAAAGAAGCCGAGGAAATGCAGCGCTCGGCCGCCAAGACGCTGGTCGAAATGGGCAAGACCGCGGCCGCGACGGGCGAGATTCCCCACGCTCCGAAAAACGGCGCGGCGACCAAACCCCTTGCGCTGTCCGTCGTCCCGGCCTTTGTGACCGGGTTTTTCGACAGCTTCAACGCGGGGATCGCCGGCGCGTTGCTTCTGTTCTCCGCGGGATTCTGCCCAGGCTACAAGCACGCCTTCTTCGCCTGGCCGGCGGCGGCCGTGGCTCTCCTCGGTCCGCACGTGGCCGGGCCGGTGTTTCTGCTTTTCCACGTCGAGCTGGTCACGGCCGGGATCGGCATTGCGATCTACGGGGCGGGGGTCGTCTTCGGCCGGCTCACGCGGTAAAACAGGGCCGGACGGAACTCGCAACCTGCGGCGCACCGCAACGCGGTGTCGGCCTCTCGCCCTCGTACGGTGGTAATTGTTTACCGCTCGAAAGCACCTGTACACTATCATTTTCCCGAGAAACACGTGCGTTGCCGCAGTTCGCTTCCGAGTTCGCGTAACCACCACTCGACTCCGATATGGCTTGACTATGTTCGGTTTGAGAATCCTCAATTACGTACGGTGTTTGCCATGCCCGCCAAGAAGATCCTCATGCTCGTCGGCGACTTCGTGGAAGACTACGAAGTCATGGTCCCGTTCCAGATGCTGGAGCTGGTGGGCCACACGGTCCACGTCGCCTGCCCCGGCAAGAAGGCCGGCGAGACCGTCGCCACCTGCGTTCACGACTTCGAAGGCCACCAGACCTACACGGAAAAGCCCGGCCACAACTTCCGGCTCAACGCGACCTTTTCGGCCCTCCGCGCCGACGAGTACGACGGGCTCGTGATCCCCGGCGGCCGCGCGCCGGAATACCTGCGGCTCAACCCGGAGGTGATTGCAATCGTGCGGCATTTCGCGGACAAGCGCAAGCCCCTGGCGGCGATCTGCCACGGGCCGCAGCTTCTGGCGGCGGCGGGCGTGCTTAAGGGCCGCTCTTGCACGGCCTATCCGGCGGTCGGGCCGGACGTGAAGCTGTCCGGCGGCGAATGGGTGGAGCCGGGCGCGGCGCTCGACGGCGTCCACGTCGACGGCAACCTCGTCACCGCGCCCGCCTGGCCCGCGCAGGCGAACTTCATCCGCGCGTTCTTGAAGGTGCTGGGGACGCCGGTGGGGGCATAAACGTCGTACGCGCACGCCTGTTGACGGACCTTGGCTGGCGCAGATAAGCTAACCCAAATTAGGTTGCATAGAAACTCTGTGGGCCAGTCGATGCGACAGCTCTGGTTGACCGAACAAACTCCGGACGATGCGCGCTTGCCGACGGAGATTGACTCTGCGAGCGCCGGGTTCGTCCACGAGGCTTCGCTCACGGACACGCAGCGCCAGTTAGTGACTTTGCTGCCGCCCGCCGACGTGCTGGAAACGCTGCAAACCGTCGAGGGCCGCTTCCAGGTCGTCATGCTCGATCCCTGGTACAACAAAGGCGTCGGCGGCGTGCGCGAGGATTACCTTGACTGGCTGACCCATGTTATCGACCTTTCAGCCCGGCTCGCGCCGCACGTGTTTGTGTGGGGCTTCCCGGAAATTATCGCGCGCCTCTTGGACCGTCTTCCACCGCCGTTGTCACTCGTGGCGTGGTTGACCTGGTACTACAAAAACTGTCCCTCGGTGATTCGAGGTTGGCGATCGGCGCAGTACACGTGCCTGCACCTGGCGAAACCGGAGGCGACGCTCTATCCGGAGCATTTTCTGAATGAAGCGCAATTGGAAAAGCAGCGACAGGGCAAACTGCGCTACATGCCGGGTCCGCCGAGCGTGATCGAAGCGCCGCTGAACATCGGCTTCGTCGGCCGCAGCGAGCAGACGGGGCATCCCTCCCAGAAGCCGGAGAAAGTGCTCGAACCGCTCTACAGGATGACGACCAAGGCCGGCGATACGGTTTTGGACCCGATGTGCGGGGCGGGAACGAGCGGCGTGGTCTGCGCGCGGCTGGGCGTCCGGTCCGTGCTGTGCGACGTCTCCGAGCAGTACAGCGCGATCGTCGAGAGGAGGCTCGGGATCGTCAGGCGTCCCGAAAGTGATAGGCCCAAATCCTGGCTGTCCCGATTGGACTGAATCGTGTAGCCGAAATCGGTCCGCAATTCCGAAAGTCGTTGATGCCAATTCTCCGGCACTTTGCCTGTCGCCGGATCGCGCGCGACTTCCTGAATCTGCTCGCGCGTCACGGTTTCGCCGACATGATCCAAAAGAAACGCCTCGATTCGCGCCCGAATCGATCGTTGCGGATAGGGCTTGCGTGCGCTTTTCTTGGCCATTACTTACTTTCCGCCCCTGGCAAGGATCTTTCGTAGCACTTCGACGGGCTCCAAGTTTAGCGCCGCCGCCACGTCCAGGAATTCGACGACGTCCAGCCTGCGCTCGCCGCGTTCGTACTTGCTGACGAAGGTCTGGATGCGGCCCAGCTTGTCGGCCAGCGCCTTTTGCGAGAGACCTTTGGACTTACGCGCCTCCGCCAGAATCTCGCGCAGCCGCTGATACCTGGCCGTATAGATCGAGTCGGTCATCGTACAGAGCGTAAACCCAATCTAGGCTTAGCCCAAATCAGGGTGACTCGCGCGGCGCGGCTTCCGCCGCGGTCTCGCTTTCGGATTCGCCCGCCCCTGACAGACCCCTTCCACCCTTGGTATCGTAAAAGGAGCGGGAAGAAGCGCACCGGCGCGCCCGCGCCCCTTGAGGGAGACCGCTCGTGCTTGTCGTGATGGAAAGCCATGCCACGCCGCACCAGATCGGCGCGGTCGTCGAGGCCGTCCGCGGCATGGGCCTCACTCCGCACCCGCTCCCCGGCGCGACCCGCACCGCCATCGGCATCACGGGCAACACGGGCGCCGTCGATCCCCGCGCCCTGGCCCTGCTCCCCGGCGTCTTCGAGCTGATCCGCGTCACCAAGCCCTTCAAGCTCGCCGGCCGCGAGATGCACCCGGAGGACACGGTCGTCCTCGCCGGCCCCACGCGCATTGGACCCAAAACGTTCACGCTCATCTGCGGGCCCTGCTCCGTCGAAAACGAGGAGATGATCCTGCGCACGGCGGAGTTCCTGGTCCAGCGCGGCGTCAAGTTGATGCGGGCCGGCGCCTTCAAGCCCCGCACCAGCCCCTACAGCTTTCAGGGCCTGGGACTCGACGGCCTTACCATCCTAACCAAGGCGCGCCAGCGCACGGGCATCGGCATCGTGACGGAATTGATGGACACCGACAACGCCGACGCCGTCGAGCAGGCGGCCGACGTGATCCAGATCGGCGCCCGCAACATGCAGAACTTCAGCCTGCTGAAGCGCGTCGCCAAGAGCAAAAGGCCCGTGCTGGTGAAGCGGGGCATGGCGGCCACGCTGGAGGAGCTTTTGATGGCGGCCGAGTACGTCATGGCCGGCGGCAACTACGAGGTCGTGCTTTGCGAGCGGGGGGTGCGCACCTTCGCCGACCACACGCGCAACACGCTCGACCTGTCGATCATCCCGCCGGCCAAGCGCCTCTCGCACCTGCCGATCATCGCCGATCCCAGCCACGGCACGGGCAACCGCGACTACGTGCCCTCGATGGCCTTGGCGGCGCTGGCCGCCGGGGCCGACGGACTCCTCCTGGAGGTGCATCCCGATCCCGCCCGGGCGATGTCCGACGGGGCGCAGTCGCTGGACTATGCGATGTTCGACGCGCTTTTAGCGTCGCTCAAACGGATGGCGGACACGGTGGGCGTGCAGATCAACTGACTCTCCTCGCATTCCGCAGTCCGAATTCCGCATTGCATTTCCCATTCCGCAGTCCGCATTTCCAACTCCCCACTCCAAACTCCTGCCCTCACCCTGTAGAATCACCCTTTTCGACGCTGCGCGCCCGCCGTCGCTTTGCCGTTCGTTCGCTCGCGCCCAGGTAGCGCACATGCTGCAACGCAAGCCCGTCTTCCCCCACGTCATCGAGGTCAACTACCAGGCGGGCGAGCGCCTGGGGTGCGACGTGTACATCGTGTTCGACGAACCGGAATGGATCATGATCGACGTGGGCTTCGAGGACACGGTGGACGAGATCATCCAGATGATCCGCGACCTGGATTTTTCGCTCTCGGCGTGCAAGGGGATCATCGCCACGCACGCGGACGTGGACCACGTGCAGGGCCTGGCGCGCATGGCGCAGCTCGTCAAGGCGCCGACCCTCTCCCACCCCAAGGCGGCGGACGTGCTGGCCACGGGCGACCCGATCATCACCTACGCGCACATCCCTGCGCAGAATATCCACCTGGACATGCCCACCGTCCGCATCGACAAGCTGATCGACGAGGGCGACCTAGTGAAAGTCGGCAACTTAAATTTGGAGGTCTGGCACACGCCCGGCCACACCGACAGCCAGCTTTCCTTCCGCCTGGGCGACCTGCTCTTTTCGGGCGACAACATCTACCGCGACGGCTGCGTGGGCGTGATCGACGCCCATCATGGCAGCAACATTGAGGACTTCATCCGCTCGCTCCAGCGTATCCGCGCCAGCGACGTGAAATGGCTCCTCCCCAGCCACGGGCCGATCTTCAAGAAGGACAACGCCCTTTTGGACAAAACGATCGCCCGGCTCCAGGGCTATTTGCAGATGGCGGACTTCGGCACGCTGGCCAAAGACTGGCCGCTTTTGGCCGAGTGGGACAAGGAGCTGGCCCTGGGCGTGGGTCCGAAGTAGCACTCGTATCGTGGGGTAGGCGTCCCGCCTGCCGTTTTTCGCACGAACAACGCGCCAAAGGCAGTCGATCATGGACGGCGCTGCACATCGTTCGGCGACGATCGATTCGGCGCCCTCACGGGCGGCCGATTCTGCCGGGGAGAGCGAATCTGTGGCCGCCAACCCGACCGCCATCCACGAACTCGATTTCTGTGGGCAGATCGCTTCGGCCGCCAACCTCATCGTCGCCCAAAATCCAGCCGTTTTTCCCTTTCAGGAAGCGCGGGTCGAGGGATACGGGACCGGCGCCGGCCGACGCAAGCGCAAGGACCTGCGGTTCTTCGATCGCGACGACAAGCTGGTCCTGTGCGGCGAAGTGAAATTGCCCGGCACGGCCGAAGGCAGCTCGCCCTATGCGGCGGACCTGTGCGCCGACGCGGCGGCCAAGGCCGACGACGCCGGCATCCGCTATTTCTTCACTTGGAACGTCAACACGTTCGTCCTTTGGGACCGGAGCCTGTGGGACCGGCCGCTCTTGGAGCGCCGCGTCTGGGAGCGCCGCCTGCCGCGCACGCTGGCCCGGCCCGAAGACGTCGCCCGCGAGGACAACCTCGACTTCATCAAGACGCATTTCCTCCCGGACCTCTTGCGGGAGCTGGGCGACATTCTTTCGGGGCGTCGGCGCGATTGGCTGCCGCCCGACGACATTTTCATCCGCTCGCTGGAAAGCCACCTGGATTGGCCCGTGCAACTCTTGGGCGCGTACCTCTTGCAGCACTCCGAGCAGAGCCGGCCATTCGACCTGCGCGTGCAGCGCTGGATGTCGGACCAGGATTGGACGTTCGTTCGCACGCCGCACGAGGAATGGGCCAAGGCCGTAGACAACATGGCCAAGACGCTGGCCTACGTCTGGGCGAACCGGTTGATTTTCTACAAGGCGCTGCGGGCGCGGTTTCCGGACCTGCCGCGGCTGGAACTGCGCTCGTCGATCAAGAAGCCGGGCGAGGCCGTCGAGGCCTTCAACCGGCTGTTTCAAAAAGCGGTCGAGCGCAGCGGGGACTATGAGCCGCTTTTGATGCCCAGCGCCAAGGATTGGGCCACCGAGCTGGCGTTTCAACCGACGAGCGGGCTTGACGCCTGGCGCGGGCTGTTGCGGGGCATCGAGTCCGTCGATTTTCGCCAGGTGCCTTCCGACGTGGTCGGGCGGATTTTTCAGAAGCTCATCGGTCCCGACGAACGCCACCGCTACGGCCAGCATTTCACCGGCGACGACGTGGTCGACCTGATCAACGGGTTTTGCATCCGCCATGCCGCCGACGCCGTCTTGGACCCCGCCTGCGGATCGGGCAGTTTTTTGGTGCGGGCCTATTATCGCAAGCGGCACCTCGATCCCGCGCGGCCGCACCTGGACGTCATCGGCGAGCTGTTCGGCTGCGACATCGCGCTTTACCCGGCGCATCTGGCGACGCTCAACCTGGCGGCGCGCGAAATCAACGACGAAGCCAACTACCCGCGCATTTTTCGGCGCGACTTTTTCGATTTCTCGCCGCAGCGGCCGTTTTGCGAGATTCCCGACGGCGCGGGCGGCCGGAAGGACGTTCCGCTGCCGGTGCTGGACGCCGTGGTGGGCAACCCGCCCTACGTCCGCCAGGAAAAGGTGGAGAAGGACAACAAATCGCGCTACGGCCAAATTGCCGGGGCGGCCTGGCCGGGCCTGCGTTTGAGCGGCCGCAGCGATTTGCACTGTTACTTCTGGCCGGCGGCGACGCGGCTTATCAAGCCGGACGGCTATTTCGGCTTTCTCACCAGCTCGTCCTGGCTGGACGTGGAATACGGTTTTGCGCTGCAAGGCTGGCTCTTGGCGAACTTCCGCATCCTGGCGATCATGGAAAGCGCCGCCGAGCCGTGGTTCGAAGACGCGCGCGTCAAGACCTGCATCACCATCGTGCAGCGCTGCGACGACGACGCCGAGCGCATGGCCAACCTCGTGCGTTTCGTGCGCTTCAACCGCCCCCTGGCCGAGATCATCGGCATTCCGCCCGGGCAGGACGAGCGCGCCCGGCAGGAGTCGATTGAGGCCCTCCGTAGGCGCATTCTGTCGACGGAATCCGACAGCCGGGACCGCGATTTGCGGATCATCGTCAAGACGCAGCGCGACCTGTGGAACGAGGGCGTGCGCGCCGGTGCGATCCTGCGCGACGTCGAGCCGGCCGAAACGCCCGACGAGACCGACGACGAAGCCGCGGCGGAAAAACCTGAATCCGCCACCACCGCGGCCATGAACCACATCCGCGACGTGGCCGTCAACGGCTACCGCGCGGGAAAATGGGGACGCTACGTGCGCGCGCCGGACGTGTACTTCGACGTCCTGAAGCGCTTCGGGCAGCGATTCGTGGCCCTGGGCGAGATCGCGCAGATTCGCTTTGGCGTGAAGACCGGTTGCGACGCCTTCTTCATGCCCACCGACATCACCGCCGAGATGCTCTCCCGCCACCTCACGGACCGGGAATTCCGCCGCAACGCGGGGGGAGCGCCGCGGAAGGACGTGGCCTTGGGCAAGCTCAAGATCGTCAAGGCCGGCGACGGCAGCGTACACCCGATCGAAGCCAGGCATCTCGCCCCGGAAGTACACAGCTTGATGAAAGTCGACCGGCCGGTCATCCGCGCCGCCGACCTCGATCGCGTGGTGTTGCTGGTGCGCGAGCCGCTGGACCGGCTGAAGCGCAAGTCGCCCTGGGCGTGGCGGTATTTGCGCTACGGAATGACGGTGCCGTTCGCGTCAACCAAGTCGAAGCCCGTTCCAATTCCGAAGCGGCCGACGTGCGCCGCCCGCAGCCCCTGGTACGACCTGACGGCTCTCGTTCGCCCTGGCATCGCCTTCTGGCCGATGGCCCAGCAGTACCGGCACATCATCGCCGCCAACCCCGAGCGGCTCATCTGCAATCACAATCTGTTCGACGTGACGCCTGCCGATTTGTCGACGAACGAGTCCGAAGCCCTTGTCGCCGTGCTCAACTCGACCCTCGTCGGCCTGTTCAAGACCTTCTACGGGCGCTTCGCCGGCACGGAAGGCAATCTGAAAACGGAGGTCGTGGACGTCGAGCTTCTGGAGGTGCCCGACCCGCGCGGCATTTCGCCCGGCCTGGCGAAGCGGATGTCCGACGCGCTGGCGTCGATGGGCCGCCGCGAAGTCGGCCGGCTCGTCGAAGAGCAATTGATGGACTGCCACACGCCCGAGCGCGCCCGCCGCCTGGCGGGGCGTCCCGTGGTCCTCTCCGACGAACTGCAACAGCCCGACCGCCGCGACCTGGACGACGCCGTGCTGGAGCTGCTGGGCGTTTCGGATGCCAGCGAGCGAACGACGCTGCTGGCGCGATTGTACGAAGCCACGGCGCGGCACTTCCGCGAAATCCGCGTCGTGGAAATCGAAAAGATGCAGCAGCGGGCCAAGTCCAGCAGCCGGCGGTTCAGCGTGCAGGACCTGGCGGCGGACATTTGGGACGCGGCCCAGCTCGAAGACGCCGCCCCGCTCGTCGAATGGCTCGCCCGGCAGCCGGAGTGCCACGCGCAAGTGAACCTTCCCGAGGAGCGGCCGGCCGCCCTGTCCGCCGACGTCATGTTCTCGCCCAACGTCGTCTACTTCGGGAAGGGCGGCAAAGACTTCGTGGACTGCTCGTCGCGCGGGCAGGCGGAGTTGGTCGAGCGCCTCGCCAATCTCGGCGTCGTCGGCGATGTGCGGCTGCCGACCGACTTGGCGCCGTGCCTGAAATTGCTGGAGCGCCTCGACCGCCGGCTCAAAACAGCCGCCGAGCGGTTGCGGGAACTGAGCGAAAGCCGCACGGGCGACGAACGGGTGCGGTCGCAGCTTGTGGAAGTGCTGGAGCGGTGGTTTGCGCTGGGCCGCGACGGTGTCCGGCCCTCGTCGGCGTCCGACGCCATGATTGGTCAGCCATGAATCCCTGTCCAACGCCGACCGCATTAACCCGCCGAAACAGCGCGCTTCGCAGTCCCTTACGACTTCGGCGATTGCCGTTACTCGATGGACTGCAAGAACGCGACGGGGTCCACGATCGACAGACCTGGATGCGCTGCGCGGAAAGTCTGATCTTGCATTAAGTCCAATAGGTCGCGGTCGCGCGTGACGAGAAACTGCGCCCCGGCGGCGACGGCGAGATTCAGATACGGTTCATCTTTCGGATCGCGCGGCAACGAAACAACTCTCGGAACCTGGGAAAAGGCAACTGCCTTGTCTTTGACGTTCTCCAGGAACGCGACAGCTTTTTCGAACGTCAGCAGCGGGAACCGGCGTCGGGTCTTTAGGCGCGTCAGCACGTCTCGCACTTCATCGAGAATCTCGTTGCTGACAAATAGCGCAACCTCGCCCTGGTCGACGAGTCGAAGACAGCGACGCGCCGGGCCTTCGGGGCTCGCCGCCGCTTGAAGAAAAACCATGCTGTCGAAGACCGCGCGGGCCGTCATTGGGGCCTGCCGTGCTTTTCCCGCCGGACTTCATCGCGCACTTCTTCGAAGAACCGCCCAACTTCTTCGTCAGTCATCCCGGCCGCCTTGACGGCCTCGGCAATCGGAGCGCAGACCTCGTCAAACGTGCGGAGTTTCGAGATCTTCTCCCGAACCGCCTCCAGCACAACGTCCGTAACGTCCTTCCCGCTCTTGGCGGCATGCTGGCGCAAAGCGGATTCCAACTCCGGCGGCAGATCGATGGTCAAAGTCATTGCGGTCTCGCCTGAAGATTTGAGCTTCATCGTTAATTATAGCGGCTTTGCGGCGCAAAAACGCCCGAATCCCAGGCACTCCGTCGGCAATCGAGGCGCGCAGCCAAGCACGGGGGCCGCAAGAATCTCGAGCCGGCCCGCCGCGGTTTACTTCGCTGGTTGCCCCGCCCCCGCCCCCTCCCGCTCCTCCACCAGCCCCTCGAAGAGCGCCTCTGTGAAGGCCTCGCTGTCGAACGCCTCCAGGTCCGCCAGCTTTTCGCCCACGCCCACGAATTTCACAGGCAGCCCCACCTGCTGCCGGATCGGCACCACCACGCCCCCCTTGGCCGTGCCGTCGAGCTTCGCCAGCACCAGGCCCGTACACTTCACCGCTTCCGTGAAACCACGCGCCTGGCTGATGCCCGACTGCCCCGCCGTCGCATCCAGCACGAGCAGCACCTCGTGCGGCGCCTCGGGAATCAGGCGGTTGACGATGCGATGAATTTTCGTCAGCTCCTGCATCAGGCTTTTTTGCGTTTGCAGCCTTCCCGCCGTGTCGACGATGCAAATGTCGGCCTTGTCGGCCAGCGCCTTCGTAACGGCCGTGTGGGCGACGCTGGCCGGGTCGCTGCCTTGCTTCGCGGTCACGATCTCGACGCCCAGCCGGTTCGCCCAGATGGTGAGCTGCTCGACGGCCGCCGCGCGGAACGTGTCGCCTGCCCCCAGCACCACTTTTTTCCCCTCCGCCTGGAAGCGGTGCGCCAGCTTGGCGATCGACGTCGTCTTCCCCGATCCGTTCACCCCCACGACCATGATCACCGTCGGGCCGGCGGCGGCCATTTTGACGGGCACTTCCTCCTGCTTCAGAAGCTCGCGCAGCTTCGCTCGCACGGTCTCCAGCACGTCCTGCATGAACACGACCCGGCCACGAAACCGGTTTTTCACCTCCGACGTGATCTCCTTGGCCGCCGACACGCCCATATCGGTCTTGATCAGGATTTCCAGGAGCTGGTCGATGAACACGTCGTCGACGAGCCGGCCGTCGCGGCCTTCCTTTTTGAAAAGGTCGCGCACGTCCGTGGCCAACGCCCGCTTGGTCTTTTCCAGACCCGCGCCGATGGCCTGTTTAATCTTGGAGAAAAAACCCATGGGGACCGCAGGTCAGGGAACAGGAGGCCGGGAGCAGGAGACAGGGAACGGGAGTCAGGAGGCAGATCAGGAATCTTCGCCGGACGCGGGCGGGGGGCCGGGCGATTGTTCGCGGTGCCCGGCCAGGAAGCGGTCGAGAATTCCGTTGACGAACTGGGCCGAGTTTTTCGTCCCGTACCGCTTGGCCAGCTCGACGGCCTCGTTGATCGCCACCCGGTCCGGCGTGTCGGTGAACAGGATCTCGTAAGCCCCCAGGCGGAGCACGTTCCGGTCCGTAGCGGCCATCCGCGACAGACTCCAGTTGTCGGCCGTCCGGCCCAAAAGGTCGTCCAGCTCCTGCCGGTTCCGCCGCACGCCCGCAATCAGCGATCTGGCCAGCTCGATCAGTTCGTCGGCCTGCAAGCGCCGGCGCACGAACTCCTCGCGGTCCGCCAGGTCGCCGCCGGGATTCAGGTCGTCCTGATACAGGACTTGCAGGGCGACCTCGCGTGCTCGGGATCGTCGCGTCATGGAATTCTGTCAGCCCCCGCTCGCGGGGGAGGGATGGTGGGGAATCGCGGAATTATGCCACTTGGGTACAACCCCAAGGCGGCCTACGTCAATACCTCTATTATCGCATGCTTTCGTCCGCGTCGTAGGGCGGCACTGCCCGACACTTTCTCGACAAACGAAGCGGACTCGATAAAGTGGGTTGGGAATCGCCGCCTGCACTCCAACACCGACCGCCCGAGCGCGGTCACCACGAACGTGCCGCCATGGCCGAGAAGAACATCTTTCAGCGGATCATCGACAAGGAAATCCCGGCGCAGATCGTCTACGAGGACGACCAGTGCCTGGCGTTTCGCGACATCTCGCCGCAGGCGCCGACGCACGTGCTGCTCGTGCCGAAGCGGCCGATCCCCTCGCTGGCCGACGCGACGGCGGCCGACGGCCCGCTCCTGGGCCACTTGCTCCTGGTCACGCGCAAGCTGGCCGAGCAATTGAAGCTCACGGGCGGTTTTCGCGTGGTGATCAACGCCGGCGCCGACGGCGGGCAGACCGTCTATCACCTGCACTTCCACGTGCTGGGCGGAAGGCAGCTCACGTGGCCGCCGGGGTAGATGCCTTCCTTTCGTACTCGTAATCGTCATCGTACTCGTACTCGGTACGGCGATCGCGAGGAGGAGTACGATTACGAGTACGAGGAATCGGAATAGACCAGTAGCGCTTCGATCGCCCTTTTGGTGGGCGGTGCCCACCCTACAAGAGAGACACCATGCTCGCCTCCCTCCTCCTCGCCGCCACGGCCGTGCTCGCTGAGCCGGACCCAGACCGGCTCAATCTGCTCAAGATCTTTCGTCAGGAATTCGTTTCCATCACGCCCGGCGAGAAGGACTTCCCGGCGGCGTTCACGATGGGCGGCGAGAAGAACCCCGCCGAAAAACCCGCCCACAAGGTCACGTTCAAATACTCGTTCGCCATCGCCAAGTACGAAGTGCCGCAGAATCTCTGGGAAGCCGTGACAGGCAAAAACCCCAGTAAGTGGAAGGGCAAGCGGAACTCCGTGGAGATGCTCAGCTACGACGAGGCGGTCGAGTTCTGCCAGAAGGCCACGGAGTTGATGCGAGCGGCCAAGCTGATTGAAAAGAACCAGGTCGTCCGGCTGCCGACGGAGGCGGAATGGGAATACGCCGCCCGGGCCGGCACGACGACGCGCTACTCCTTCGGCGACGACCCGGCGAAGCTTTCCGACTACGGCTGGTACCACGGCAACGCGGCCAACAACGACCCGCCCGTCGGCGCGAAGAAGCCCAACGACTGGGGCCTCTACGACGTACACGGCTACCTTTGGGAGTGGTGCAGCGACCCCTGGCACAAGAACTACGAGGGCACCCCGGCCGACGGCTCGGCCTGGGCGAAGGACGGCGACGACAAGCAGCGCGTCCTCCGCGGCGGAAGCTGGAAGGACGGCCCGGAAAAACACACGTGCAGTTTCCGCCGCCCGGCCGACCGCGCGACGCGCGACGACGCCATCGGCCTGCGCTGCGTTTTGGCCGACGAAGCCCCCGCCGCAAAGTAGCGCTCCTTCCATTCTGCCTTCTTCCTCAACTCCGCACTCCGAACTCCCCACTCCGCACTTCTCGTGTTTCCCCCCGCGCCGGACTAACGTATCCTTGAGTCGGCCCCTTCACTTCTCGCGGCGCGGAGCGCGGCATGAAACTCGTCCTGCTGGGCACGACCGGCTACCACCCCAACGAGCGCCGCCACACCGCCTGCATGTTCTTGCCGGAGGCGGGCGTCGCGCTGGACGCCGGCACCGGCATGTTCCGCCTGCCGCACCACCTGGCCACGAAAACGCTCGATATCTACCTCACGCACGCCCACCTCGATCACGTCGTCGGGCTCACGTTCCTTTTGGGCATCGCCGCCCGCACAAAGCTCGACCGGATCACGGTCCACGGCGAGGCGGAGAAGCTGGCCGCGATTCGCGAGCACCTTTACACGCCGCTGCTTTTTCCCGTCGCCCCGAACTTCGACTTCAAGTCGCTGCGAAAGGAGGAGCCGCTTTTGCCGTCGGGCAAGCTGACGCATTTTCCGCTTGTTCACCCTGGCGGGACGGTCGGCTTCCGGCTCGACTGGCCCGATCGGTCGCTGGCCTACGTGACCGACACGACGGCGACGGAGAACTGCCCCTATCTGGCGGCCATCCGCGGCGTGGACGTGCTGTTGCACGAGTGCTACTTCGCCGACGAGCAGGCCGACCTGGCGGCCAAGACCGGCCACAGCCACACGAGCGCCGTCGCGCGGCTGGCAAAAGAGGCGGGCGTGGGGACGCTGGTGCTGGTGCACATTGCGCCGCATTCGAGCGACCGCGACCCAATCGGCCTCGCCGTGGCGCAGAAGATCTTCAAGCCGACGTTTTTGGGCGAAGATGGGATGGAGATTGAGTTCTAGCCGTAGGGTAGGCGGCCGCCTGCCCTTCCTCGTGGGGTAGGCGTCCCGCCTGCCACTGTGTGCCGGAAAAACGGCAGGCGGGCCGCCTACCCTACGAAAATCAGCGGCAGGCTTTGAGGAAGGCCACGAGGTCGGCCAGTTCCTGCGGCGTGAGCTGCTTGTCGAGTCCCGCCGGCATCGCGGAGACCTTGCTCGGCTCCATCTGCTCGATGTCGCTGCGGGCGATGCGCACTTGCTCCGTGGCATTGATGGCCAGCACGATCTCGTCGGCGGCGTTCGTTTTCAGCACGCCGTTGAAGGAGCGGCCGTCGGACGTCAGCACGGTCCACGGCTCGTAGCCCTGCACGAAGCTGGCGCTGGGGAAGGCGACGGACTCCAGGAGGTCGCGCTCGGTGCGGACCTGGCCGATGCGCGTCAGGTCCGGCCCGACGCTGCCGCCCACGTAGCCGACGGCGTGGCAGGAGGCGCAGGCGAGCTTCGCCGATTTGAAGACTGCCTGGCCGCGGCGGATGTCGCCGGAACCGACGTGCGCGAGCAGCTTCTCCAGGTGCTGCCGCTGGGCGGCCAGGTCGGCGTTGAGGTGGGCGGCCAATTCCTCGCCGGCGGGCTCGACGGCCGGGCCGAACTTCTTCAGGCGCAAGAGGACGGCGTCGGCGCGCAGGGCCGGGAATGCCGGCGCGTCGCGCAGGGCAACGACCAGCCGCCGGCCGACATTTTCGTCGCTCGATTGTGCGAACGTTTCGAGCACGCGGTTGATCTCCATCGGGCCAACCTGCTGCAGCGCTTCACAAACGGCCAAGAGCTGCTCGGTGGTGAGGCGCGCGCGGGCGACCACATCGGCCGCCATGGCGCGCTGGGCTACGGGTTTTTCCTGAGGGAGGTTTTCAACGACGAACGCCAACAGCTCCGGTGAAACGTCGCTGATCCCGTCGGGAATCGCGGTCAGGGCCGTCAGGCGCATCTCGGCGCTTTTGCGCTCGTCCTCCCCGATTTTTCGGAGCGCCGTGATGAGCGGTTCCGGGCGCTGTTTGCCCCAGGGGAGCGCGCGGGCGGCAGCTAGAGCATCGGCGTGCAACTCGGGGCGCAGGGGCGAAAGCGCATCGCCGAGCGCGACGAGCCACGCCTCCGGCGCTTCCTTCAGGCTCGACTGGGCCATCGCCCGCGCGGCAACGAGCGCCGACTCGGTTGGCGCGGCCGCGTCGCGGAGCGGCTCGGCAAGAAGCTCTTGAACGGCCGAGCTACGCGCCAACCTGGCCAGCGGCCGCGACAGTTCCTCGCGCTCGCCGTCCGTGGCGTTCCGGCTGTCGGCCAGCCGCGTGCGGAAAAAGCCGGCAAGCTCCGGTCCCCAATCCGGGTGGCGCATGACGATCCAGGCGGCCGTTTCGCGCAGGGGGGCATCGGGCGAGGTCAGATCGGCGACGACCTCGCCCGGGTCGAGCTTGCCGCCGGGCATCTGATCGAGGGCGATCATCGCCGCGCGGCGCGTGCGCATATTGAAGCCTTCACGCGAGAGCAGCCCCTCGGCCGTCGCCGTGGAATCGCCAATCTCGATCAAGGCGTAGGTCAGCGAATGTTCCAGGGTGCGGTGATCGACGGCGCGAACGCTCGAGTATTGCGGCGCGGACAGCACTCTGAGGATCGGCAAAACGGCGCGGACGTCGCCGATGCGCCCCAGCGCCTCGGCGGCCGTGCGCTGGTTCGGCATGGATGTCGAGTGGAGCAGCGCGATGAGGTCCTCCAGCGGTTCGTCATAGCGCCACAGGCTGATGACGTGGAGCGATGCCTGGCGCACCGACTCGTCCCGGTCCTTCAGCGCCCCGCGGACCGCCTTTCGCGCTTCGGCATGGTCGATCCGCGAGAGCGTCCACACGGCGTTCCGCCGCGCCTCCGCCGACGACGACAGTCGCAGCACGTCCTCCAGCGCCGCAATCGCGTCCTTCCCCTTCGCCGCCAGCTTCTCCGTCGCCCGCCGCCGCACGGCCGGCCGCGGGTCGTCCAGCAGCACGACCAGGTCGGCGATCCACAGCTTGTCGATCGCCAGCTTCTTGCCGCGCGGGTCGATGACCTTCGCCGCCCCCTGCCGCCGGATGCGGTAGATCGCCCCCAGCACGTCCGGCTTCACAAGCTGCGACGTCGGGCAGCAGAGCTTGTACCACCCGCCCGTGTCGCAGACGAGAAGGCTCCCGTCGGCGTCCTCGATCACGTCGGTGGGATGAAAATCGAAGCTGCTGGAGACGAGAAAGTCCTCGTCCTTGGAGGTGAAGGTCGCGCCGCTGGGCGTCAGCACGTGCCGCGTCAGCTTGTGCATGTTGAAGAGGCAGGCGAAGAGATTGCCCTGGTACTCCTCGCCGAAGACGCGCGACTCGTAGCACGCGAGGCCGCAGGGGGCCGCCGGACCCAGATGCGACAGAACAGGCATCAGGTCGGGGCCGGTCCAGGGGTGCTCGTAGATCGGGTCGTGGTCCTTGCCGTAGATGCCGCCGTAGATCGCGTGGATCAGGCCGTCGCGCTTGCCGCCGCCGGGATGCTGCAAAAACGTGGTCGTGAAAATCCGCTCGCCCTCGGCCGTGAAGACGACGTCGACGGGGTTGTCCATCCCGCCCGTCATCACCGGCTCCAGGCCCGAGCCGTCCGGCTGGCAGCGAAAGATGTGGGAGGCGCGCGTCGTGAAGGGCGGCTGGCCGGGGCGGTCGTAGGTCTGGCGGGCGAAGGCCCCCTTGCACCAGTAGATCCAGCCGTCGGGACCGCGGTAGGGTCCGTGCAGGTCGTTCGCGCAGCCGGTGAGCGTTTTGCCCTGGAACCACTCGATTCGCTCGTCGGCCACGCCGTCGCCGTCCGTGTCGGTGAGCTTCCAGATGCTGGGCGGGGCGGCCACGTAGAGCGACCCGGAAAGCCACATCGTCCCCTCGGGGAACATCATCTTGTCGGCGAAGACGACGCTCTTATCGAATAGGCCGTCGCCGTTGGTGTCCTCCAGGCGCACGATGCGGTGCGGCTTTTTCTGAAGCTGCACTTCGACTTTCTCATTGCTGCCGGACGAATCGGCGACGTAGAGCCGGCCCTCGTCATCGAAGTCGGCCGTGATCGGCCGCTCGACGAGTCCCGGCCCGGCGGCCTGCTCGATCGTGAACCCTGCGGGGAGCGAGAAGACCTGGCCGTTGAGGGCGATCTCATTGCGGACGGGCGGGGCTTCGATGGGCTCGTCGGCGGTCGCGAGCGCGGGCGGAAGAACGAGGACCGACAGCAAACAAGCGCATGTTCGCATGATTGGGTGACTCCTCTTCGTAGCCATCACGCTCCCGTAGCCATCACGCTCCGCGTGATGTGGCCTGCGGGGCAATCCCGGCTCGATCTCTGAGGGAAGCTTGGCAATCAAGCGCCGCCGGCCCTTCAGGCTACCTCACGCGGAGCGTGAGGGCTACGGAGCTTGCCCAGCATCAGCGAACGAGTAGGCGCGCGCCATTGATCGTGCCGCGACACAACAACTACTTCTCCGCGCGTCCGTTCTTCGCCTCGTACACCACCTTCCCCCCCACCGCCGTCAGCACCGAGCGGATCTCCTTGATCCGCTCCTCCGGGCAGTTCAAAAAGTCGTCCGACAGGATGGCGAAGTCGGCCAGCTTGCCCGGCTCGATCGAGCCGCGGTTTGGTTCGTCGAAGGACAGCCAGGCCGCGTCGATCGTCGTCATCCGCAGGGCCTCCTCACGCGAGACGCGCTGGTCGTGCCCGATCACCCGGCCGCTCTCCATCCGCCGCGAAATGGCGACGTACATCGTCAGAAACGGGTTAAAGGGGTTCAGCGACGAATCCGGACCAAAGCCCTGCATGTGGTCGGAGTTGAGGGCCACTTTCACGCCCGCGCTCCGCCACACGTTGAGTCCGATGAACTTTTCCAGCCGCGCCGCGCCGAGGGCCGCGGCCAGGGCGTCGCCGTCTTTGTAGTACCAGGCGGGCTGGGTATCGACGCACACGCCCAAGCGCGCCGCCCGGCGGGCCGTTTCCTCGTTGGGAAAATAGGCGTGGATGAGCGTGTAGCGGCGGCCGTCGATGGGGCTGTCTTCGTGGGCGGACTCGACAGCGTCGAGCACGGCGTCCACGCCCGCGTCGCCCGTCACGTGCGAGCACATCTGCCAGCCCAGGCGATGGCCCGTGCGGATCATGTTGGCGATCTTCTCGGCGCTCCATCGGAGGTCGCCGCGATACTCTGGGTCGTCGATGCCGTAGAGCGAAAAGGCGCTCTGGCCGTAGGGTTCGCGGAGATAGGCCGTGCCGTAGAGGACCCCGCCGTCGACGCCGATCTTGAGCGGGCCGACCTTGAGCCGCTCGTCGCCGTCGCCGAACTTGAAGGGCAGCGAGCGAATGAACCGCTCGGTCCCCTCGACGGAGCCGTCGGACCCGAGGCCGATCGTCACGGTCACGCGAATTGGCAGCCGGTCCTGGGCCTTGAGCTTTTCGTAGGTGCGGTAGCCGGCGACGTTGCTGTTGCGCTCGAAGATGCTGGTGATGCCGAGTTCGTTGTAGCGGCGAAGGAGCCGCTCAAGACTCTCGAGGTACTTCTCCTCGGGCACGTCGGGGCGCGTAAGAAACTTGGCCACGAGCGGGCCGGCGTTTTCCAGGACGCCGTTGGGCCGGCCGTCGTCGCCCAAGTGGATCTTGCCGCGGCCGGGGGCCTTGGTGTCGGCCGTGATGCCCGCCGCCTTGAGGGCGGCCGAGCTCAACACCTGGACCTGGCGGTTGGCGTACTGCCAGTTGAAGACGACGGGCCGGTCGGGGGCGGCCTCGTCTAGCTCGGTCTTCGTGGGCATGCGTCGCTCGCGGATGCGCGTCACGTCGGCGCGGGGCGTCTGAATCCAGGCCTCGCCCGGCTGCTTTTTCGCCTGTTTCCGCACCCAGTCCTGGATTTCGGCGATCGAGCCAAGCTGCACGAAGGGCTGAAGGACCTCGCCGCGGGCTGCGCCGGCGGCGTGGACGTGCGTCTCGATCAGGCCGGGGACGACCGTCCGCCCCTTCGCGTCGATGACGCGCGTTTTTTCGCCCGCGAGCTTGCGAATTTCGGCGCTCGTGCCGACGGCCAGGAACTTGCCGTCGCGGACGGCCAGGGCCGCGGCCTGGCTGAACCTGGCGTCGACGGCGAGGACCTTGGCGTTGACGACGATGAGGTCGGCGGGCTTTTCGTCGGACCGAGACGTCGCAGTTGCCGTCAACACGATCGCGGTGGCAATGA
Source organism: Planctomycetia bacterium (assembly GCA_016177915.1). Lineage (GTDB taxonomy): Bacteria > Planctomycetota > Planctomycetia > Pirellulales > S012-138 > JACOUI01. The sequence goes on from JACOUI010000101.1 coordinate 21,517, forward strand.
TCAGCAAAAGGGCGCTGCGCATGTCGATCCTCGGCGTGAGCGTGAAGCTCGGACAACGTGCCTCGAACCTCGTCCTTACGTACTCGTAATCGTACTCGTATTCCTTCCGCCTGTCGCTGCGCGGCGCCGCCACGCCCTTCGCAACCAGGGCGGCGGTCCGCGATTCTGCCGCCGTTTCCCGTGGTCGTCGCTGCCGGGTGGATCGACCACGCTCAGGGCGTGCCACCCGAGATATTCCCCTCCACGACCGACTCCTGAAGCTGCCCGTGGTCGCTCTCGACGTCCGCCAGCACGTTGCCCGCGAAGACGACCCGCTTGCTCGGCGGACCGTCGAGGGCCACCGCCTTGGGCCGCAGCGACGAGAACAAGTTGCCCGCAACGGCCACGTCGGACGTGCCGGAAAGGACCATACCTGCGGCGGCCAGGTCTTCGGTCCCCCGGCGGAGTTTGCCGTCGCCCACGAAACTGTTGGAAAAGTTGTTGCCGGTGACGGTGATCCTGCCGCTATTGGCCCCGATCCGCAGGGCGTCGGTTTTCATGATGGTCAGCGTGTTCGCGCTGACAGCGCAGCCGTGGGCGTCGCGCAGGTCGATACCGGCCCCGTTGTGGGCGACGACGTTGGCCGAGATCGTATCGCCGTAGCAATCGCGGTCCAGGATGATCGCGGTTCCATTGCACTCTTCGATCATGTTGCCGGAGACGACCGACCCGTACGTGTTCTCGATCACGACGCCGTGGCCGAGGTGGTCGTCGAGGCAGTTGCCGGTCATACAGAGGTTGAAGCCGTCGAAGCAGTGCAGGGCGTCCTGGTTCTCCTCGAACTGGTTCGCCGAGACGACAATGTCGTGGCAGCCGAGGAGGTTGAGCCCCGTGCCTTTGTTGTAGGTGACGAGGCAATCGCTGACGCGGGGGTCTTCGTAGCACCGGTCGAGGCGGATGCCGTCGCCGCCGTGGTAACTCGACGTGACGCCGTGGATGAAAATCTCATTGATGCGGAGGGACTCGATGCCGTGGCCGCTCTTTTCATTGCCCGTGACGCGAAAGTCGCGGAGCACGACGCGCCAAAGCTGGTCTTTGTCCTTGACCATGGCGCCATCGGGATGGCTGACGACGATCGCCGGCCGGCCGCTCTGGTTCTTGTTGACGATGTGCGTCGCCGGACCGGAACCCTGCAAAGTCACGTCGCCGCGGGCAAGGACGAGCGGCACTTCGATCTCGAACATCCCCGGCGGCAGAAGGACGATCCCGCCGTCGGACGGCAAGGCGTCGATCGCGGCCTGGATGGAGGGGAACTGCGCGGCGTCGATCGGCGCTCGCGCTTTTTTCAATGCCGTGTCGTTCGGCGGCAGGGGGGCTGACCCGGGGCCGTTGTTGGCACCAAGGATAAGAAGGGCCGCGGCGGCGACGGTTAGGAATAGGGCGGGGCGCATGTCGAGTGTCCTTTTCAATGAGCGTTCGATGGTGCGGGCGATCTAGTATCCATGCCGCCGATGTGCGCCGCAACATTCACCGCGAGGGAGGGGAGGCGAGGGGAGGGG
>JACOUI010000102.1 GCA_016177915.1 Planctomycetia bacterium
CGACCGCGACGATCCGCGTTTGACCGCCTACGCCCTCGGGCAGCTTGAGGGTGTCGAGCGCGACGAGTTCGAGGCGCTTTTGGCGCTGGATGAGCCGGCGCGGCGCGAGGTGGAGGAAATCCGCGCTGTGGCGCATGTTGTGCGCGAGGCGCGGCAAGGCCAGCGCAACCCCGGCCGGAACGCGCAACTCGAGAAGGAGATCGCCATGCGGCTTTCAGACAGCACGCCCGAACAAGTCAAGTCGGAGGAGGATCGCACCCCAGAGAGGCACGCCGAGGAGCAGGCTGCGCCGGCGGGCGCGGCCATGGCCGGCGGCGAGAAGGAAGGCGCCAAGAAGGAAGGTCTCTTTGACGCAGCGCCGGCCCAGTCGAGCCGGGCGCGCGGCGCAGCGCGCAGCCCTGTGCGGCGCCGGTGGTTCTGGTCGGTCGCGGCGGCGGCGGCTTGCGTGCTCGTGGTGGCGGGCGTGTGGATCAAGATGAACTCGCTGGCCAGCCGGGACGCATCGGTCAGCCGTGCCACCCATCAGGCGTCACCCGGCAGTCCGGACTTCGATGCGCTCGTGGACTTGATCACAACCACGGTCGCGCCGCAGTCGTGGCAGCAGGCAAGCGGAAAGGGATCGATCCGCGAGTTCGAATCGAACCTCGCCATGACCGTGACCGACGGTGTGCCGCCGAGTTCGTGGGAGGATGCTAGCGGCTCTCGAGGCCCGCTGAACGGATATTTCATGCAGCCGCTGGACGAAGAAGAGCTCGTCCGCCGCGATCGAGCGCGCTCCGTCAACACGCCGCCGTCGGGCAACAACAGCGCCCACAGTGTGCTCGGCGATCTCAGGACCGCTGAGCACAGCCACATCCCAACGCCCGACGAGCCACCCATTACGTACCCCTCTCGCGAGGAGTGGGAGCAGTTGCAGAGGCGGAGGGGCGGCGGTCAGGATGGAAACGAGATCACCACTGGCCTTGAGCGCGGCGGCACGTTCCGCGCCGACCTCGACGTTCCCAGTGATCGACAGATCGAGGACTTCTTTCGCACGCGGAGCAATTTCTGGGAGGACGGGCGCGACGGCACGGATCTCGGCAAGCGCCCTGACGATCCGCGCCGCCCGGCGACGCCCGCCCTGCGCCCGGCCAGCAACAACCTCGGCGACGCCTACATCACGGGCGAGGGCAGCCGCAGCCAGGGCGCTCGAGAGGGCGACCGGTCCGGCGGCGGGAAACGAGGCGGCGGACAGAGCGCCGCGAAAGGCCGCGACAAGGCCGGCGAGCGCGATCCCGAGCACACGCTCAACAAGCCGAATTCCGACACGAAGCCGCAAGACGAAGGCGCCAGCAAAGCGCCCGCCAAGACCTGGCGCCGCTCGCAGCTTGTCCCCAACGCTTCCCGCCTGATGGTCGGCGAGACGGAAGAACTGCCGCTCACCGGCATGCAGGCCAATGTCGCCATCGACGGCTTCCGCGCCCGCGTCGTCCTCGACCTTTACTACTTCAACGACCGCGCGCAGCAGCTCGAGGGCAATTTCGACATCCGCCTGCCCAACGAATCGTCGCTCTATTTCTTCGCCTTCGGCCAGGCGGTCTACAAGTCGGAGCAGGAAGGCAAGCCCCGCCGCGACCCCGTCTTCTTCAGCGTCGAGCGCTCGCGCGAGCTGGCGAGCGACCCCAAGGAGATCATGTTGGCCCGCAGCGACACGTGGCTTGATCCCAAAGAAGCCCGCATGGTGCCGCGCGAGACGGCCTCGTTCGCCTACCGCGAGACGGTCCGGCGGCGCGTCGATCCGGCCCTGGTCGAATGGGCGGGGGCGGGCATGTTCAACGCCAAGGTCTTTCCGCTCGCCCCGCACCAGCTTCACCGCATCGTGATCGGCTACGACGTGAACCTGATGCAGGTCGATGGCGACCTCGTCTACCGCCTGGACCTGCCCGAGGGGCTGCCGCAGAGCGTGGTCGACGTGAAGGTCTCCGGCGGCGCGGAACTGGCCGTGCAGCCGGAAGCCAAGCCCATGGCCGACGGCGACCGCCGCACGCTGCGCTTCACGAACCCCAAGGACAAGAGCATTGAGCTACGCCTGAAGAACGCCGGCAGCGCGCTCCTACACGGCCGCGACGAAACGGGAAACTACTTCGCCGCGCGGTTCCAGCCGGCGCTGGAGGCGGAAAAGGAAGTGAAGACCCTTCGCCCGGGCATTTTCCTCGTCGATACTTCCCTGTCGGCCAATCCCGACCGGTTCAACGTGTACCTCAAGCTCCTGCGGTCGCTCCTCGATAACAACCGCGAGACGATGCCGCAGTTCGCCGTGATGTTCTTCAACGTCGAGTCGCACTGGTGGCAAGCGGGCCTGACGGACAACACGGAAAAGAACGTCGAGGCGCTCATGGAGTACTGCCAGAAGCTGTCGCTGGAGGGGGCGACGGACTTGCAGCAGGCGATCCGCTCCGCGACCCGGCCGGACTGGCCCACGCGCGAAGAAATCCCGCCCTGCGACTACTTCCTGCTCTCCGACGGCTCGACCACCTGGGGCCAGGCCGACTTCCGCCGCATGGCCGACGACCTGCGAACGGCCGGCCCGCTCTTCGCCTACAGCACCGGTTATTCCGGCGACGACACGCAGGCGCTGGCCTTCCTGGCGCGCGAGTCGGGCGGGGCGCACTTCACGCTCGTCGGCGAGGACCAGCTTGAAAAGATCAGCAAGGCCCATCGCCAGCGGCCGTGGCAGGTGTTGGGCGTGAGCATTGAAGGCGGCAGCGATTTGATCCTGGCTGGAAGGCCCACGAGCATCTTCCCCGGCCAGACGCTGCTTCTCGTGGGCCGGGGCAAGCCCGCTGACGGTTCAGAAATCGCGCTCAAGCTCAGCCGCGCCGGCGAAGAAACGGTCCTCAAGACGCGCATCGCCAGCGCCGTCGAAAGCGACCTGGCGGCGCGCCTCTACGGGCAGGTGGCCGTCGGCGGCCTCGAGGAGCTTGTGCCTGACACGCGCGATTTCGCGGTGGCCTACGCCCGGCACTTCCGCATCACGGGCGCTACCTGCTCGCTCTTGATGCTCGACACCGAAGAGGACTACAAGCGGTTCAACATCAAGCCCGAGGAAGACGCCTTTGTCGTGGCCAGCACGCCGGCCGGCAAGGTGATCGAGGGCGCGGCGGCCAAGGCCGACGAGCGCCGCCGCGAAAGGCGGGCGGCGTTCGTGGCCTGGCTGGAGCGGATGGAAAAGATGCCGGGCACGAATTTCCAGGTCTCGCCGGCACTGCGCGTGGCGATCCAGAGCCTGCCGGACGAGGCGTTCGCCGTCCAGCCGGGCGAATTGCACTGCAAGCTCCGCCTCTGGTCCGACCTGCCGGCGAAGTTCCAGGACGAGGGACTGGCCGCCCAGCCGCTGTCTTACGACGCGATCTCGTCCGAGGCTGCCCGGCGATTCCAGGCTGCCGGCGCCGACGACGCCTTGAAGGCGATCAGCTCGCTCGTCGAGCTAAGCCCTGGCGACACGGTGCTGGCGCGCGACGTGGCCTTCTCGGCGATGGAGTGGGGCCGGGCGGACCAGGCGTATTCGCTGTTCCGCCGCGTGGCGACATGGCGGCCCTACGAGCCGCACTCCTACCACGGCCTGGCGCGCTCGTTGACGGCGATGGGGAACTACGACCTGGCGCTGCTTCACTACGAGCTGGCCGTCACGGCGCAGTGGGACGGCCGGTTCGGCGACTTCCAGAAGATCGTGGGCCTCGATTACCTGCGGTTCCTGCGGTCGATCGAGCAGTCGCAGGTGAAGACGAGCCTGGCCGACTTCGCCAAGGCCCGCCGGCAGTCGATCGAGGAAAAGTACGGCATCGGCCAGCCGGACGTCGTGATCACGATGGCCTGGAACACGGACGGCACGGACGTGGACATGCACGTCATCGAGCCGACGGGCGAGGAGTGCTACTACTCGCACCGCCAGACGCGGATCGGCGGCGACTTGTCGCAAGACGTGACCCAGGGCTTTGGGCCGGAGATGTACGTCCTGCGGAAGGCCGTGCCCGGCGCCTACCAGGTGCGGGCCCATTACTTCGCCAGCGACGCCAATCGTGCCAGCACGCGGACGCGGGTCCACGTGACGATCGTCCGCGACTGGGGGACGAAGCAGGAAACGGCCACGACGAAGACGGTCACGCTGTCGGGGAACAAGGACGTTCACGACGTGGCGCGGATTGTGGTGGAGTAGAGGGGGAGAGGGATGAGGTTTGAGGGGTGAGGCGTGAGGCGACACCAACCCGACGCGCCAGCGAGGGGTGAGGGGAGAAAAATTGCAAATTGAAAATGAGAATTGCGAATTGAAAACTGGCAATGTCGATTCGACTGCACTTTTCAATTTGCAGTTTTCATTTTTCAATTTTCAATTTGCAATTGCCCGCCCAAGCCCGCCGATTCGATCCGGCGGGCATTTTTGAAGGGCTGAGGGACGCGCGGGAGCGGGCGCCGAACCCAGTCGTCCCTACGGGACTGACAACGGTCGCGCGCTGACCGAGTCCCAGCGATGAATCGCTGGGCTACTCTCGGCTGTCCCTACGGGACAAAGGCAGGAAAACGCTTCGAGTTGGTGTTGCAAAAACGCAACACCGGCATTCATCGCGGCGGCGGCTTCCTGACCTAAGCTTGTGAAGCCGTGCCGCCCCGAACGTGCTTCCGCGATGGGACGGACTGAAGTCCGTCCTACACGCGCCGCCCCTTTGGCCTGCCCGCCATGTCCGACGCCGCCTCCGTGCTCGACTCGATGGTGGATCGGGCCGACCAGCTCTATAGCCTGCCCGGCGTGGCCGTGCGCGTCCTGGACCTCACCAGCCAGGAAAACGTCGACGCTCACCAGCTCAAGCAGTGCATCGAGAACGACCCGGCGCTGACGGCCAAGCTGCTGCGGGTGGTCAACAGCTCGCTTTTCGGCCTGGCGACGCCCGTCAGCGACCTCACGCAGGCCCTGGCGCTCCTGGGGATCAAGCCCCTGAAGCTCCTGGTGCTGGGGTTCAGCCTGCCGCCCAAGCTGATGTCGGAGGACGGGGAGGTCTTTCGACGGTACTGGCAGCACACGCTGACGCGGGCCGTGGCGGCGCGGGAAATTTGCCTGGCTACGCGCTGCGCGGCCGGCGACGAACTCTTCATTGCGGCGCTCTTGCGGGACGTGGGGATCCTCGTCCTGGCGCAGCAGGCCGGGCCGGCGTACCTGGCCGTGTGGCGGAAGACGGCCGACCGGCCGGCCCTGCGCGAGGCGGAGCGGGCCGCGCTGGGGTTCGACCATTCGCAATTGACGCAGCGGCTGATGGAGCATTGGAAGCTGCCCGCGACGCTGGTGGAGTCGGTGTCGCTGCCCACCGATGCGGAGGCGGTGGCGAAGCTCCCCAAACCGAGCCGGACGGCGGCCAAGGTGCTGCGGCTGGCGGAGTTGGTGGCGGGCTTTCTGGCGGGGGCGGGTCCGCCGGCCTTGGGCGAGGCCTACGCGCAGGCGATGGACTTTTTCGGCATCGACGACCGGCAGCTTCGGGACCTCGTGGCCCAGTTGCAGCCCAAGGTCGTGCAGCTTGCCGACGTCTTGTCGCTAAAGCTGCCGCCGGGCCTCGATTACCAGGCGCTCATCGCACAGGCCCATCAGCGGTTGTCGCAGGTGGCCTCGGAAGTCGTGGAAGATTCGCTCCGCAAGCGCGGCGTGGCGGCCGCGACGGCCCCTTGCGCAACGGCCGGCGACGAGCTGCGCCTGCTGGCCGAAGCGGCAAAGTGTTTGAAGACGGCCCGCAGCGCCCCCGCCGGCGCGCGCAGCGAAAAGGCCAAGAAACCCGTGGCGGCCGCGGCTGGCCGAGAGAAAGCGCGTGCCCTGAAGTCCGCGCCCGCCGCCGACGGCAAAGAGCCGGCGGCCGCGGCCAGGCCCAGCGCCACGGCCGTCGCCGGCGACGAGCCGCTGCTCCTGGAGGCGGTCTCGTCGGCCGTCGCCCGCTGCCGCGCACGGCGCATGGCGGCCAGCCTGCTGTTGGTCGAGCTGGACGGCTACGGGGAGCTCGTCTTTCAGGCGGGCCTGCCCAAGGCCGAGGAGCTGCTGCGGCAGTTCGAGTCGGCCCTCTTCGAGGCGGCGCAGATCGAGGCCGACCCGGAGCCGATCGAGTCTTTGCGGACGCGCGATTCGCGGTTTGCGGTGGTCGTGCCGTTTTGCGAACGCGGGACGATCGTGCGGCTGGCCAACAAGCTGCTGGTGAAACTGCGGCGCGTGCTCGACACCCAGGCTGGCGCCGCCCGCGGCCGGCTCCGCGTCTGCCTCGGCGCGGCGACGGTGCCGGCGCCCTCGGCCACCTTTCCGCCGCAGGACCTGATGCGCGGCGCAGCCCGCTGCCTGGGCGCGGCCCTCTCGGCCCACGGCGACGGGCTCAAGAGCATTGAGATCTACTAATCACGCGCGGAAGCGTGCTGTAGGACGGCCCTTCTGGGCCGTCGCGGATCGACGGCCTGGAAAGGCCGTCCTACCGCGCTCACGCCCCGCGCTCGCCGAAGGTCAATAATTCGACCGCGAGCCGAACCCCTTCATGCACATCATGCCGATCACCACCACCACCAGCGTCACGAAAAACCACTCCCACATCCCCATGTGATTGACGTACCTGCCGGCGGCGTCGAGGTAACTGTTGACGGTGTTCATGTCGTCCGCGACCGGCGAAAGAAGGGGGCATCGTTTGGGGCAACCCCATCCGTGGCCCGCCTATGGCAGTTTACGTCAGATTCCGCCCACCCGTGCCGCCCATGCTGGCAGTCGGTGTGCCGTTGGTGTGCCAAATCGATGCCATCGGCACGGCCGGCCGCACGCCAGCACGCGGCGCATCAAATTGAGACGGCCGCTGCCAGCAGTGCTGCCTGGCGTGTTGCGGCGACGCAACTCCAAAGGGGCCCGCGGTATCGGCTGTTACGTGCAAAAGCTTGAGCCGAACTGTAAATTTTTTGCCGGTTTTTCGCCCAGAGGCATCAGGGTTGCATAACCCAGGGGCCGCGACTGTCAAACCGACATCGAATCAAGGAGGAGACCCATGCTCGTTCTGTCCCGGACCCAAGGCCAACGGATTGTGATTGGCGAAGACATCGTCGTGACCGTGAACAAGGTGGATGGAAACCGCGTCTCGGTGGGGATCGACGCTCCGCGGGAGGTGCGCGTCCTGCGCGGCGAACTGGCCGACTCCGACGTGCAAAAGCCCTTCGATGCTTCGCAGCCGCGCGGGGCTGCTACAATGAGGGCCTGGTCCTGCCGGTAGCTATGCTCTCGCGATCGCGCGACGGCGCCGGCGGCCGTCCCTCACGGCGTGCGCATGAAACCCTCCCTGCGCCGGCTCCTAGAGCGCGTGATCGACTACGCGGGCATGTTCCCGCCCGCGCGGCTGCCGCTGGCCGAGGCCTGGCGAAAGTACGTCGAGAACGGGCGCTCGCCGTGCGCCTTCATGCAGCGGCGGTTCATCTGTCCGGCAGCGGGCCTTTTGGAGCTGGCCGTCGAAATCGAGAAGTCGCGTCCGGCGGCGGTCGAGATCGCGGCGGTGAGCCGGCTGCCCTCAGAGGGCGATCCTGCCGCGGCGGCAAAGTGCGAGACCACGCTTCTGCTGAGCTTTATCGACCGGATGCGCGCCGCGGCCATCGCGATTGACCTCTGCTGGGAAGTGAGCTACGAGTTCCCCTGGGAGTTGGCGGCGAAACTCAAACCGCCCCAGCTCAAAGAGCTGTGGGACAGATGGTCGTTCCTCGACGACATCGATCGTGAGCTGCGCGCTGAGCCGGCCTACCGCGAGCTGTATTTCGAATGGCCACTGGCGCGATGTGAGCAGGGCTTTCAGACAAACTTCCTGGCCGGGCGAAATGCACTGCGGTATCTGCGCATCAGCGGATTGCCGCCGTCCGCAGCTCAGAGCGTTTCGGAAACAACAGCGCGCGGCCCGCAGCAGCAGGGCGCTGCATTCGAAGAGCGGCGGCCGCTGCGTTTCAAGTACCGCACCGGCGGTCCGAAGGCCGAGGACTTCCCCTCTGCGGAGTTGTTGGGCTTGCACGTTTCGAATTGCCAGATGGGCATCGCGTTCAAATGTACCGCGGGCCTTCACCACCCGCTACGGCATTATGATGCGGCGCTGGGCGTCTGGCAGCACGGCTTCATCAACGTGCTGGTTGCGTCGGTGCTGAGTTCCGCGCGGCAGTTGCCAGCTCCCGTGCTCGAGGAACTCCTCGAAGAAACCTCGCCGGCCGCCTTCACGTTCACCGACACCAAACTCCGCTGGCGCGAACACTCCGCCACTCTCGCCGAAATCGACCAGGCCCGCTCGCGCGTGATGATCTCGTTTGGAAGCTGCAGCTTCGACGAACCCTGCCAGGACCTGCGCGAACTGGGCTGGCTGTAGTCGCCCGTGGGGTAGGCGTCCCGCCTGCCGTTTTATCGCGTCGCGCCCTTGGAGGGCGCACGGAGCGCGCCTGCGACGGGCCGACGGGGTCTGGCTTTTACCCCGAGGGAGTGGTAGTTTTGCTCCCTAAAACCATCGTCGAGTTACGACGTTTCGGGTGAATCGTGACCGCTACCGCAGCAGCCATGCCGGAACAGGACGCCATGAAGCAGGCCATTCCCGGCGTCGCGCCGCCCGAATTGGGCGAAGTCACGATCATGACCGTCTGGCCGTCGATCGCGGCCTTTTCCGCGGGCTGCTTCATCGGAAAACTCTGCGGCATCAAGGCCGGCTTCGGCAAGTTCTTTACCGTGGGCAAGCTCAACGCGCTGCTCTGCATCCCGATCGCCATGACGCTGTTTGCCCTGAGCCTCGCCCCTTGGGACGTCCGCCGCTACAAGCTGACGAACCGGCGGATCATCGTCCTCAAGCGCCCGCGCGGCGTCGAAGCCGAGTCCGCCCCGCTCGACGGGTTCGATTCGATCGAGGTCCGCGTCCGTGACGGCCAGGAGTGGTATCCGGCCGGCGACCTCATCTTCCGCAAGGGCCCCCTCGAGGTGCTGACGCTGCCCGGCGTGCCGCGTCCGGAGACCTTTCGCCAGACGTGCCTCAAGGCGCACCTGGCGTACGTGACGGTGAGGCGTGCCCAAGGCCCGCACCAGCGCTTATGATTCGAGGTAGGGTGGGCGGAGCAAGCCTCGTCGCAGCGGGCCATTGCTGACGGACATTCGCCGACGAGAGACAACGGTGCTTCGCAGACGGACCGCTTGCGACGCCCACCTTGGCGCCTGGCGCAAGCTCGAACCGCGCAGCAAAACCGTGCCCCCCGATCCCACTTTGCCGTTCGAAGTCCTCCGGCCCGATCTGCCGCGCGGGGGCTTCCGCGCCGTCCTCTTCGATTTCGACGGCACGCTCTCGCTCATCCGCCGCAACTGGCAAAACGTCATGATCCCCATGATGGTCGACGCCCTTTCGGCCACCGCCACGCGCGAGACCCGCGAAGAGCTTTTCGTCAAAGTCGAAGAATTCGTGATGCGGCTCAACGGCCGGCAGACCATCTACCAGATGATGCAACTTGCCGACGAGGTGCATGCCCGCGGCGGCTCGCCCCTCGATCCGCTGGATTACAAGCGCCGCTACCACGATCTCTTATGGGAACAAGTCGGAAAGCGCGTAGCCGATCTCAAGCAAGGCCGGGCCGAGCCGGACGACTGGACCGTGCCCGGCACGCGGGCGTTGCTCACGGCGCTCTGCGAGCGCGGCCTGTCTCTCTTTTTGGCCTCGGGCACGGACCTGAAGTACGTCCGCGACGAGGCGCAGACGCTGCGCCTCGGCCATTTCTTCGGGCCGCACATCTACGGGGCGCTCGACGACTACAAGAGCTTTTCCAAGGCCCTCGTCATCCGCAAGATGATCGACGAGATGGGCGTGCGAGGCGAAGAGCTTTTGGCCTTCGGCGACGGGTTTGTGGAGATCGAGGAGGTCCGCCGGGCGGGGGGCGTGGCCGTCGGCGTCGCCAGCGAAGAGGAACGGCGCGCTGGGATCAACGACTGGAAGCGAAGGCGGCTGATCCGGGCTGGGGCCGACGTGATTATTGGCGATTACCGGCGCTTGGACGATTTGCTGGAGTTGCTGGGGCTGGCAGTGAATTCGTGATGCGACCATGAGGAGGCGGCCATGGCATCGTGGAAATGGGCGATCTTGTTCGGCCTCGTCGTCTGGCTCGTGCCGTTCGTCGTCGCGGTTTGCATCCAGCCGCTCCGCGACAGCGCCCGGCCGCTTTTCGAGTCGATCATGCCCGTCGTGCTCGCGGTCGTCGTGGGCCGGCTGGGATGGTTCTATTTTCGCCGCGTGCAGCGGGCCTGGATGCGAGAGGGTCTTATTCTGGGCGTCCTGTGGCTGGGGATCAGCGTGGCGATCGACCTGCCGCTGATGCTCAATCCTCCGATGAACATGACGCTGGCCGATTACCTGGCCGACGTGGGGCTGACGTACGTCTTGATGCCGATCATCACGACGGCGATGGGGGCGGCGGCGGCGCAGGCGGCACGAACGAGCGCTCCGACAGGTTGACGCGCTTCTGTCGTCTTTCGCTCCGCGAAAGAGCGCCCTTTCGCGGAGCGAAAGGCGACAATTCAAGTGGCTCAGGGCGTGCCCGAAAGCAATTCCTCGGCCTCCTTGCGGGCCAGCTCGTAGATGAAGACGTCGTGCCAGCCGTCTCCCAGCCACTTGAACCCGCTCCGTTTGAGGCCCGCCTTCAGGTGGTTCACCGCGCTCGCGATAACGACCGCAAGTGCCCCAGCAACATTTCCTCCGCCGCCATGGGCGACGTCAGCCGTTGTAGAGACGGCGAAAACGGCGCCGCCCGGCCGCTCTGCTTGACCTCGCGCAGATAGCCCGCCAACAGCTCGCGGCGATCCATCGACGTGCTCAACAGGAAGTGCGTCCAGGCCCAGCATTCCGCGTAGTCGAGCTGCGTCATCTGCAAGCCGTCGGCGAGCGCCTCTAAACGGGCCAGGTCCGGCCGCCAGCCCGCCGCAAGGTGTTTCGCGAGCAACTCGCAGTGGGCGCGGTGGAAGCCGGACTGCCCGCGGCCCGTTTCACAGTATTCGGCCAGCCCTTCGTCGAGCCAGAGCGGGATGCCGGGCACGACGGAGTGCAGGTAGCCGTGGGTGACTTCGTGCCGCAGGTCCTCGGCGGTTCGGTCGCCCCACTGGGCGTAGACGACGAGCCGGGTGTCGCCCTCGACGAAAAACGCCCGCCGCGGCGGAAAATCCGGATAATAGAGCCGCAGGAAGGCCGAGAACCGGTCGGGCGAGCTGAAGAGGTAGACGTAGATCGGTTCGTCGGAGCGGGGGAGCGCGAGGCGGTCGAGCAATTCTTCGCGCTGCAGCGACACTTCCTCCAGCAGTCGGTGATGCCGGGGCAGCGGTTCGTCGGAGTAGATCACAAGCTGATCGAGGACGAGGGTGTGCTCGGAAGGCAGGTTGGCGGAGGCGACGGGCGAGACGACGCGTGGGACGGCGGCGCAGGCAGGGAGGAGGGAGAAGAACAGAAGGGAGACAAGCAAGCGCGCAAAGAGCCGGCGACTGAACGACGGAACGCTCGAATTGCTTGCCTCCACCGACCTCGCGTCGGTGGGAGCACGACTGGCGGCTGACCGCGGCGCATCATTTTTCTTTTCTCCACCGACCTCGCGTCGGTGGCAGCACGACTGGCGGCTAGCGGAGGCGCAGCGACAAGCGCGGGCGCGCGGGTTGCCGCGCGCGCGTAGCCGCCCATCACTCGCTCCACCGACGCGAGGTCGGTGGGGACGAAATGAGAACCGCTCCGGCCGGTAGCTGTCAGTCATCAGTGCCACCGACGCGAGGTCGGTGGGGAAACAGAGCGCGCGCGACCTCAAGCCGCGTGGTGACGATCCGGCGCACGGAAGTGTCGCGCTCATGGCACGAGCGCCGGCGGCGGGTCGAACAGCGGGCCGGACTGGACGTCGCCGGCAGCGGAGTCGGGCATCACGCCCGCAGCGCCGTCGGTCGCCAGCGCCGCCGCCCCTTGCCGCGGCAGCGAGTCGATCAGCTCCGCGAACCGCCGCGACCAGTGGGAAACTCCGTATTGCTCCTCGACCAGCTCGCGCCCCCCGCGTCCCAAGCGCGCTCGCATCGCGGGATCGGCGGCCAGGGCGTGGATCGCCTCGGCCCATTCGTCGGGCGTGCTCGCCAAAAAACCCGTCTCGCCGGGGACCACCATCTCGCAATTCATGCCGACGGGGTTGGCGACGACCGGCAGCCCGGCCGCCATGTATTGCAGGACCTTCAGGCCGCACTTGCCCAGGCTCCAGGGGTCGTCGGGCAGCCAGCTAATGCCGATGTCGGCGTCGGCCACTTCGGCCGCCTCGGTGGCCATCGACCACTGCCGCGGCATGACCGTGATGCCGCCGAGCTGCGGAAAGCGATTGCAGATCACGCGAAGCTGCAGGCCCGGCAGGCGCTCGCCCGCGGCCGCCAGGAACGGCTCGGCCAGGTTGAGGCAGTTGAGCGTGCTGTGCTGGCCGATCCAGACGAGCTTGGCGTCGGCGCCGCGGCGGTAGTGCGTCGCCGGGCGGTACATGGCCGGGTCGACGCAGGTGGGGATGCGGTGCACGCGCTGCGGCTGGACGTAGGCCGCCGCCTGCTCGGCCAGGTAGCGGTTGCCGGCCGTGACGGCGTCGGCGAAGTAGACGGTCGCCCAGAAGTGGGCCAGGCGCGTCCAGCTCAACGGGCCTTTGCGGCTGTAACTGTCGCGGTGGAAGAGGGCGTCGTCGAAGTCGTAGACGAAGACCTTCGACGCTTTCCGCAGGATGCGAAGCTGCCAGAGAGGCAGGAGCCTGCGCTGCAGGATCACGACGTCCGCCCCCGACGCCGCCCGAAGCTGCGAGCTGCGATGAAAAGTGTTCGGCTCCAGGGGGAGCGATTCGAGCGTCCAGCCGCGGGCATTGAGGGCCGGCGCGAAGGCCTCGATCCGGTACCGGTAGCAGACGTGATTGGGAGCTTCCGTCAGCGCCAGCACCTTCATTGCCGTCCTCCCCGACAGGCATTCCAAGCCAGCGCGGGATATTAGCAGCCCAAGGGGCGTGCAAAAATAGCAATGACGTTTGCGCGTCCGCGAGGCCGGGAGATCAGGGCCGTGCGCCGCTGCCAGCAATGCAGTCGACCTTCGAGCGCCGTGGGCGAATCCGGCTTGTCCGACACGACGCCCGCTCTCGCTTGTGGTACGTTAGGAATGGTGGACGCTGGGCGCAGGCGGTTTCTCGCCGCCCACGCGAGGCTGCTAGCACGAGTTGCAACGATGCAATTGTTTTCGTGGCGACACGTTTTCGCCGCTTGTCCGGCTGCGATTTTCGTGGCCTGGCTGGCGACGGCCGCGGCGCCGGCCGTGGACCGGGTCGTCTTCCGCCACGGCGAGACCGAGCGAGAAGTGATCGGCCGGGTCGAGGTGAAGGCCGAGGACGGGGGACTCTTGCTCTTGTCGCGCGACGGCTCGCTCTGGACCGTCGAGCCGCAGCAGATCGTCGAGCACAAGACCGACGACGCGCCCTTTGAACCGCTCGACAAGGACGAGCTGGCCCAGAGCGTGCTGGCCGAGCTGCCCCGCGGCTTCGACGTGCATACGACGGCCAACTACGTCATCTGCCACAACACCTCGAAGGCCTATGCCCAATGGTGCGGGGCGCTCTTCGAGAAGCTGCACCGGGCGTTTCTGAATTTCTGGTCGCGCAAGGGCCTGGAGCTGCACGACCCGAAGATGCCGCTCGTGGCGATCGTCTTCGCCGACAAGGATTCCTACACCCGCTATGTCCAAAGCGAGCTCGGCGACGCCGCGGCGCCGATGATCGGCTATTACAGCCTGCGGACCAATCGCATCGCCCTGTACGACCTGACGGGCACGGCGGGGAAGGCGGCGGGAGACCGGCTTTCCGAAGCCCAGATCAACTCGATGCTCAGTAAGCCGCAGGCCGAAAGGACCGTGGCCACGGTGATCCACGAGGCGACGCACCAGATTTCGTTCAACTGCGGCCTGCAGACGCGGTACGCCGACAACCCGCTCTGGCTGAGCGAGGGCCTGGCGATGTATTTCGAGACGCCGGACCTGTCGAGCGACAAGGGCTGGCGGACGCTGGGGGGAATCAATCGCGTGCGGCTGGCGGACCTGCGGCGCTATCTTCCCGGCCGCAAGGGCGATTCGCTCTCCACGCTCCTGACCGACGACAAGCGGCTGGCTAACACGCAGACCTCGGCCGACGCCTACGCCGAGTCCTGGGCGCTGACCTACTTCCTCATCAAGCAGCGCGACAAACAGTTCGTCCAATATCTGAAGACGCTTTCTGGCAAGGGGCAGCTCATCTGGGACAACCCGGGCCAGCGCCTGGAGGAGTTTCAGAAGGCCTTCGGCGAACTGGAGAAGCTGGACAAGGAATTCGTGCGGGACGTGGGGAAGCTGAGGTAGGCGGGTGCAGCGATGTCCTCCGATGCGTCCCAGGAGCGCGAGCAGCGTCAGACAACGCTGCGCGAGGTCCTCGCGCTGCTGCTCTTGTGGGCCGTCGGTTTTGGCCTGCTGCGCACCTTGCCGATCGTGCCGGGCGCATTGCTCCTGGCCGTGCTCGCGGTCGCCGTGCAGCTTTGGCTGGTCTGCGCCAAAGCGCCGCGCCTGATCATGCACCTGGCGCTGTGGTCGGCCTTGCTGATGTACTATTTTGCCATTCTCAGGTCGCGGTGAGGGCCGCGAGGCCGGGAAACACGGGGCACGCGGCGTGCCTGCGCGAACGGGTGGTCCGATGGCCGGTGACGCAACAACGGGGCGCGAGCAGCGGCAAACGACGCTGCGCGAAATCCTCGCACTCGTGCTGCTCTTCGCCGTCGCCTTTGCCGTGTTGCGGACGACGCCGCTGGCGCTGGCCGCCGGCCTGTTGGGCGTCCTGACGTTCGCCATGCAAATCTGGCTCTTGTGCACGCGGGCGCCGCGGCTGGTCATGCACCTGGCCTGGTGGTCGATGCTGGCCATGTACGCCGTCGCTGTCGTCTGGGCGCTGCGGAAGCCGTAATCGCTCCGCTGCACAGGCTCGTTCAAGCCCACGGGCTGCGTCTCGTGGGAATCTGCGCGCGGTGTTCCAGCGCCGTCGCCTAACGGCGGCCCGGCCGATATAATCGCAGTTCCCGTGGGGCAAAACCGCGCCGGCGCGCCGGCAAGAGAATTGAGAATCGAACCGGGAGTCATACGAAATGGGCAAAGTGGCCATTCATGGTTTTGGACGCATCGGACGCTCCCTCTTGAAGGCGGCCCTCCGAGACAAGCTGTTCGTCCCTTCGTCCGTCTCGGACATCAAGGACGCCGCCACGCTCGGGGCGCTCTTCGCGGCCGACTCCAATTACGGACTCTGGCCGGGCGTGAAGGCCACGGAGAGTTCGTTCACCATCAACGATCACCCGATCGCCTACCACAAGATCGACGTCAAGCAGCCCGACCTGCCCGACTGGGGCAAGCTGGGCGTGGACGTGGTCGTCGATTGCACGGGCCGGGCGACGAGGCGCGAGGGGGCCGAGGCGCACCTGAAGAAGGGCGCCAAGCGCGTGCTCATCAGCGCCCCCAGCAAGACGCGCGAGGACTGCGATATCCTCATCCTCCGCGGCATCAACGATCAGGAGTATGACCCCGCCCGGCACAAGATCGTGAGCATGGCAAGCTGCACGACGAACGCGCTGGCCCCCGTCTGCAAGGTGCTGCTGGATACCTGCGGAATCAAGCACGGGCTTTTTTCGACGGTGCACGCCTACACGAACACGCAGTCGCTCACCGACCAGCCGATGGCCGACCGCCGCGACTCATGGGCGGCGACGGAAAACCTGATCCCCGCCAGCTCTGGCGCGGCCCGGGCGCTGGCCTGGATCTGGCCTGGCCTCAAGATCACTGGGAAGGCCTATCGCGTGCCCGTGCGGACGGGGAGCATCGCGGAGGTGAACGTCGTTGTCGAGCGGCCGACTGACGCCAAGACGCTGAACGAGGCCTTCCGCGCGGCGGCGAATCCGAAGAATAAGGGCCCGCTCGTGGGAGTGATGGACGTGCTGGAAGAGGAATGGGCGTCGTCGCGGATCGTGGGCGACCCGCATTCGTCGATCATCGACCTGCCGCTGACGACGGTGCAGGAGGGGACGCTGGTCTCGGTGGCGGCGTGGTACGACAACGAGATGGGCTACGCGACGCGGTTGGCGGAGATGGCGGGGAAGCTGGCGAAGTAGTCCGTTGCAGCCCCGGCTTGTTGGAGTACCGCCTTCAGGCGGTGTCTTTTCGTCGATCGACTCCGCCTGAAGGCGGTACTCCAACATGACCGATGCGGCGCCCTTCATCTTCGCCACCTGTCAGGTCGGGGCCGAGGGCGCGCTCAAGCGCGAGTTCACGCTGCGCTGGAGCGAGTGCCATCCGGCCTTCATGCGGCCGGGTTTCGTGACGTTCAAAGTCACGTCCGACGAAAAACACGCCGCGCCGCCCGGCGAAGGGGCGATCTTCGCGCGGGCCGTCGCGCATACGTTGGGAAGAATCACTTCCGATGAGCAGCAGGAGAAGCTCAAGGAAGTTTGGGACTTGGCCGGCCAGCGCAAGTACGAGGGGCTGCACGTCTGGCATCGCGATGCCGCCAAGCCAGGGCGTCGCGATTACGAGCCGGGCCTTTTGCCGGAGGACAAGGAAATCGCCGCCGATCTTCGGGCCTTGCGGCCGGAATTGTCGCTGCCAGGATACGTGGAGGAGGGCGCCCTTGTCCTCGACGTGGTCGTCGTCTATCAGGACCTGTGGTTTGTCGGCTGGCACCAGGCGACCGCCGCGCCGCACACCGGCTGGCCGGGCGGCTTCGCCATGATCGCCATGCCGCCGGATGCCGTCTCGCGCACCTACCTGAAAATGGAAGAGGCCCTCCGCTGGGCGCAGTTTCCCCTGGCGGCGGGGCAGCTCTGTGCGGAGATCGGCAGCGCGCCGGGCGGGGCCTCGCAGGCGCTCCTGGCGCGCGGGCTCGTCGTCATCGGCATCGACCCGGCCGACATGCACAAGGCGGTTCTGGCGAACCCGAACTTCAGGCACATCAAGAAGCGCGGGCACGAGGTGCAGCGGCGGGAGTTTCGCAAGGTGCGGTGGCTGACGTGCGACGTGAACCTGCCGCCGAGCTACACGCTGGACACGGTCGAGGCGATCGTCACGCACGGGGAGGTCCACGTTCGCGGCGTGATCCTGACGCTGAAGCTGCCGGACTGGGACCTGGTCGCCAGGATTCCGGAGTATCTGTTCCGCGTGCGTGGCTGGGGTTTTCACGACGTGCGGGCGCGGCAGCTTCATCACAACCGGCAGGAGTTCACGGTGGCGGCGCTGAGGAAGCGGGGGGAGGGATGAAGGGTGAGCGATGAGGCGAGAGGCTTTAGGTTGGAGGCTAGAGGTAGGGAGACAGTTTGAGAATGGCGCGGCGCGCCGCCGGCGAGAGTGCGAGTTTGCCGCTCCTTGCCCGCTTCAGCGGGCATCCTGTCTGCCGCCGGCTTCAGCCGGTGGGTCAGGCCATCTACAAGAATCTCGGAGCCGGCTTTAGCCGGCTTCCCGTGAAGCTTGCCGCGTTAGAATGGAACTCTTGGTCCTAATGCCTGCCTCGCGACGGGATTGACTCGTGATGATCTCTTCCCCAATGCGCGCGATCATCTTTGGCGCTGCTCTTGCTATCGGCGCGACGGCCTTCGCGGCCGAAACGCCCTTCGTTGTGACCGTCGTCGACGAGGCCACCGGCCGCGGCGTGCCGCTGGTCGAGCTGCGCACGGTCAACGACGTGTCGTTCTTCACGGACAGCGCCGGCGTCTTAGCGATCGATGATCCGGAACTGCTGGGCCGAAAGGTCTTCTTCACGGTCCGCAGCCACGGCTACGAATTTCCCCCCGATGGCTTCGGCTTCCGCGGCAAGGCGCTCGAGCTGACGGCCGGCGGCACGGCGAAGCTGGCGATCAAGCGCGTCAACCTCGCCGAGCGGCTCTATCGCGTCACCGGCGGCGGAATCTACCGCGACAGCGTGCGGGCCGGCATGAAGCCGCCGATCAAGGAGCCGCTGCTCAACGCCCAGGTGTTCGGCTCCGACAGCGTGGTCAACGCCGTCTACGGCGGCAAGCTCCGCTGGTTCTGGGGCGACACGAACCGGCCTTCCTATCCGCTGGGGAATTTCAACGTGCCGGGGGCGACTTCCGAACTTCCCCAAAACGGCGGTCTCGATCCGGAAAAGGGGATCGACCTGTCGTACTTCGTCGATGACGCGGGCTTCGCCAAACCAACCTGCAAAATGCCTGGCAAGGGTCCGACGTGGATCACCGGCCTGTCGGTCGTCAGTGACTCAAGCGGCCGGGAGACGATGCTGGCCGGGTACATGAAGGTCGAGGCGCCGCTCAAAGTCTACGAGCGGGGCCTGGTGCGGTGGAATGACGAGCGAAATGAATTCGAGCACGTGGCGATGTTCCCGCTCGATGCGCCGGCCCTGCCCGACGGCCACACGTTTGTGTACGAAGAGGGCGGAAAAAAGTACGTCTATTTCTGCACGCCGCTGCCGCTGGTGCGCGTGGCGGCGACGGCCGAGGCGATGGCCGACGTCAATGTCTATGAGGCCTTCACGTGCCTCACGGCCGGCAGCCGGATGGACAAGCCCGCGGTCGAGCGCGGCGACGACGGGTCCGTGCGATACGGCTGGAAGCGCAACGCGCCGCCGGTTGGCGTGAAGGAGCAGGACCAGCTCATCAAGGCCGGGCACTTGAAGCCGCACGAGGCGTGGCATTTTCTGCGGGACCGCGCGACGGGCAAGCGCGTTTCGGCCCACGCCGGCTCGGTCTATTGGAACGAGTTCCGCCGGCGGTGGGTAATGATCGCCGTCGAGTATTTCGGCACGTCCGCGCTGGGCGAGGTGTGGTACGCAGAGTCCGACACGCCGCTGGGCCCGTGGTGCTACGCGGCGAAGATCGTCACGCACGAGCGGTACAGCTTTTACAACCCCAAGCAGCACCCCTATTTCGACAAGGACGGCGGCCGGCGGATTCTCTTCGAGGGGACGTACGCGCAGACGTTTTCCGGCGCCCCGGTCGCCACGCCGCGTTACGACTACAACCAGATGATGTACAAGCTGGACCTCGAAGACCGTCGCCTGGCGCTGCCGGCGCCGGTGTACGGGTTCGACGATGGCGGTGCGATGCGATTTGCCACGCGGCAGGCGGCGGGCGCGAGGCAGCCGTGGCAGGGTGTGGTGTTTTTTGCGCTCGATCGGCCGGGTGCGGGGACCGTTCCCATCCACGAGGAGCGGTCTGCCGGCGAGCCGCCGAGGCTTGTGGCGGGCAAGGAGGGCGACGGCCGGAGGAAGGAGCCAGTGTTTTACGCACTGCCGGCCGACACGAAATCGCCGCTGGACGCGACGGTGGGCCTCTTTGAGTGCGTGAGCGACGATGGGAAGCGGCGTGTCTGCGTCACCGGCGATACGCCGGCACCTCAGGGTCTTACGCGCGCCGAGTCGCCCGTCTGCCTGGTTTGGCGAAACCCAAAATCGCCAGCGTCGCAAGCGGCGAAGTAGCCAAACCAAGTACACCCCACAGGGCTCGAACCTGTAACCTTCGGTTCCGTAGACAGCCTTTCGATTCGCGCATCCTGCAGCGACAATTCGGACTTGCGCGAAATGCCGCAGGCCGCGGTGCCCACAGTGGTGCCGACCCCGCCGGGCGACACATCTAAGCGGTGGCGCCGTCATCCGCGTATTCTTGGACGACGACGAGGACGGAATGAGTGCGGCCGCGGTTATCGATCACTTCAACGATCCGAGAAACGTCCATTGCTTCAAAGTCTCCGTTGTGTTCGAGGCACGTGTCGAGCGAATCGTTGCTTACAGCCAGGCTCGCTGGCCCAGCGTGCCACGCGACGAACGAATCGGGACCGCGGAGTCGCCGAACCTTGAAGAACGCGGCCCAGCGGTCCTTGGGGGCATCATACGCGACTCGTTGCTGGAAATTGACGGACATTCATTCGCCCGGCATCGTAGCGCCGGCGTAGCGCCGAGCATTCTTCGCCCCTTCAAGCAAGAAAACCAAGAAAACCTCGTGCCGCAAATCGATGCGACACAAGGCTTTTTAGTCGGGGTGACAGGATTCGAACCTGCGACCTTCTGACCCCCAGTCTATGCAACGCCGTGGTTGAATGTCGATAGGGGTATGATTCATGGAGAAAGCGCTTGCCGAAAACCGAGCTTGCCCCGAAAATCAGGGACGGAGGCGCGGTTTCGTCAACAGTTTCGTCAACACCACGGAGGTAGTCGGATGACAAGGCAAGAGCGCCGCAGTCAGTTAACCGCCTTGTTTGCCAGCGTGCGGGGCAAGGATGAATTGCTTGCCCTTTACAAGGCCGCAATTGGTAAGCCGCAAGGAGAATGCGTCACGACCGGAACGCTTGGTTCGACGATGGTCGAGGCCATTCTGAAACACGAATTTCCGAACGAGGGCGTGGAAGCTGCGCCCGCCGCAGTAAAATGAACACATGCCGGGACGGCCGGGGTAGCTCCCCGTCCGGGCCGGGCGCTGTCGGTCGGAGTTGCCCTTTCCTTCTCCGGTCGCAGCGCCCGGACCGCCGGCACAAGGAAAGGGAATCATGGACTGGTCGCAAATCGCCGCGCGGTTTTTGCAGCTTACTCAGGCCGGGGACGTTTCCGTCATTCTCACGCGGCATATCCCGAACAAGGGTTACGAGTGGCACGTTGGGGGACCGCCGGCACTGGCACGGCAATTCACGACACTAGCTGAGCTTGCCGGCCTGCAACTCCCGTCGATTCTAGAGCGCCTTTGCGCCGATCGTCCGGGACTAGTGGACGAGATTCGCGCTGAAACTACACCTCAAGACCAATGGTGCCGCTTGATCCTGGAGCGCTCCCGCGCTGAAATGGAGACGGACGGGACAACCTATCTCTCGCTCCGTCTCAACAGCGCTGCCGCTGCCTCACGCGGTCTTGTGCAGGAAGCGGAAATCGCTGCGACAATGGTCGCACTGGGTTTCCAACTGAACAGCAGCGCCCGCACCACCCGCACCACACAAAAGGGCGCCCGCATTCTCGCGTTCGCACACCTTTGCAACTGGCATGGCTTTGATGGCCAGGATGTCACAAAAACAGAGCCGATTGAATTCGGCACGCTCGCCACGGACGCCAAAGTGAGTGGGACGACTGTTACCAGGATGTTCAAAAGCGTTTTCGGCAGCTACGACTCGTACCGCCGAGCCTGCCAAGCCACACGGTCCCTTATTGAGCACCTGAAAAAAGCCTGCCCCGACGAACAGTCGGAACTTTCGCGCGAGCAGCGCGCGGACATCGAGCTCGACCACCTGCCCGCCCGCCGCGCCGTCTAAGGCTATTCCATTTCACGCCCCGTTTCAGTCGTTTCATAGCGCGTGAAACGGCAATCGCTCGCAATTCTGCCGCAAACAGCGTCGTTTCAAGCGCGCTACCTTCCAGATGCAGATGGCGACGACCGTCGCCGGAGGGTAGCAAAACATGCGAATCTACACGATCGGCAGTCTTGCCGAGCGATGGGGAATCGACCCCCGCCGACTTACGGATTTGCTGTACCGCGACCGTGAGCTTGGCGCGCTCTGCCCCGTAGTCGCCGGCCGCCGGCTTATCTCCGCAGAGGTCCTACCCCGCGTTGAGACCGCCGCCAGGGACGCCGGTATTCTCCCGCGAGCGCCGGAGGCAAGGTCCCCGATGCCTCTCGCCATGCGAGGGCCAGTCGCGTGACGAGCGCAACCGCCATTACCCCCGGCGTGATTTCCGCCAGCGAGGTCTACACGCTCGCCGAATTTAAGCGCCGCGCCGCGCTGGGCGACTACGCGCTACGCCAGGCTAGGCGGCAGGGGCTACGCATCATCGCCGTCGGCAAGAAGCAGTTTGTGACCGGCCGTGATTTCTTGGACTTCATCGCGCGCGCGGCTGCGCAACAAGCCGAATCTGAGGCAACATGAGCGCGCCCCGGACATGGGAAGAATTGGCCATCGCCTATCCGGCGCTGCGGTCGGTTGAGCGTTTCGCGCTGAGAGGCGAGCGATGGGAAGTTGCCGCGGTCCGCGAGTTGCGCCGTCGGGTAGCGGCTGCTCTGCCGCCAGACGCCCCGTCTCGACTCAAAGATGAGGCCGTTCGACTGTTGCTGCGCATGCGGAGGCCCGAACGATGACGACCCAGCAGAAAAACCGACACGTCTGCCTCGACGATATCAGCCTCGACGGCGGGACGCAGCCCCGCCCGACGCTCAGCATCGAGATCGTCGCTGAGTACAAGGCCGCGATGGAGGCCGGCGCGAAGTTCCCGCCGCTGGTCGTGTTCCTGGACGGCCGGACGTTTTGGCTGGCCGACGGTTTTCATCGCTTCCACGCAGAGCGCGAACGCGGAGCGGAAAAAGTGCTGTGCGAGATTCACCTTGGGACCGTCCGCGACGCAAAACTCTATGCCGCGGGTGCCAATGCCCAGCACGGCCTACGGCGGACAAACACCGAAAAGCGCCACGCCGTCAAGATGCTCCTGGAAGATCGGGAATGGGCCAAGCGCAGCGACCGCTGGATTGCCGACAGGTGCGCCGTTAGCCAGCCGTTTGTCGGGACGGTCCGGTCCGAACTGAAAACCGTTATCAGTCCAAACCGCGAACCGCAGGCGGCGCGCATCGGCCGCGACGGCAAGGAGCGCAGCCTGCCGACGAAGGCCGTCAAGGTGGAGATGACCGAGTCGGAGACGATCCACAACAGCACGCAGATCAAGGAGCCGCCGCCGGAGGTCGTCCACGTCCACGAGTGCCCCGTGTACACGACCAACAATTCCGCATGGAAAAAAATCATCGACCTGATCGACAAACTGGAACACACAAAGGGTATGGTCGCTGCCCTGTCGCTCCGCCACGAAAGCGAACCACTTTCGATTGAAAAGGAAATCGACGCCCTCGACGCGCAGCTTAATGCCTTCCAATTGTGCGCCGTGTCTCTCCTCAGAAGTCGGGAGGAAGCAGCATGACGACCCAGCAGCGCGAGAGGATGATCCGCGTCCGCCGCGATTCTCCCTGCCCAGTTTGCGGCCGGCCGGCATGGTGCCTTGTCGCTGCGGACGGTGCGACGGCAATCTGCATGCGCGTGCGCGACGGAGCCGCCAAGATTCTGTCGATGCGGGACGGACAAGAAGGATATTTGCACCGCCTCACCGACGCGAAGCCCGTGGCCATGCCGCCCCCGAGGCGGACGTCGACGGCGCCGCGCGACTTTGACGACCTGTCGATGCGTGCCTTTTGCTGCGCGCTCGCCGCCCCGAAACGAAACGCGCTTGCGCTGTCGCTGGGGGTTTCCCCCGACGCTCTCCGCGAGTTGCGGACGGGCTTCGCCACAATCGACGGTCGCCAGGGCTGGACCACGCCCGAGCGCGATGCCGCCGGAAAAGTCATCGGGCTTTCCGTTCGCCTTCCCGTGCCGGACTCGCAGGGCCGAACGAAACTCCGCGCCGCCGGCAGCCGTTGCGGTTTGACCTACTCGCCGGATTGGGACCGCGGCGGGCCGGTTCTGCTTGTCGAGGGCGCCAGCGACGTTGCCGCCGCAATCACGATGGAACTCTCCGCGATCGGCCGCCCGTCGAATCTCGCCGGCGTGGAACTGCTTTGTGAAATTCTCCGCGCCGTGCCGTGGCAGCGCGAGATCGTCGTCATCGGAGAGCGCGACGAGAAGCCGGACCGCCGCGGAAAACTCTGCCCCGCCGAATGCACGGGTTGTCAGGCGTGCTGGCCGGGAAAGTACGGAGCGGAATCGACCTGCCGCCGGCTGCAAGTCGCGCTCCAGCGGTCCGTCCAATGGGCCATGCCGCCCGCGCCAGCCAAGGATACCCGCGACTGGCTGAATCGGTGCGGCTTGCCGTGGCGAGAGGCCGGGCCCGCGTTCCTCCAAGCCGTCATTCCGCCCGAGCCGCCCGTGATCGTTCGCGCGCGGCGACACGCAATCGAGCATCGACGCCTTGTCGCTGCCGGGAGGGCCGCGCCGTGAAAATCAGCGTGCCGCCGTCCAACGGCAAATCACAGCGACCCGTCATCGCCACGCAAGACGACGGGGCGGAGTTGCTGCGCGATTCATTCGACCCAAACAGCCGATTTCACCGTGATAAGTTTGTCGAGGCGCTCGCCCAGCGGCTGAATCGGCCGCCCAGGGAGCTTGAGTGGATCGGCCGCGAGATCATCGCCCAAGCCGATGCGCAGGACGCCGCGGCCGGTTCGCCGCCTGCCCGCCCGCTTCGCATCTACACCGCGAGCGAGCTTGACGCCGCCGACTTGGGGACCGATTGGCTTGTTGAGCACCTGGCACCCCTTGCACAGCCGGGAACCATCGCCGGCTTGTTCAAGACGATGAAAACGAGTATCGCCGCGGACTTCGCCGTATCCGTCGCCGCCGGCCGGTTTTTTTTGGGAAAGTTCCGCGTGCCGTCGCCGCGCCGCGTGTTGTTTCTCTCCGCCGAATCCGGGTTGGCGACGCTCCGCGAAACGATGCGCCGTATCTCCTACCCCGCCGGAATCGACTTCCCCAATTTGGGCGACAAGCTGCTTGTGTCTGGCGACGTTCCGCACCTGGACAGCGACGCCGACGTGAAGGCCGCAGAGAAGATCATCGCCGACAACGGAATCGAGGTCGTCGTCGTCGATCCGCTCTATCGGGCCGTGCCCACCGTGGGCGCAGAGGCCGGAAACCTTTTTCAGATGGGCAAGGCACTCGACCCGTTCCTGTGTATGTGTCAGGCGAGCGCCGTAACGCCCATCATCCTCCACCATGCCAACCGCCGCGGAGTGGGCGAAAACCGCCCGATGGAACTTGCAGATATTGCATGGTCCGGCGTGGCCGAGATGGTTCGCTGGTTTATTTTGCTCTCCCGCCGCCAAGCGTATCAGGCCGACGGACACCACGCCCTTTACCTGAACATCGGCGGTTCGGCTGGCCAGAGCCACCTAATGGGACTCGACATCGCCGAGGGACTTGTCAGCGACGAAGGGGGCCGCCGCTGGGAAGTTTCGCTGACGCCGATTCAAGAGGTCCGCGCCGAGGCCCAGGGCGAAAGGGAGCAGGAGAAGCAACGCCGCGCCCAAGCGGCTTTTGACGCCGACACCAACGAGGTTATGCGAGTGATCGACGAGAACCCCGCTGGCGTGACGGAGACGGACATTCGCAAGGCGACTGGCTTCCGCGCGGAGAAGGCAGGGAAGGCCATCGCCGATCTACGGCGCCGCAGCCTCATCATCCCGTGCGACGTGACGAAAGACTGCCGCAAGAAACCCTACCCCGGATTTAAGAGGAAGAAGGATGCCGCAGACTTCCCAAATTAAACCGCCAGTACGCCAGTACGGAGCGCCAGTACGCCAGTCCGTACCGTCGCCGGGGACCGTCAGTACGCGCGCCCCCCTTATAGGGGGCGCGTACGGACGGTCGGTCGGTCGAGCACACAGGGGACAAGTGGAACGGGAGCGTACCGTACTGACGGTCTGGTTTCGCCTTTCTGGCTTCGCCTTCCCAAGCCGGAGTAGCCGCCAGCCGTTCAACCAACTGAACCGCCTCGGCATGCGAAAAGTCGCCAGCGAGGCCCGGTCGGAACAGCCTGCCGTAGGCCGTCCGATTTTGAATCAACAGTTTCTAAATTGAAAAAGCAATCGCAGATAGGAGTTGCGCGCACCAGACACGGCTACTGTTGACCGGACTGTTTACAAACCGTCGCGCCGCACACTCCCACCGCAACCACGCCGCCAACCGGGACACGAACCCCCTATCCAAACCAACCGCCCCAAAATGGCCCACGAAAACGGCACAGCGACCGCCGGCGGCGCCCCGCCAGGCAACTCCAACGCCATCCGGCACGGGCTGACGTGCGCCGCGCTGCCGAAGGGGGCCGGCCACGTTCGCGTCGTGACGCTCAACCTGCGCCGGGAAATCGAGAATGCCATTATGGAAGCCCGCGGCGAGGTGTCACTGTACGACGCCTGTATCGTCCAAACCGCCGTCCGCTGGGAGCGCGTCGCCTTGCTGGCTTCGCTTTGGCTGCGGCGAGAGGCCATGCTCACCCCCGATCAACGCCTGAATTTCAGCCGGGAAGTTGCGCGGGCAAGCGGCGAGCGCGACAAGTGCCTGCGGTTGCTGGGGCTGCACGCCAAAGAGCGGCAGGGGGCGATCGACGC
>JACOUI010000147.1 GCA_016177915.1 Planctomycetia bacterium
GATGCAGGAAGGGACCGTGACGGCGGCCGGACAGCGGTTCGATCTCAAGAAACCCTTCTTCGGGATGGCGACCCAGAACCCCATCGAGCAGGAGGGAACGTATCCGCTGCCCGAGGCCCAGCTCGACCGGTTCTTCTTCAAGCTGTTGGTGGGTTACTCCGGGCGGAAGGACCTGAATACGATTATCGACCGGACGACGCGCGCGTCGCACCTGGACGTGAAGAAGGTGATGGACGGCGAGGAGATTCAGACGTGGCAGCAGTTCGTGCGGGAGGTGATCCTGGCGGCGCACGTTCAGGATTACGCGGTGCGGCTGACGCTGGCCACGCACCCCGACGGGCCGTTCGCCCCGCCGATCACGAACCAGTACCTGCGCTGGGGCGCCAGCCCCCGCGGAGCCCAGACGCTGGCCCTGGCGGCGAAGGTGCGGGCGCTGTTGGAGGGGCGCTACAACGTGAGCTTCGAGGACGTGCGGCGGGTGTACTTGCCGGCCATGCGGCACCGCATCATTTTGAACTTCGAGGCCCAGGCCGAGAACGTGAACCCCGACACGGTGCTTTTGAACATTCTGGAGGCCGTGCCGGAGAAGGCGGAAACGGAATGACGAAGGTCGAAGGACGAATGTCGAAGGAATGACGAAGGCCGAAGCTCGAAGTTCACGTTTGACAAGTTTCGACATTCGACCTTCGGTCTTGTTTCGTCATTCGTCATTGCACATTCGTCATTGGTTGTTCTCGCGCAAGGCCGACTGCCACGACTCATGACAACAGTCTCCCAAACACTCCTCAGCCCGCAGGTGCTCGCGCAGCTCGAGCGGCTGGAGCTGGTGACGCGGAAGATTTTTCGCGGGCGTCTGAAGGGCGAGCGGCGGAGCAAGCGGAAGGGGCAGAGCGTCGAGTTCGCCGACTTTCGCAACTACGTCCACGGCGACGACCTGCGGTTCGTCGACTGGAACATGTACGCGCGGCTGGACCGGCTGTTTCTGAAGTTGTTTCTCGAGGAGGAAGATCTTCACTTTTACGCCCTGATCGACGCCAGCCCCTCGATGGACTACGGCGACCCCACGAAGTTCATGTACGCCAAGCAACTGGCGGCGGCGCTGGGTTTTGTGGGGCTGATCCGGGCGGACCGGGTGCGGATCGAGACTCTGGGTCAGCCGGCGTCGCTGCGTTCGCCGATTTTGCGCGGGCGGTCCAGCGTGTGGCGGCTGTTCGACTACCTGGAAGCAATCCAGTGCGGCGAGACCACGTCGCTCGTGCAGGGGGTGAAGAATTTCTGCCTGCGGAACACCGGGAAGGGGATCGTCGTCCTGATCAGCGACCTGATGGACAAGAAAGGCTACCACGACGCCTTCCGCTATTTGCTGGCGCAGCAGATGGACGTGTATATTGTGCAGGTGCTCTCGCAGGAGGAGCTGGAGCCGGGGCTCGTGGGCGATTTGCGGCTGATCGACTGCGAGGACTCGGACGTGGCGGAGATCACGATCAGCGCGCCGCTCTTGAAACGCTACAAGGAGACGCTCAATTCGTTCGTGGGTGGAGTGAAGGAGTTTTGTTCCCGGCGCGGGATGACGTACCTGCTGGCCCAGAACAAGCTGCCGCCCGACCAGTTGGTCTTGAGTTACCTGCGGGAGCGGGGGCTGGTGCGATGAGGGAATTCTTCGGCAATCATTTCAGCAACGCGCTGTCGGACCTGCCGGGGCTGTGGGGGTACGCGGCCTGGGCGGCGGCGCTGGCGGTGCCGCCCTTCATCATCCTGCTCTACTTCTTGAAACTGAAACGGATGCCGGTGCAGGTCCCCAGCACGTATCTGTGGCTGCGGTCGATCGAGGACCTGCGGGTCAACAGCATCTGGCAGCGGCTGCGGAAAAACCTGCTGTTGTTCCTGCAGCTCCTGTTGATCTTCCTGGCGATCCTGGCGCTGTTGCGGCCGAACTGGGCTGGGACGACGCTGCAAGGCGACCGGTTCATTCTGATGATCGACGTGTCGGCCAGCATGGCGGCCACGGACGTGCAGCCCAATCGGCTCGAGGCGGCCAAGCGCGAGGCGCTGAAGGTGATCGACGCCATGGACTCGGGCGATCACGCGATGGTGATCGCGTTTTCCGACACCGTGCAGGTGGTGGAGGAGTACACGTCGAACCGCAACAAGCTGCGGCGGGCCGTGGAGGACCTCAAGCCCACGCAGCGCTCGACGAATTTCTCTCAGGCGCTGACGGTGGCCTCGGGGCTGGCCAATCCGGGGCGGACGGGTTTCAAGAAAGAGGACGTAAAAACGGCGGAGGCCGTGCCGGCGACGATGTACATTTTCAGCGACGGGAATTTCCCGCCCACGGCGCAGACGGTGGGCAACCTCACGCCGGAGTACATTCCCATCGGGGAAGCGGAGTCGGAGAACCTGGCGATCACGGAGTTCGGGGCGCGGCGAAACGAGGAGCACGCGGAAAAGCTGCAGGCCTTTGCGCTGCTTGAGAATTTCGGCCCGGAGGACGTCAACGTCCGCGCCGAGTTGTATTTGGGCCCGACGATGATCGACGTGAAGGACGTGGAGATCGGTGCCAAGAGCTCGACGGGCGTGCCGTTCGACCTGGCCGACGTGGAATCGGGCGTACTGTCTTTGAAGATCAACGCGACGGATTCGCTGGCGGTGGACGACGCGGCCTATGTGGCGATCAATCTGCCCCGGCCCGCCGAAGTGCTGCTGGTGACGGCCGACAACAAGGCGCTCGATACGGCCTTGAGCAATTTAGGCGACCGGATCAACCTCGACACGCGGCCGCCGAGCTTTCTGGCCGAGGAAGTGTACCGGATCAAGGCGGCGGGAGGGCTCTACGACCTCGTGATCTTCGACCGCTGCCTGCCCAAGGCGGAGAAGGACGACGCCAACACGCCCACGCCGATGCCCCAGGCCAACACCTGGTTCGTGGGGGCGATGCCCAAGCTCGAGGCCTGGGGGTGGAAGCCGGGGATGGCCTGGCCGCCGGAGAAGGCCAGCGTCCCGCAGATCATCGACATCGACAAAGAGCACCCGGTGATGCAGTTCATGGACCTGGGCAACGTGCGGGTTGCAGAATCACTTGTGACGAAGCCGCCCTCGGGGGGCACCGCGCTCATCGACACCTCGGAAGGGGCGGTATTCTCCATTGCTCCGCGGGAAGGCTTCGAAGACGCGGTGCTGGGTTTCCATTTCGACGCCGCGGAGGCCGTGACCGACTGGCAAGTGCGGCTGAGCTTCCCGGTCTTCGTCAATAACCTGGTGCAATATCTGGGGAGCGGGCAGGAAGCGGTGGCGTCGTCGGTGGTGCGGCCGGGGCAGCAGGTGGAGCTGCGGTTGGACACGGTCGCCGAGGAGGTGACGGTGATCGACCCGGCGGGCCAGTCGCGGAGCGTGCGGCGGACGAAGCAAAACACGTATAACTACACCGCGGCCGAGCAGGTGGGCGTGTACCAGGTGCGCGACAAGGGCAAGGTGCTTTCGCACTTCACCGTCAACCTGTTCGACAGCGCCGAGAGCGACCTGCCGCCCAAGGACAACCTCCAGCTTACGAAAGGCACAAACGTCAAAGCCACGCAGGCGCTGGAGCCGTCGCGGCAGGAAACCTGGAAATACCTGCTGCTGTTGGCGCTGACGGTCCTGGTGTTTGAGTGGTATATTTATAACCGCCGCGTCTACTTGTAGGCGCGCCGGACCCGCCCCGCTTCGATCCGCACGCCGATTTGCACGGAAACAAAGCACCCTGACGCTGCTCCTTGCCATTGGATTGGCCATGCCGCTCGCCCTGATCAAGAAGAAGCCCAAAAACCCGGATTCGCGGAAGTCCAAGTCGCCGAAGAAAGTGTTCAACCGGTTGTTCGAAAACCGGCTGATCCACCGGCTGAGCCACAAGGACTACCGCGACACGGTCCGCAAGGTCTACGACGGGCCGCAAGGCTCGTTCCTGATGGCGTGCAGCCTCTTGTCGCTGCACGTCTCGTTGGGAGACAGGCTGCTGCGGTCCAGAAAGTTCGACGTTCGCGGGGCCAAGCGCATCCTGGACGTGGGCAGCGGGGCCGGGCAGATCGCCGGGCACCTGGTGCGCTACGCGGACAGCGACGCCTCGATCACCTGCTTCGACCTTTCGCCGGGAATGGTGCGGCGCGCGATCGGCCGGCTGAAGAGCCACGTGCCGCGTTTCGTGGTCGCCGACCTGGCGCACCTTCCCTTTGCCGACGGCGTTTTTGACTGCGTGACCTGCGGGTACGTGCTGGAACACCTGCCCGACCCGCGGCAGGGGCTGTCGGAGCTGGCGAGGGTCATGGCGCCGGGCGGGCGGATGCTCTTGCTGACGACGGAAGACAATTTCGGGGGCGCGTGGACGAGCCGCATCTGGCGCTGCCGGACCTACAATCGCAAGGAGCTGCGGCAGTTGTGCGAGGAGCTGGGCCTGTCGTGGCGGAAGGAATTGTGGTTCACGCCGATGCACAAGGTGTTCCGCGCGGGTGGGATTTGCGTGGAGATCGTGAAGCATCGCTAATTTGGCGTCCGCATTGTTGGAGTCCCGCCTTTAGGCGGCGAATCGCTGGGACCGCATCTTTCGGCGCAAAAGAGAAGACCGCCTAAAGGCGGGACTCCAACGGGGGAATGACATGGGGGCTAAACAGTCGCACTTTGCGTTCTTCGTGGCGTTGACGCTGTGCGCAGCCTCGGCCGGGTGCGGCAACTGGAACCCGCTGACGCCGAAGAGAGCGGCGATGAAGCCCATCGCGCCGGCCGCAGTCCCGCAACTCATCGTGGACACCGAAGTAACTGCGCGCGTCGCCGACGATGGCGGACCGGGCGCGCTGGCCGGTGACGACGAACCGATCGAAGCGCCCGATCCGTCCGCGGACAACATGGCGGCCGCCCCGGAGCCCCAGGGGCCGGACGTCAACGGCGACGAGTGGGCCAAGCCGCTCGATCCGCCGCCCGAGGCTAAGGGTCTGCGCCGGCTGCACCCGGACTACGACGTGTGGATCGACGCCAAGGGGAAGCGGATCGTGGTGGCGGCGCGGGTCGTTTTGCGGGAGGGTCACCAGCTCGAGATGTTCGCCTGCCTCTTCCGCACGAAAGAGCACGAGTCGATCGTGTCGGTGAAGGCTAGGGCGAAGGACATTCACGCGCTGTTGCAGGCGATGGGAGCGACGCCGGGCCATCC
>JACOUI010000148.1 GCA_016177915.1 Planctomycetia bacterium
GCCCATCGGGACGGCGAGAGCATTCGCTCGATTGCCAAGCGGCTGCACCCTGCGCGTCAGCGGCGCTGCCAAGGATAAGGCAAGGTCCCCAACTCTCCCCTGACCACCGGCCACCCGCAAGCGGGTACCCGGCCGGCGGTGCCCGGGTGGAGGGGGCAAAACGCGCGCCCGCACAAAAACGTCTCTGCGGGTCTACTTACGCGCCCAGCTTCTTTCGCAGCGCCGCCACGACCTCCGGCGGCACGAAACAGGCCAGCTCGGCGTCGCTGGCCAGGGGCGCGATCTGCTTGATGAGCGAGCTGGAAACGTGGGCGTATTTCGTGTCGGCCATCAGGAACACCGTCTCCACGCCCGCGTCCAGCGCCCGGTTCGCCAGGACCATCGTCATCTCGGCGTCCAGGTCGGTCAGCGGGCGGATGCCGCGGATCATGACGTGCGCCCCGCAGGAGCGGACGAAATTGACGGCCAGGCCGGAAAACGCCCGCACGTCCAGGTTTTTCACGCCCACCGTCACGCGCTGGACCAGCTCCACGCGCTCCTCGGTCTTGAAGAGCGGCTCCTTGGCTAGGTTGACACCGACTCCCACGATCAGCCGGTCGACGAGCTTGGCGCTGCGCTCGATGACGTTCAAATGCCCCAGCGTGATGGGGTCGAACGAACCCGTGTAGACGGCGATCCGGGAGTCGGCAGACGCCATGTTCGGCTCCTTGGACGTTTCGTCGGCGCGGATGGACAAGGTCTTTCGGGTTGGACGAGAATCAACTTCCGAGCCGCCAGTCGTTCGCTCCACCGACGCGCTTTTCGGCGGAGGCGATTATTCGGGCGGTGCATCCCTAGCTGCCAGTCATGCTCCCACCGGCACGAGGCCGGCACGAGGCCGGTGGTGAGTGTATCGCAATCGTCGAGGTCGTCTTTCGTTCGCTCCATCGCCATCGGCACGTAGCTGGTTTCCATCATGCCCTTTGGACGCCGCCTGGGCAATCGGTCACAATGGCAATTGGTTGAGCCGTTCACTGAAATCACAATTGCCGTTGGCAGCATGCAGCAGCCGCAGCCCGACAGCCCATCGCCGCCCCCTCGGCGCACGCTGAAGCTCACCGTCTCTTACGACGGCACGGAGTTCTACGGCTGGCAGATTCAGCCCACGCGGCGGACGGTCCAGGGCCTTCTGGAAGAGGCGCTTTCCGATCTCTGCGGCGAGGACGTCAAGGTCGTCGGCAGCGGACGGACGGACACGGGCGTGCACGCGCTGGCGCAGGTGGCGAGCATCGAAACGGCCTGCCCGCTCGATGGCACGACGCTGCGCAAGGCGCTGAACGCCCGGCTGCCTGTCGACGTGGCCATTGTAGACGTGCAGGAGGCCCGGGCCGGCTTTCACGCGATCGACCACGCCCTGGGGAAGCGCTACCGGTACGTGATCCATGACGGGCCGGCGCCGGATGTCTTCCGCCGGCGCACCTGCTGGAAGGTGCGGCATCGGCTGGACGTGTCGGCCATGCACGCCGCGGGGCAGGCGCTCGTCGGCAAGCACGACTTCGCCAGCTTCGAGGGGGCCGGCTCGCGCCGCGTCTCCTCGGTGCGCACGGTCAAGTGCCTGGCGGTCTCCCGCCCGCCCGGCGAAGCGGATTTGATCCACATCGAGGTCGAGGCGGACGGGTTTTTGTACACGATGGTGCGGATCATCGCGGGCGTCTTGTACGACGTGGGACGGGGCTTTCGCGACATCGATTGGCCTGCAAGCGTGCTGGCCGCCAAAGACCGCCGCCTTTCCGGTCGGACGGCGCCGGCGCGGGGGCTGGTTCTAGTGCGCGTGGAGTACGATGCGGCGTGGTTCGAGCTGATCGAAGGAATGGGATCCCTCGCTGGACGCCCGCCAGAATCGCGCGATTCCAAGGCATGATTCCAAGAGAGCACGATGCCGGGATCTTGCGCCGCTTCACAACTAAAAGCGCGGCGCCCTGGGACCGTGACGGGTCCTCCTCGCGGCCGAACAAGGGGGCGGAGTCTTTTCGGAGCTGGTTGGTTTGACAGCGTACCCGCGGCAGTAATACTCTAATGTCGGTCGCAGCGAAGGCGGATTGCCACGAACTCGAAAACCGCGGTAGAATTCGGTGTTCGTGCAACGGACCAGGGACATGAATATGGGCCACTTTTCGACCTTTCTCTTTGCGCGTCCTGGGTTTTTCGAGGGCGTCAGCCGAATCCTGGATTTTGGCAACACGCTGTGCGAGTACAACCACTCGCAGAACGCCGAAGATGCCGACCGAAACGCGCTTTGGGCGGATTACCTCAGCCTGGGGGAGGATTTTCGCGCCGTGCTACCGCCCTTGCCGGCAAGCCAGGATCGCGTGCCGGCGCGCGTTGAGAAAGCCCCGGTATAGATGACGGCGGGCCATGGCGAAGCGCGAACCATCCGGGCGAGAGCAGCCACAAGACCACGGCACGGTCGTCCAAGTAACGCAGCACGCCGAGTTCTTCTCCGGGCCGATTCCGCACCCGGCATTGCTGCGCGAATACGACGCCATCGACCCGGGTCGCGCACGAAAGATCCTCGACCTGTTCGAGGAGCAATCGCGGCACCGCATGGCGCTGGAAAAGACCGTCGTGGCGTCGGACGTCGTGCGTTCTTGGGCGGGGCTGGTTTGCGGGTTTGTGATTTCGCTGGCGGCCCTTGCCGTCGCGGGGTGGCTTGTCTACCTCGGCCACGCTACCAGCGGCGCGGTGTTGGCGGGTTTCGATTTGGCCAGCCTGGTGGGCACGTTCGTTTACGGGACGTACTCACGTCGCCGGGAGCGCGAGCACAAAACGGCGCTGATTGACAGAAAATAGTCCATTTGCAGCGCGCCGGCCGGAGGGTGCGCCGACGATTCGAGCGACCGTGTGCCACTCCCCGTCGCGCAGATTTCGCGTAACTGCGCACCCGTCACGAATCAAGAACATTTGTTCTCCTGCACGTGGGGGCAGGTTAGAATGGCCGCGGGAGAATTCCCGACTCCCCGGGCCGGAGCGCCCGCTTTCCCGCCTTCGTCGTCCTGCCTCACCCGGAGCACTGAGGTCCCGCCATGCCGTCCCGCCTGCACTGTTGGCTCGCCGCATTGTGCCTCGCTCTCGTTCCGTCGGCCGCGATGGCCGAGCTGCCCGCCGGGCCGGGCGACTGGCCGCAATGGCGCGGCCCCAACCGCGACGGCATCTCGCGCGAAACAGGCCTTTTGAAAGACTGGCCGGAGGGCGGACCCAAGAAGCTCTGGGAAGTGGACCGCGTCGGCGTCGGCTACTCGTCGCTGTCGATCAAGGACGGCCGCATTTTCACGCAGGGCGACCTGGATGGCGTGGAGCACGTGATCTGCCTCTCGGCCAGGGACGGGTCGGTGCTCTGGCAAGTCCAGCCCGACAAGGTCGCCGCCCTCCTGGTGCAGCGCGTGGCGGACGAGATGAAGCGCTTCGACCGCGACGGAAGCGGACAGCTTGAAGAGGTGGAGGGGCTGGCGGCCTATGGGCCGCGGGCGTTTTCGTCCGATGCGATCGACCCGGACGCGAATGCGGAGAGCCTGGCCGGTTCGCGCGCCGCGGCGATCTTCGAGGCCTATGACAAGGACGACGACGGCAAGCTGTCGTTCGCAGAGCTTCCGCTGTTGCGCGACGAGTTTCTCCGCGTCGACGCGCAGGACAAGGACGCCGACAACGCGGCCCTGGCGCGGCAGCGGGCCGAGGTGATCATGAAGTCCGCCGACAAGGACGGCGACGAGAAGCTGTCGCGCGACGAGTCGCGGCCGACGATCTTCAATTTCCGCTTCGGAGAGGCGGAATCGCGCGATCCGGCGACCAACCGGGGGGACAACTTGCTGACCACGGAGGAGATGGAGCAGTACTTCGTGCGCCGCGAGCCGGGCCGCGACGGCCTAGTCACCGCCAACGAATTGAAGGACTTTTTCCTCCGCAACTATCCGCGGCGCGACGGCGTCCTGTCGGCCACGGAGCTGCGGGGAATCTACGGAGGCTTGCGCGACGGGATGGGCGACGGTCCCCGCGGCACGCCCACCATCGACGGCGACCGCGTCTACTCCGAGGGCGGGCTGGGCGACGTATCCTGCCTGGACGCCGCCACCGGAAAGACGCTCTGGCAAAAGAGCCTCGCCACGGACCTGGGCGGCGCGCGGCCCGGCTGGGGCTACAGCGAATCGCCGCTGATTGAAGGCGACCTGGTGATCGTCACGCCCGGCGGAAACAAGGGTACGCTCGCCGCCCTCAACAAATACACCGGCGAGGTCGTCTGGCGGAGCAACAACAAGGAGGGGGCCCAATACTCGTCGCCGGTCGTCGCCGAGCTGGCGGGCGTGCGGCAGATCGTGCAGTTCGCCCGCGAGAGCGTGTTCGGCGTCACGGCCGACAAGGGCGAGCTGCTCTGGAAATATTCCGCCGCCAACAACGGCACGGCCAACTGCGCGACGCCGATCCCGCACGCCGACCACGTCTTCGCCAGCAGCTCCTATGGCGCCGGCGGGGGACTCGTACACGTCTCGCGCGACGGCGACGGCCAGAAGGCCGAAGAGGTGTACTTCGAGAAACGCATGGCCAACCACCACGGCGGCATCGTGCTGGTGGAGGACTACATGTACGGCTACGGCAACGGCGGCCTGATTTGCATGAACTACCTGACGGGCAAGATCGCCTGGACCGGCCGCGGCGGCAAAGGCTCGCTCGTCGTCGCCGACGGCATGCTCTATTGCCTGGACGAGGGGCAGAAGATGTCGCTGGTCGAGGCCTCGCCGGGGCAGTACACCGTGCGGGGCGAGTTCAAGATCGAATCGCAGGGCCGGCCGAGCTGGGCGCATCCGGTCGTGGCGGGCGGAAGGCTTTACATTCGCAACCAGCAGAAGCTGGCGTGCTACGACATCTGCGCGCCGTAGGGTCCCCCCACCCCGACCCTCCCCCGACAAGGGGGCAGGGGCCGCATGAGCAAACTCCTCGACCTCCGCTCCCGACTGGCAGCGCTTCGGCGGCGCTTGTGGCTGTTGCGCACGGGGGCGGCGACAGGGCTGGCCGGCGTACTTTTTGCGGCCGTCGTGGCGATGGCGTTCCTGCTGGACTTTTCGGTCGAGCCGCCGCTCTTGGTCCGGGGCGTGCTTTTGGCGGTCGTTTCGACGGCGCTCGCTATGGCGCTGGCGGCCGTCGCTGTCGCGGCGTTGCGCCGCCGGCCGACGA
Source organism: Planctomycetia bacterium (assembly GCA_016177915.1). Classification (GTDB taxonomy): domain Bacteria; phylum Planctomycetota; class Planctomycetia; order Pirellulales; family S012-138; genus JACOUI01. The sequence continues at coordinate 5,203 of JACOUI010000148.1, forward strand.
TCCTCGCACTGGCCGTCGGAGTCGAGCGGCGCAACCACATCGACACGGACCTCGTCGCCGCGCTGGAGTTTGAGACGCCGCAAGCGCAAAGCTGGGGCTCGCCGCAGCTTCAATCGGCCGTCATCACGCGCGCGGCCGAGAGCGGCAAGGATCTCAACGTCTTCGGCGGCCTGTCGTATCGGCGTGCGGCCGTCGCCGGGGGCGTCTTTCTGGCGCTGGTGGCGGCCGCGGCTGTTTCGGCGATCGTTTTTCCCGATCACGCCGCGGCGTTCGTTAGTCGCCTGCTGCTTGGCTCGGCCCATTACCCGACGAAGACGCGAATCGAGCGGCTGCTCGTTAATGACGCGACCGTTTCGCCGTCCGCGTCGGCTCCGGGCGATTTGAAGGGCCCCTTTGGCAAACCGCTGACGTTTACCGTGCTTGCGTCGGGCGAGCTTCCGCCGCGCGGGCGCGTGCGTCTGGCGGGCGCCGACGGCCACGATGCGATCCTGGACCTGGCGCCGCTCGATGTCCCCGACCGCGCGGCGCGGCTCAACAAGGCCCTGCAGCTTGTTCATGAAGTGCACGGCGAGCTGACGAACCCCGGGGACGCGACGGCCTCGAGCGACTTCGTCCTCGGCAAAGTGACGGAGGTCCGGTCGCTAGCGGCGGCCGACGCCCCCGACGCCGCGGCCGCTCTTCTCCCCGATCCCTCCGACCCGCTCGTTCCACCGCAGGTCGGCGACGTCGAGCGCGCGGAGAGGTTGCTGCGCGCCGCGGCGTCGCAACGGGTCTACTCGGCCACGCTCGGCCAGCTTGTGGAGACCGTGCGTTTCGATGTGCGCCTGGGCGACGCCTGGACCGACCCCATCTCGATCGAGGCCATCCCGCTGCCCGTGGTCGATGTTTCGCTCCGCGTCACGCCGCCGGAATATGCGCATGGCGCGGATTCCGCCGCCGGCGCGATTCCCGCGGGCGCCCGCCAGGCTGCGGTGCTGGAAGGCTCGCGCGTCGAGATTTTGCTTTCCTCCACGAAGCCGCTCCGCTCGGCCCAGGTCACGCTCGGCGACAAAACCGTCGTCGAGTGCCAGCCCGCCGGCAGCGATCGCAAATCGTGGCGGCTCCCCGCGGGCACGCCGCTGGATGCCGTGGCCGAGGCCGTCGGGTACTCCGTGCACGTCACGGACGACGACGGCATGACGATGCCCGAGCCGATCCGCGGCTTCATCCGCATCAAGGCCGACCGGCCGCCCAAAGTTTTTGCCGACGTCGTGACGCGGCACGTGCTGCCCACCGCTCGGCCGAATTTGTGGTTCGGCGCGGCCGACGACTTTGGATTGGCGGCTTTGCGCGTTCGGGCGTGGCGCGTGCGCGGCGGCGCCGAGGGTCCGCCACAGGTGGTCGAAGTGCCGCTCGTTGGCCGGCCGCGGCGCATCGCGCCGCTCGTCTGCTCGATCGCGGCCGGCGACGACGCCAACTCGACCGGCAGCCCCGCCAAAGCTCTCGACCAGCTTGTTCTCCCGGCCGCGCTGCGGAACGAACTGACGGCGGCGGGCGTCCAACTCTCGCCCGGCGCTGCCGTTACGGTGCAGCAGCCCGGCAGCCGCTGGTTTCTATCGGACCCGCAAAACAAGCACCCGCTCCTGGTCCGGCAGGAGCGGACGGCGCTTTTCGTCTACCGCCAGTTCCTTTTGGACCTGTCGGCGTTGGACTTAGCGCTCGACGATGAGGTAAAACTGGAGCTTGAGGCCCGGGACTTTCGGGGTAACCAAACGGGCAAAACGAGCAAGTCAGAGGTGATTGTCTTGCACGTCACCGACGAGCGCGGGGTCCTGGCGGCGATGGTCGAATCGGACCAGCGCTCCGCACAGCAGCTCAACGCCATCATCGAACGACAGCTCGGCATCGGAGGATCGCCATGAAACGGGCTTGCCAGGGGATGTCCGGTCGGTCGCTTGCGTCGCGGCTCGTTTTCGCCATCGCGGCGATCGTCGGCGCGGCGAGCGCCGTTCCGGGCGCCGCGCAGGCGCCGCCGGCGAAAGAAACGGTGCCGGCCGAGTCGCTCCGCCGCAAGCAGGAGGCCCAGGCCCGCGCCCGCGAGATGACCCGCGAGTTGATCAGCGGCATCCTCGACGTGCAGCTTCAGCAACTCGAGGAGAACGGCCTGACCGACCGGCAGATTTATCGCGACATCCGCACGATGCGGCAGAACATCGACGGGCTCGTCGAGGCCGAGATGCAGAAGGTCGTGGAGCTGCTGGCCGAGGCGCAGCAGAAGGACCCGGCGGAGCGGCAGGCGGCGTTCGTCAAGGCGCGCGACCTGATCCGCGAGATCGTCGTGCGGCTGTCGATCGAGCGGCAGAATCTTTTGCGGCGGTTGCGCACCGCCGAAATCACGGCGCAGGTGAAACGACTGATCGCCCTGGAAACATCGTGCCAGCGCGACACGGAGTCGCTCTCGGCGCTGGCGGACGATCTGTCGGCGACCGCGCGCCGCGAAGCGCAAGCCGTCAAGACGATCGCCGACCAGCGCGACGTGAAGGCGCTCTTTCTGCGGCTCGTGGAAAGCCTCGTCGACGTGCGCGACTGGGGCGGGCAGGTCGGCGCCGGCGCGGCCGACGGCCTGCGCATTTTGAAGACGGCCGACGTCGGCCATGAGTTGGACCTGGCAGGCGAGAATCTCGAAGCCGCCGCCTTCGCCGCCGCCGCACAGAACCAGCAGACCGTCATTCGCGGTTTGAAGCTGCTCTTGGAGAAGCTGGAAGAAACGCAGGGCCTGATCAGCACCGACCGGCAGTCGCTGCTGGAAATGGTCCGCGAGCTGACGAAAGAGCAGGAGAAGCTCCAGGAGAAGACGCGCGAGACCGACCTGACGGACAAGACCGCCCAGCCGCTGGTCGACGAGCAGGCCGATTTGCACAAGCAAATCGGAAAGCTCGCCGACGCCCTCGCCGCGCAGCTCCCGCAAACGGAGGCGTTTTCGGAGCAGGCCAAGGCCGCGGCCTTCCAGGCCACGAGCGACCTGTTCGAGGCGAGGCAGCCGCAAGCCCTCGCGCAGCAGTCGAAGGTGCTGGCGAACCTGGCGGAAATCGAGCGCCAGATCGCTGAATCGGCGGACTTCGACGCCGCCGACAAGACGGCCGCCGAGTACGAGAAGATGGCCCGCGACCTGGCCGCCGCCCGCGACGAGCTGAAGAAGGCCGAGCCGGAGCAAGCCCAGGCCGGCAAGGCCGCGAAGGAGCAGCCCGCCGAGGCCAAGGCCGCGGAAGAAAAAGTGGCCGGGCACGCCCAGGCCGCCGCCAAGGACCGGCAGCTTCCCTCGGCCGTGAAGTCGGCCATCGCCGAAGCGCAAAGCGCCGCGGAAGAGGCCGCCCGCACGATGGAGAAAGCCGAAGCCACGCCCGAGTCGCGCCAGCAGGCGGTCGCTTCGGCCGAAGAGGCGCTCCAGCGTGCCACCGAAGAAACGAATGCCGCGCTGGCCGATGCGGAACGCAAGGCGCTGGCCGTCAAGATCGGCGAGCTGGCCCGGGCCGCCGAGTCGCTGGAACGCGCCGCCGCCACGGAGCGGATGATCGCCGCAGACACGGGAAAAGCCGCCAAGGAAGCGGGCCTGGAGAAGCCCGCCGCCGAGGAGATGCAGGCGCAGCAGAAGGACGTCGACGCCGTCGCGCGCAAAGTGGCCGAGGGAGTGAAAGACTCCGCGCCGAAGGCGGCCGCTACTCTGGACGAAGCGAAGCGGGACATCGCCGCCGCCGCCGAGGGCTTGGAAAAAGCCGCGGCGAAGCCGGGCGAGCCTTCGAAGCCCGCCGCCAGCGAGACCGCCAAAAGCGCCGACGCCGCGGCTGAGAAACTGACGAAGGCCGCCGCCGAGCTGCGCGATGAAATCCGCAAGACGGCGAAGGAATTGGCCGAGGTGGCCGGCAAGCAGTTGCCGCCGGTGGCCGACGCGCGGAAGGCCGTCGAGGAGGCCGTCGCCCGCGCCGACAAATCGGAAACGGACCCGAGCGAACCGAGCAACCTGGACAAGGCCGCGGAAAAGGTCCGTCAGGCCGCCGCCGACCAGCAGCGTGCGGCGGGCCGTCCGGACGCCGCCCGCGCGATGGAGCTGGCCGAGGAGATTGCCAAAGCCCAGGCCATGCAGAAAACCGCGTCGCAGGCC
>JACOUI010000149.1 GCA_016177915.1 Planctomycetia bacterium
CGCAGCGGCGGATGAGGAGCATCTGGCGGTAGAAGGCCAGGAGCTGCTCTTTGCTTAGCTGGGACGGTTCGCTCGGGGACACGATTCACCGGTGGCTGGGATCGCCACGCGCCGTCGTGGGAGTCAAAAGAGCACAAACACGCACGCCACGCCGACGGCGATGAAGAAAACCCCGCCCAGGACGGTGCCGATCTTCAGGTGCCACCGCGGCTGCAGCTCCTTGGGCATGAGCTTGCGGTTGACGTACAGCGCCTGCAGGGCCGTGACGCCCAGCGCGATGTTGCCCAGCACCGCCCCGATCTTCGCCACGGTCACGGTTGGGATCGTCCAGATCACAATCGTTCCCCACACGGCGTACCCGCAGAGGATGCCGTAGTACACGATTTTTACGCGCCGCTTCTCCGCCCGCTTCAGCCCGGTGCCGGCGGTCCAGATCATGTCGGTCCAGCGGCGGGCGATCTGGTCGGATGCGCTTACCTGCCCCGGCGCGAGGATGAGAAAGCCGCACAGCAGCGTCAGATACCAGAAGAGGCCGCCCAAGTCGGGATAGCGCTGGGCGATCCCCTCGGCCGACATGGCCGTGACGCGGTCGCCAGTGACCGTCGCGTTGCGGATGAACTCCAGCGACATCATGCAGGGGAGCGCCATGCCCACGATCGAGGCCGCCATCCAGATCCACTGGTCGCGCGTGATGTGGCGCATCCAGCCGCGCCAGCGGGAGAGGTTGGACTCGCCGAGCAGCAAGGCCCGGCCGGTGTGCGACAGCCCAATCGTGCGCCCGCCCACGGCGCTGGGGATCGCGCCCACGTATTGGCCCATCCCCCAGCCTTTATCGCGGGCGTAGTTGGAGAACATCGTGTTCGTCATCGCCCCGGCCCCGGCGATGCCGATGAAGCCCACGATCATCGCCCAATCCAAGGGCGGCAGGCGGCCGTTCTCGGCCACGTAGCCGGCCAGGTTGACGTGCTGGACCCCCTCGTTATTCAGAAGCTGACGGAATTGCCCGGCATGGGGCTCGGGCACCTTGTCCAGGGAGGTGTATTTGTGCTCTTCGACCGACAGTTCGGTCGCGAGCCAGTGGTGGTGATCGACGACGTCGCCGCTGGCCGAGAGCGTCACGTTTTCGCTGGTTTTCGTGCTCACAAAGAACTTGCCGGGCCGTGAGAGCCGACGAGCTTGTGCGAGCAGTTCATCCCAGGCCAAGGCTTTGGCCGCATCGAAATCGCCCTTCCGGTCGTCTCGAGTGTATTTGGTCTGTTCCCCACCGTCGGTCACGACGAACTCATCCGTCGGATCGCCCTTTTCTTCGAACGTCCCACGCAGGACCACATTTCCCTTGGTGATGGTGAAATGCCGTTCGACGACGATGGTCTCGGCGCGGAGCGGCACCTGTCCGAACTGAAAGAACCCCTTGACCACGTCGCCGATCACGCCCCAAGAGACCAGGCAGATCGCGATCACCGACAGGTAGGCCAGGACCACGACCAGCTTGAAGGTCATGATTTTTTCGAGCATGCGGTAGACCGTGCCGCCGAAGACCAGCGGCACGAACGCCAGCAAGAAGATGCCGAACGCCAGCGCCTTGATGATGTAGCCGTCGCCTGCGCCGTGCGGAAGCCGGTCAAAAATGGCGGCAAAAACCGGCACGGCGGCGTTCGCGGCGTTGTAGGGCCAGATCGAAGTGAAATCCAGAATCGCAAAGCAGACCATCCAGAGCTTGGGACCCGGCCAGGTGCGCAGGGTCCCCACGATGATCGGCTCGCCGCAGTACACGGCGTACCGCATGAACATCAGGTTGCAGAAAAGCTGAAAGATGATGCTCGTCAGCGCCATCCAGAGCAGCACCGGCCCGTACTGCGCCGTCACGCCCGGCCCGAAGAGCCATTCGCCCGTCCCCACGCTCGTGCCCGCCAAGACGACCCCCGGACCCAACAAGCCGATCCACAGCCGCCAGCCGGGCCGGGGGGCGTCGGGCAGGTCGCCGGTTTCCCAGGCCGGCAAGTAGCGCGCCGCGGCGCCGCGGACGGCGCTGTCGTCGCTCGATGTCTCTTTAGAGGTCGGCGTATCGGACATGGGCGAGTGGCGGATGCTACGAAATCGCCGGGCGGCGGCGATTGGCTCGGGCGGCGCACGCTGATCCGCCTACTGTACGGCCTGACGCGCGAGTTGGAAGAGGCCGGCCGCGATTCCGCGAAATAATCCATCGCGCCGGTTGCTCTCCACGCTGGATACCGGCCGGGCAATTGCGTATAAGAATCGGCATGACGCGCCGCGGGGAAGTGAACGCACAGTTCGTCGAAACGATGCTCCGCTGTCCCATCAATCGCGGGAAGCTGCGGATCGCCGACAAGGCCCTGCTGGCGGCCGTGAACCGGGCGATCGCCGCGGGCAAGGCGCGGTTTGCCAGCGGCGAGGTCGTGGCCGAGCCGCTGGAAGCCGGGTTGGTGCGCGAGGACGGGGCCGTGCTGTACCGCGTCGTGGAGGGGGTTCCCACGCTCCTCTGCGACGAGGCCCTTCTGCTGGCGGAGATTTTTCCCACAGACGGGCATCGCTAGCACGTCGCGCCAACGCGTTGCGTGGGTCGAGCTCGCGCAAGCCAATGTGGGCGTCGCAAGCCCATGTCGCGACAGCTAAACCCTTGACCCGCGATCGGCCGGATGTCGCGAGCGAGGGCCCACCAGCTTTGGGCTTGCTCCGCCCACCCTACATGCTAGCGATTCGAGCCGGCCTGGAATCGCGCGGCGGCCTTTGCTACAGTCCCCGCCCTCTTCGATCTACCAGTCCCTTTGAGAGCGGCCGAACCGGGGCGACGAATTGCCCCCGCGCCGGACCGCCGTCGCGACCAGAAGCGAGGGTTTCGATCATGCGCAGAATGCGTGCCGTCACGGCGTGTGGACTGGTGCTTTGTGTTTCGCTCGCCACCGCCGGCGCGGCCCGTGGAGAGGCGCCGTGGCAGCGGCTGGGCCTCTTCAAGAAGGTCGAGGCCGACCCCAACAAGGACTACGCGCTGACCGAGGAGAACGGGCCCTGGCTGATCATGGCCGCGTCGTTTGCCGGCGAAGGGGCAAAGGCCCAGGCGCGCGACCTGGTCCTGGAGCTGCGCCGCGATTACAAGCTCCCCGCCTACCTCCACCAGCGCCGCTTCGACCACCGCGGGGGAAAGGTCGTGGGGGCGGGCACGGACCGCTACGGCGATCAGCCGCGAATCAAGTACATGTACCGCAAAAGCGAAGTGACGGAGGAAATCGCCGTGCTGGTGGGCGATTATCCGGCGGCCGACGACCGCCAGGCCGAGGCGGACCTGGAAAAAATCAAAAAGTCCTGGCCGAAGTCGCTCGATCCCGTCGTGCTGCAAAAGCAAGGCAAGGAAACCTACCAGCAGCTTTCCAGCTTCCGGTTGAGCCAGAAGCTGGCCGACGAGCGGCAACTGCAAGGCACGCTCAACAAAATGCTTGGCTCGGACGCGGGCGGGTATTCCGTCCGCAACCCGACGCGCGCCGAAGGCCGCGGCTACATGGCCAGCGCCTTCCTCTCGCGCAACCCGATGGCGCCCAAGGAGCAAAAGGGCGCTCCGATCATCGACAAGTTCGTCTACGACATGAACAAGGACGTCAAGCACAGCCTGCTCGAGTGCAAGCGGACCTACACGCTGAAGATCGCCACGTTCACGGGCGGCGTCGTCATGGACCAGAAGGTGATCAAGGAGCTGGAAGAGGGCAAGCGGCAGATCAAGTCGCGGCTGGAAGAGGCGGCCCTCAAGGCCCACGAGCTGACCGAAGCCCTGCGACTCAAGGGCTACGAGGCGTATGAGTTCCACGACCGCGGCGCGAGCATCGTCTGCGTGGGCGGCTTCGACTCGGTGGGCACGCCGCGCGCCGACGGCAAGATTGAGATCAACCCGCAGGCCTTCCAGCTCATGCAGATTTTCGGCGCGAAGTCTTCGCCGACCGGGGCGGTGCAGCCGCAAACGGTGGTGGGCATTCCGCTGGACGTGCAGCCGCTGCTGATTTACGTGCCGCGGCGGTCGATCAGCGCGGATTACGCGGAAAGGTAGCCGAACGGCCTACCGCAGCGTGGTCGGGTCGGCAAAAGCCATTTCGGCGCGCGTGCCCAGTCGCCGGTGAATCTCCGGGTCGATCTTGAAGCTCGCGCCGCGGACGCTGGCGTCGCAGAAGGCGAAGAAACAGACGGCGGAGTGCGAACTGCCGAAGCGCGTCGCCCCGCTGAAATAGATGGCGCGCAGGTTGGTCCCGTCGCGCGTCGGCGGCTCGTAGGTCCAGCGGTTGATGTCCAGGTCCACGCCGGAGAACATGCTCTGGTCGTAGCCGGGGTCTTCGCCGCCGTCGAGCGTGCGGTACTTTTCGCCGACAAGATACGTGCTGCCCAGGCCGTCGCGGATGTTCGCCGCCGTGATCTGGCTGCGCAGGAACGAGACGCCGGTCGCGCGGGAGGTGTCGGTCCAGCGGTAGTTGGGGTCGTCGCCTTGGGCCAGCGTAAGCGGCCCCTCGGTGCCGCCGACGAACCTGTCCCCCTCGTTGATGGCGTAGTCGCAACGCCCGACGGACGGAAAAAACTCCGCGTTGAAGGGCGCCCAGATCGGGTTTGGCGGCGGGCCGGCCCACGGGCTGCGCGAAGGGCAGGTCTGGATGGCCAAAGAAATCTGCGTCAGCCGGCCGAGCAATGCCCGCTTCTGCGCGGGATCCGCGCCGCGGCCCAGGTCGGCAAGGTCGGGGCGTTCCAGGTGAGGCGTGATCTGATAGATCCAGCCGCCGGGCTGCTTGGGTCCGTTGCCGCGGTCGGGGTCGCCGATCCAGCGGAAGCCCCAACCGTTGCTGGGCAGTTCGCCGGTCAGCGACTCGTAGCTGAGGACGGCCATGGCCACCTGGCGAAGATTGTTCCTGCAGACGGTTTGCCGGCCGGCTTCGCGCGCGGCCTGCAGGGCGGGGAAGAACATGGCCAGCAGCATGGCGATGATC
>JACOUI010000150.1 GCA_016177915.1 Planctomycetia bacterium
GCGCCTGAATTCTCGTAAGGGGCCTGTAGGATGGCCCTTCCGGGCCGTCTCAGCCGCGACGGCCCGGAAGGGCCGTCCTACACCTTCACGTCGAATAGATCCACCGCCCCAAAAACATCGCCGGCACGATCAAGAGCGCGATCGCCATCCCCACGTACGGCCCGCGCACCGCCAGGCACGCGGCCGCGTCGAGCAGGATCAGCGACAGGATCGAAATCTTCACCGCCTCCTGCACGCGCTGCGGCGAGGGGCTCACGACGGCCCGCAAACAGCGCGCCAGCACGATCGCGCCGACGACGGCCATCAGGTAATACCACGTCGGAAAAATCCGCCGAAATAGCGCGACGCCCTGCCCGGCGCTCCACAGCGGAAACGCCGCCACCAGGGCAAGGCCGGCGGCCATGACGGCCATGCCGAAGACGAGCAGTGCGCGATTCGGCCGATGGGCCTCGGTCTTTGCGAACCAGGTGACGCCGGCGACGTAGAGGCCGATGCCGGCCGCCACGACGTAGTGGACTTGCACCCACGCGGCCGCCGCGACGCTCATTCCCAACAGCACGTTGCAAAACCGGCAGGAGCCCATCACGAGAGGCGCGATCGGCGTCCGCTTGAGGACGGTGTCGTAGAGCACGACCAGGAGGGCGAGCGCCGTGGCGACGATGCCGGGCCGCAACTGCCCGCTCGTTTGCGAGGCGATCCACCCCAATCCGGCTCCCGCCAGCAGCATCGAGAAGCCAAGCTGCCGCGCCCAGGCGCGATCGATGCGGCCCGAGGGGATGGGCCGCTCGGGGCGCTCGATGGCGTCGACGTCCGCGTCGAAGACGTCGTTGAGCACCATGCCGGAGGTGTAGAGCAGCGCCGACGCCGAAAGCAAGAGCGCCAACTGGCCCCACGGCGGCTGGGCGGCCGGGTTGAATATAAAGAAGAAGCCCAAGAGCACGTCGGCCAGCGCCGTGAAGACGTTGGGCAGGCGGAAGAGCTGCAAGTAGGCTCGAAGGGCCAATGCACGTTCTCCGCGTCGTCACTTCGTTCCTCGCGCGAACAGTGCGATGTCCGCCGCCAAATCGTCCAGCACCTTTTGCAATCGCGCCTTGGACGCGGCCAGCTCGCCCGCGGCAACCGGCGGCTCGCTGGCAAACAAGTACATCTTGATCTTCGGCTCCGTGCCGGAGGGCCGCACGGCCACGGAGTTGTCCGGCCGTTCAAGATCGAGGAACACAAGGTCGCCGCGCGGACCGGCGAGCGGTCGCGTTTCTCCGTCCGGCGTTTGCTCCGTCCGCATTTCGTAATCGCGGATCCGCGCGACAGCAAGGCCGGCCAATGCCTTTGGCGGCTCGCGCCGCAGCCTGGCCATCAGGGCCTGCATTTGCTCCCTGCCCTGCGAACCGGGGAGCGCGACCGAGACGGTCCGTTCGGCGTGGCAGCCGTAGCGGAGGTACAGGCGGTCAAGCTGCTGATGGAGCGTTTCGCCGCGTGCCTTGCAGGCGGAGGCCAACTCCGCCAGCAGCACGACGGCCACGGCCCCGTCCTTGTCGCGGGCGTAGGTCCCCGCCTGGAAGCCGTGCGATTCCTCGCAGCCGCACACGAAATGCTCCGCCCCTTCGCGGTCGATCGCCTCGGCGATCCATTTGAAGCCGACCAGGAGGTCGCCCACGCACCGCACGCCGAAGTCTTCCGCGATTCGCCGCACCAGTCCCGTCGTCACCAGCGTTTTTGCGACGAAGTGCCGCGGCAAGAGCGTTCCCGCCGCGCGGCGCGATTCGAGCAGAAAATGCGTGAGCAAGGCGCAGAGCGGGTTGCCGGCGATCGTCGCCCACGGTCCCCCCGGCGCGACCGGTGCCGCCGCGCCGATCCGATCGGCGTCGGGATCGGTGGAAACGGCGAGGTCTTTGCCGGTGGCCAGTGCGTGCTCGATCAGGGCCTCGAAGGTCTGCGGGTTCTCGGGATTGGCCACGTGGCCGGGGACGTTGGGGAAATCGCCGTCGGGCGCGGCGTGCGGGCCGAAGACCTCGACATCGGGAAATCCGGCCTGAATAAGCGCCGGGCAGACGGCGTGCGCCCCGACTCCGTGCATCGGCGAAAACAGGATCTTCAAGTCGCGCGGCCCGGGGACACTTTGCGACAGGATACCGACCAGATACGCCGCGTCGATTTCGTCCTGGCAGAACTCAATCTGGCCGGCGGAGACGGCCTGCGCGAAGGGCTTGCGGCGCACGTCGGCCACGCGCCGCACGCGGTCGATCACGCCGGCGTCGTGCGGCGGGACGAGCTGCCCGCCCGTGGACCCGTAGATCTTCACCGCATTGTCGCTGGGCGGGTTGTGGCTGGCCGTCACCATGATCCCGCACGAGCAGCGCTTGTGCCGCACGGCGACGGAAAGCGCGGGCGTGCTGCGATAGCCGTCGAGGAAGCAAATCTTGAAGCCGGCGGCGGCCAGCACCTCGGCGCACAGCTCGGCAAAGTGCCGGGAGCGGTGGCGCGTGTCGTAGGCGATCGCGCACGACGGCGGCGTGTCGCCCGGGCGCCGCTGCGAAAGCACGTAGTCGGCCAGGCCCTGGGCGCTCTCGCCGATCGTGCGGTCGTTGATCGCGTTGCAGCCGATCGGGTACATCCGCCCGCGTCGGCCGCCGGTGCCGAAGGGAATCACCGTGAAGAAGGCGTCGTCGAGCTCCTTCCACAGGCCCTCGTGGACGTGCCGGGCGGTCTCGGCGGCGTAGGGCCCGTAGCGCGGATCGGTCAGCCAGGCGCGGACGTTGGCCGCGGCGCTCTTCGACAGTTTTCCCTGCCGGGCAGCGTCGTCGAGGAGATCCAGCGCCTCGGCGATGCGAGTATCGGTGGCGGCGCTCATGACTTACTCTGTCGCATGAAAACCCCGGTTGCCAGCTTGGCCGCATTGTGTCCATTTCACTTCCTGTGGCAAGTATGGCATGCTTCCGCGCCTCGCACACCCTTCGGTCGCGTCCATGCGGCCTCAGGGCGTGCCACCCGGCTCGGCGCGTGCTACCGGCAAGCTGGTACAATGTCGTGGGCCCAATCCACGCCCTTCGGTCGCGTCCATGCGTCCTCAGGGCGTGCCACCCGAGATTTCGATGGCATGACCGACCCGCGCATCCTCGCCGCCATCCCACACCGCCCGCCGTTCCTCTTGCTCGATGAGATCGTCGAGTGGGAAGAGTCGCGGATCGTCTGCCGCAAGACGTGGCGGGAGGACGAGTATTTCTTTCCGGGACACTATCCCGGCTTCCCGATTGTGCCCGGCGTGCTGCTCTGTGAGTCGGCGATGCAGGCGGGGGCGGTGCTGTTGTCGCGCCACGTGTCGCCCGCGGGCGGCGGCGTCCCCGTCGCCACGCGGATGAACGACGTGCGGTTCAAGCAAATCGTCCGGCCAGGGCAGACGACCTCCATCGAGGTTGTGCTCACGGAACGGCTGGCGACGGCTTATTTCCTGGAGGCGAAGGTGACGTCCGCTGAGAAGCTGGCCGTGCGGTTTGAGTTTGCATGTACGCTGGCAGACACGTAGCCATCGCGCTCCGCGCGATGTAGCCTGCGCCGCCAGCGGCGCTGCTCGGCTCCAGCGCGGTTCGTCGAGCAACAGGCAAACAGATTCGGGCTTCCTCACGCGGAGCGTGAGGGCTACGAAGACCATCGAGGACGAGCGCGAGAGGAAGAGACCCATGGCCGGCAACGAAACGTTTCGCTGTTATTACGTGACGAAGGACGCACAGGGGAATGTCCGCGGCGATGTCACGAGCCGGCCGATCGCCGAGTTGCCGCCGGGCGACGTGCGCATTCGCGTCCGCTGGTCGTCGCTGAACTATAAGGACGCCCTGGCGGCCACCGGGCATCCCGGCGTGGCCAAAACACTGCCGCACGTGCCCGGCATCGACGCCGCCGGCGAGGTCATCGAAAGCAACTCGCCGCAGTTTCGCGCTGGGCAGAGCGTCATCGTCACCGGCTATGAGCTTGGCGCCGGGCAATGGGGCGGCTGGGCCGAGCAAATCCGCGTCCCTGCGGAATGGGTGTTTCTGCCGCCGGAAAGTCTCTCCGCCCGCGAGGCAATGATCCTTGGCACGGCGGGGATCACGGCGGGGCTGTCTGTGCAGGCGCTCGAGCGGCAGGGCGTCACGACGGACAAGGGCGAAGTCGTCGTCACCGGCGCGACCGGCGGCGTGGGGTCGTTGGCCGTCAAGTTGCTGGCAAAGCTCGGCTATCGCGTGGTCGCCGTGTCGGGGAAGAAGGACAAGGAGCCGTGGCTGCGGGCGTTGGGGGCGGCGCGCGTCATCGGCCGCGAGGAGGTCAGCGATTCCACGGACCGGCCGCTGCTCAAGGCGGTGTGGGCCGGGGCGGCGGACACGGTCGGCGGAAAGACGCTCGCGACGCTGTTACGTTCCACGCAAGTCGGCGGGTGCGTGGCGGCGATGGGGCTCGTCGGCGGGGCCGACCTGCCGCTGACGGTCTATCCTTTCATCCTCCGCGGCGTCACGCTGGCCGGCATCACTTCGTCGTGGAGTCCGCACGCCGTCCGCCAGCAGCTCTGGCAGGATTTCGCCGGAAAGTGGAAACTAGAGGGGCTCGGTGATCTGGCCCAGGAGGCGGACCTGGCGCACGTGGGCGAGTTCGTGCCGCGGATTCTCACCGGGCAGATCACCGGCCGCGTGGTGGTTCGCATTTCGTAGGGCAGGCGGCCGCCTGCCTAGATTGTGCATGGTAAGAAACGGCAGGCGGGACGCGCCCCACGAGAATGGCACCAGCGTCTCGCCGAATTCGCCGAGCATGATGTTGGCCGGCTTGATGTCCCGGTGGATCACCCCGCGGCTGTGCGCATACGCCACGGCCTGGCAGACGGCGATGAACCGCTGCAAAAGCGCGCGGAACTCCAGCACCGCATCACGGTCCGACAACCGGCGCGGGCGCCGCCTGTCAGCTTCGCTGGATTCGCCAATGGCGACCGTCGGCGCTTCGCCCGGCAATGTGCCCGTCGTACGACGGGCGGTACCTGGATCTGTACGCGCAATAGTGGCGCTGGGCCGGCGTGCTGCACCGCGACCCGCGCGTGCGCCCGACCGTCGCCGGAACCGCTGCTGAATCCGTTCCGGGGGAGTGACCCACCTGGGTTACGCCCCCTTTTTTCGCGCGCCGTGCTTCCGCCGCCCTCGCCTGACGTCACCTCACAGCCACAAATCGGCCGCCCCGACGGCCAACAGCCCGATGCCGATCACCGCGTTCACGTTGAAGAACGCCACGTTGACGCGCGTCAGGTCGTCCGGCCGGACGAGCAGGTGCTCGTAGAGGAGGAGCACGGCCACGAGGCCCAGGCCGGCGTAGTAAATCCAGCCGAGCGCCGGACAGGCCGCCGGCAAGGCGAAGAGGCTGCCGAGCGTGACGAGATGGCATCCCGCGGCGATGCGCAGCGCCCGCCGCAGGCCCAGCCGCGCCGGGACGCTCTTCAGGCCGGACTTCACGTCCGCGTCGTAGTCCTGGCAGGCATAGATGATGTCGAAGCCCGAAACCCAAAACAGCACCGCCCCGCCAAGCACGACGGCCGGGAGGATTCCCTCGAAGCCCGAGATCGCCAGCCAAGCGCAGACGGGGGCCAGCATGAGCGCCGCCCCGAGCCAGAAATGGGCCAGCGACGTGAATCGCTTGGCGTAGCTATAGCCGCAGATGAACGCCAGGACGGGGACGGACAGGTACAGCGGCCAGCGGTTGGGAAGGAAAAGGAGAGTGCTGGTCACAAAGGCGGCCGCACAAATGAGGGTGAACGCGGCCACGGCCGGAACGGTAAGCAGCCGGCGGGGGAGGTGGCGATTCTGCGTTCTGGGATTCAGCGCGTCGATCTTGCGATCGGCCAGACGGTTGAAGGCCATGGCCGTGCTGCGGGCAAAGACCATGCACAAGACCAAGCCAATTAGCTCTTGCCATCGCCAGGGCTCGGGCGGCTGGCGGGCGGCCCGCGCGTGCCAGGCCATGAGAGCGGCTAAGAGGGCGAAGGGGAGCGCGAAGACGGTATGGCTGAAGCGGATAAGCTCGAGGAAGTGGCGGAGGCGCTGAAGCATCGAAGGTCATCGAATGTCGTGGCGGAAGCGTCATCCAAACACTAACCGCGATACCGGCCGGCGTGCAACCGCCTGGAACGGCGCAATCCCATGGCGCCCCGCCTTGCGGGAGCGCACGGAGCGTGCCGATACTGAGTGTATCGCGTCTCGTTTCATATTCTCGCTGGCAACGCCAGCACTTTGCCCTTGCGCACCGGAAACGACAGGAGAGCGGTTTGTGCTTTGGCGTTGGGTTTCCTTGACGACGCTCGTTGCGCTCGGGGCGGCCGATATCGCCCGGGCCTGCCCGTTTTGCGAGGGCGTGAAAACGACGCTCAGCATGGAGGCCGAGAGCTACGACGAGATCGTGCTGGCGCGGCTGGCCGATAGGCCGCGCGACGCGGGCAAGAGCGACGTGCCCACGGCGAGGTTTGAGGTGTTTGCGGTCTTGAAGGGGGCGGAAATTCTTCCCGGGGGGCAGGCGTCCCGCCAGCCGTTTTCCGTCGAAGCCATTCTCGTGGCCAACGCCAAACTGGGCACGCCATTCCTACTTCGCGGGACGCGCGACGCCGGCCGCGGCCTCGTCGAATGGTCCGTCCCGATCGAGTTGAATGACCGTGGGGTCGAGTACGTGCGGCGGCTGGCGACGCTACCGGCCAAGGGACCGGAGCGGCTGGCGTTCATCCTGCCGTACCTCGACGACGACAACGATGTCCTTTCGACCGATGCTTACGCCGAGTTCGCGCTAGCGCCCTATGCCGACCTGCGGCCTTTGCGCGAGAAGCTCGACCCGGACGCCCTTTTGGGAAAAGCGATGGACCAGAACAACAGCAGCCGGCTGCGGCGGTTGTACCTGACGATGCTGGGCGTCTGCGGCAATGAAAAACACGCCCGCGCGATCGAAGCGCTATTTGCCGGACCCACGGACCGGCCGCGGCAGGAGGTCGACGCCGCCGTGGCTGCGTTCCTGGCCATTCGCCGCGAGACGGGCCTTCCCATTGTTGAAGAAACGTTTCTGGCCAACGCTAAGGCCGATCCCGGCGAGGTGGCGGCGGTCGTAGCGGCCATCCGTTTTCACGGCGACGACGCGAAGTTGATGTCGCGCGTGCCTCTGGCGGCTTCGCTGCGGCAGTCGCTCCATTCGCCCGAGAGTGCGGAACGTGTTATCGGCGACCTGGCAAGGTGGGAGGATTGGTCGGCCTTGCCGCGGCTGGTCGAGCTTTTTGTAAGCGCGGGCGAGACGCAGTCCTTCGTCCGGCAGCAGATTCTGCAATACCTCGACGCCTGCCCGCTGCCGGAGGCGAAGGCGCAATTCGCCCGGCTCGAGAAGCTCGAACCGCAGCTTGCGGCCCGCGTGCGTTCGGGTGCGCTGGGCGCCCCTGACGTGCCGACGGTCGTCGGCGCGGCGCCGGTCCCGCCGCCGGCGCTCGATGCTGCACCAGTCCCGCCGCCGAGTGCTGATGCAACGACACCTCCGGACCCGCGAAACCAGCCGCGCGCCACGGCGTTGGACGGAAATTCACAACGCTCCGCCTGGCGAACGGCAATCGTGGTGGTCTGCTTGATCCTCGGCTTCGCCATTCTGTGGCTCGGCCTGCGCGGCAAGAAACCCGGTTTGCACGCGTCGACAGAGTAGCGTCTGTCAAACCTTCTCTGGCATCCTCCACGGCGCCCGATACTCTTTGGTCAGCATCGCCGCCGCTTCGGCGTCGCCCTTGATCGTCTCCGTCGCCGGGTCGAATTCGAGCACCCGCGAGACGCGATAGGCAATCTCGCCCAGATGCACGAGTCCGCACGTCAGGTGCGCGATCTCGGCCGAGGCGTTCGGCTCCTTGCGGCTGCGCACGCACTCCAAGAAGTTCATGACGTGCTCCGGCATGCCCGTCCCGCCGCGGAGCGTCGGCCCCGGCTCTTCCTTGCGGCCGAGGCGCACCTCGAAAAACCCCCGCCGGGTGAAGATCATGTAGCCCTCGGTGCCGTAGAAGGCGTTGCCGCTGTCGTATCCGTGCAGGCCGTAGGGCGTGAACCCGCGGTCTTCGTAGATCAGCACCTTGTCGTCGGCATACTGGTAGGCGACGAGCATGTTGTCGGGGTACTCGCGCTCGCCGGTCAGGTCGATGCGGCTGCCGTGAGCGGTGATCCGCACGGGGTGCGTCGAAACGCCCAGGCCGAACCGCGCCATGTCGATGTCATGCACGCCGTCGTTGCCGATGTCGCCGTTGCCGTAGTCGCGATACCACTGCCAGTTGCCGTGGAAGCGGTTGGCGTTGAAGGGCCGATTCGGCGCGGGGCCGAGCCAAACGTCGTAGTCCACGCCCTTGGGCGGCGACGAATCGGGCACGGCCTGGCGGTGCGAATGCCGCTGCACGTTCCAGGCCTTGGCGATCTTGATCTTGCCCAGCAGGTCGGAAGCGAGCACCTCGCCCGCCTTGGCCGTCACTTCGCTCGACCGCATTTGCGTGCCGTGCTGGACGATGCGGCCGTGCTTTTTGGCGGCGTCGACCAGCAGCCGCCCTTCGCGAAAGACGTGCGAGGCGGGCTTCTCGACGTAGACGTCCTTGCCGGCGATCACGGCGGGGACGGCGATCGGCGAGTGCTGGTGGTGGGGCGTGGCGATGAAGCAGACGTCGATCGAGCCGTCGTCCAGCAGCTTGCGATAATCGGCGTAGGCCGCCGGCCGCCGCCCCTGCGACTTTTCCAGCGCCGCGGCCAATTCGCCCAGGCGGTTTTCGTCGGGATCGCAAAGCGCGGTGATGGCCGCGTCCTTCCGCGACAAGAGCGGGTCCAAAAACGCCCGGCAGCGTCCGCCGCAGCCGATGATGGCGACGGAGAGCGTGTCGTTGGCCAGGGCGAAGGCCGAGCGCGACATGGCGGCGACGGTGCCGGCGGCGATGGCTCCTTGCACGGACTTTTCCACAAATTGCCGTCGATTGAGCGAAGACATGGCAACTCCTTTCGTAGGGTAGGCGACCCGCCTGCCGTTCTTGCAGCCCACACGTCCGCGCGAGGCAGCGGAATTCGGATTACGCGACGCGCCCGGCGGGACCGCTTGCGCACGCGCCGGCGTCTTGGCGCCATCAGGCTACATCTCGCGGAGCGAGATGGCTACCGCCTGCATCAACAATCCACCGCGAACTTCCGCAGCCTCTCTTCGTCCCCCTCGATCCCCAGACCTGGCCTATTCGGCACGGCGATCTTCCCGCGCGAAATGACGAGCGGCTCGACCGTGACGTCCTCCACGATCCCGTAGTACGTCGTGTCGTTGGCCAACGTGTAGGCCGGACAGGCGGCGGCGACATGGACCATCGCCGCCGTCTTGGGACCCAGGTCGTGTCCGCAGTGCATGATGCAGGGGATGCCGGCCGCCTCGCAGAGGTGGCCGATCTTCACGCAGGGCCAGATTCCACCAGCTTCGTAGGTGTCCGGAAGGATGAAATCGGCTGCCTCCAAGCGCAGAATCTCCCAGACGCTCGCCGGGTCGGTGACGCTCTCGTTGAGCGCGATCGGGGTTTTCGTCTGCCGCCGCAGCCACGTGGCGTCGGTGAGCGGCTCGGCCGGGATCGGCTGCTCGAGATACTCAAGGTCATATTCCTCCAGCCGCCGGGCCAGCTCTGCCGCCTGGTGCGGATCGTAACCGCGGTTGGGATCGATGCGGAGCTTGAGCCTCATGCCGACGGCGTCGCGAATGCCGCGGACCATCTCCAGGTCTTCCTGCATGTCGTGGCCCGCCTTCGTCTTGAGCGTGCCAAAGCCCTGTTCGACGTAGTACGACGCAATCTCGCCGGCCCGCTCGTAGGTCTGAATGCCCATGCAGGCGGCCACCTCCACCTGCGGCCGGATGATCCCGCCCAGGAGCACCGCCACCGGCACGCCCGCCGCCTTCCCGGCGATGTCCAAGAGCGCCATTTCCACGCCGGACTTGAGCCGCACCTCAAACGGGCAGTCGCGATGGTACTTTTCGATATTGAGCGGGTCGCGGCCGATGAGCCACTGGCGGGCGTCGCGCTGCATCGCCCGGCCGCTGATTTGGCCGAGCATGAAGTTGACGTTGTGCTCGCCCCAGCCGGTGAGCCCCTCGTCGGTATCGACGCGGACGATGGCGCTTTGCAGCGTGGAGGTCGAGCGGATCTGCGACCGGTAGGGCGCAACCGGCGGTTTCTGCGGCACATCGACAATCGTGATCGTGACGTTGGTGATTTTCATGAGTGAGTTGTCCAACGAAAGGGCGTGCGATCACAAACCGAGAATGTTCTTCTTGTCGTGGCTAGCTGTCAATCGTTGCCCCACCGACGCGGGGTCGGTGGAGGCTGGAAAGCCCTGAGCTGTTCAGTCGCGATTTTCCTTGACGCGAGGTCGGTTGAGATCGTCACTCGATTGCGACCACCAAGTCGCCCGTTTCCACCTGCGTTCCCGGTTTTACCAAAACCTGCGACACCTTGCCGTCC